>NZ_JBEZNF010000015.1:0-215785 GCF_040653095.1 Streptomyces sp. NPDC048057
CGCGGATCCCACTGCGAGAACGCGTCCCGCAACGAGAACACCCGCTCCTTCGCCCGCGCCTTCTCCTCGTCCCGACGCCCCCCACCGAACACCGCGTCAAACCGATGCCCGGCAATCGCCTCCGTCAACGGCAACGTCTGCAACGGATTCCGCGTCCCGTCCGCCCGCTCCGTGAGCACCCCACGATCGATGTACTCCTGCACCGACGCCACATGCAACGTCAACCCGAACCGCTCCACCGTCCGGTCACGGAACTCCAACACCTCAGGAAAGTTGTGCCCCGTGTCCACATGCAACAACGCAAACGGCACCCGCGCCGGCGCAAACGCCTTCACCGCCACATGCAACATCACGATCGAGTCCTTGCCCCCGGAAAACAACACCACCGGACGCTCGAACTCCCCCGCCACCTCCCGCACCACATGAACCGACTCCGACTCCAACGCATCCAAATGCGACAAGGCGTACGGACTGTCCTCCACGTCGGCGCGCACGCCGGTCACCAGGCTCACACCAGGCCCCTCTCGGTCAACAGCGCGAACACCGCGTCCGCGGACTCCGCCACGGTCTGGTCCTGGGACCGGACGCGCAGGTCCGGGGAGACGGGCTCCTCGTACGGGTCGTCCACTCCGGTCAGTCCGCTGATCTCGCCCGCCGCCTGCTTGGCGTAGAGCCCCTTCACGTCGCGCTCCGAGCACACCTCCACCGGTGTCGCGATGTGCACCTCGACGTACGGGGTGCCCGCGGTCTCGTGGCGCTTGCGGACGGCCTCCCGGCTGTCCGCGTACGGCGCGATCACCGGGACGAGCACGTGCACGCCGTGCGAGGCGAGCAGTTCGGCCACGAAGCCGATGCGCTGGACGTTGGTGTGGCGGTCCTTGCGGTCGAAGCCCAGGCCCGCGGAGAGGAACTCGCGTATCTCGTCGCCGTCCAGCACCTCGGTGCGGTGGCCGGCCGAGCCGAGCTGTTCGGCCAGGGCGTACGCGATGGTGGTCTTCCCGGCGCTGGGCAGGCCAGTCAGCCAGATGGTGGCTCCGGTCATGGCAGTCTCCTGAGTCGTCATCAGCCGTGCAGCCCGCATTCGGTCTTGCCCCGTCCGGCCCAACGGCCGGCGCGGGCGTCCTCGCCCGCCAGGACCCTGCGGGTGCAGGGCGCACAGCCTACGGAGGCGTACCCGTCCATCAACAGGGGGTTGGTGAGGACGCCGTGCTCGGCGACGTACGCGTCCACGTCGTCCTGGGTCCACCGGGCGATCGGCGACACCTTCACCTTCTGCCGCTTCTCGTCCCAGCCGACGACCGGGGTGTTCGCCCGGGTCGGGGACTCGTCGCGGCGCAGGCCGGTCGCCCAGGCGTCGTACCCGGCCAGCCCCTGCTCCAGGGGGCCGACCTTGCGCAGGGCGCAGCACAGGTCCGGGTCGCGGTCGTGCAGTCTCGGCCCGTGCTCGGCGTCCTGCTCCGCCACGGTCTGGCGCGGCGTGATCGTGATGACGTTGACGTCCATCACGGCCTCGACGGCGTCCCGCGTCCCGATCGTCTCGGGGAAGTGGTAGCCGGTGTCGAGGAAGACCACGTCCACGCCCGGCAGGGCCCGGGACGCGAGGTGGGCGACGACCGCGTCCTCCATGGAGGAGGTGACGCAAAAGCGCGGGCCGAAGGTCTCGGCAGCCCAGGTCAGGACGGCGAGTGCGGGCGCGTCCTCCAGGTCGCGACCGGCGCGCTCGGCGAGGCCGCGTAGTCGTTCGGCAGTCTGAGTGACCGTCATATGTCGTTCTCTCCACTGTCGTTGCGCTGAAGTCCACGAGCCAGCAGCCCGAGGAACTTCAGTTGGAAGGCTCGACTGCACGCCGCGCATTCCCATGCGCCGTGTCCTTCTTCGCTGGGGCGCAGGTCCTCGTCCCCGCAGTAGGGGCAGTAGAACGGCGCGGCCCGCTCGCTCATGCCGTCCTCCTGTTCGTCGACGTCCTGGTGGGGGTGGTGGAGAGGGTGGTGCAGTACTGCGGGGGGACGCTCACCTGAGCGCCTCCTCGGCGGCCCTGGCCGCCCAGGTGGCGAAGCGCTCGCCCTCGGTGCGCTGCTGCTGGAAGCGGCGCAGCACGCGCTCCACGTAGTCCGGGAGCTCGTCCGCGGTGACCTTCAGGCCCCGGACCTTGCGGCCGAAGCCGGGGTCCAGGCCCAGCGCGCCGCCGAGGTGGACCTGGTAGCCCTCGACCTGGTTGCCGTCGTCGTCGAGGACGAGTTGGCCCTTGAGACCGATGTCCGCGACCTGGATGCGCGCGCAGGCGTTCGGGCAGCCGTTGAGGTTGATCGTGATGGGCTGGTCGAACTCCGGGATGCGGCGCTCCAGTTCGTCGATGAGGGAGGCGCCCCGGGCCTTGGTCTCGACGATGGCGAGCTTGCAGAACTCGATGCCGGTGCAGGCCATCGTGCCGCGGCGGAACGGCGAGGGCGTCACCCGCAGGTCCAGCGCCTCCAACCCGGCGACCAGCGATTCGACCTGGGGCTCCGCGACGTCGAGCACGATCATCTTCTGCTCGGCGGTGGTCCGCACCCGGCCGGAGCCGTGCTCCTCGGCCAGTTCGGCGATCTTGGTGAGGACGGTGCCGTCCACCCGGCCGACGCGGGGTGCGAAGCCGACGTAGAAGCGGCCGTCCTTCTGCCGGTGCACGCCGACGTGGTCGCGCCACTGCTGCTGGGGCACCTCGGGCGCCGGCCCGTCGGCGAGCTTGCGCAGCAGGTACTGGTCCTCCAGGACCTGGCGGAACTTCTCCGGGCCCCAGTCCGCGACGAGGAACTTCAGCCGGGCGCGGTTGCGCAGCCGGCGGTAGCCGTAGTCGCGGAAGATGGCGATGACGCCCTCGTAGACGTCGGGCACGTCCTCCAGCGGCACCCAGGTGCCGAGCCGGACGCCGAGCTTGGGGTTGGTGGAGAGGCCGCCGCCGACCCAGACGTCGAAGCCGGGGCCGAGTTCCGGGTGGTGCACGCCGACGAACGAGACGTCGTTGATCTCGTGCGCCACGTCCAGCAGCGGGGAGCCGGAGATCGCCGACTTGAACTTGCGGGGCAGGTTGGAGAAGTCCTTGTTGCCGATCACGCGGCGTTGGATCTCCTCGATCGCCGGGGTGCCGTCGACGATCTCGTCCTCGGCGATGCCGGCGACGGGCGAGCCGAGGATCACGCGGGGGGTGTCGCCGCACGCCTCCGTCGTCGACAGGCCGACGGCCTCCAGGCGCCGCCAGATCTCGGGGACGTCCTCGATGCGGATCCAGTGGTACTGGACGTTCTGCCGGTCGGTGATGTCGGCGGTGCCGCGGGCGAACTCCTGGGAGATCTCGCCGATCACCCGCAGTTGGCGGGTGGTCAGCCGACCGCCGTCGATCCGGACCCGGAGCATGAAGTACTTGTCGTCCAGCTCCTCCGGCTCCAGGATCGCCGTCTTTCCGCCGTCGATCCCGGGCTTGCGCTGGGTGTACAGACCCCACCAGCGCATCCGTCCGCGCAGGTCGGCGCCGTCGATGGAGTCAAAACCCCGGTGGGCGTAGATCGTCTCAATACGTGTCCGTACGTTGAGACCGTCGTCGTCCTTCTTGGTCTGCTCGTTGGCGTTCAGGGGCGTCATGTGGCCCACGGCCCACTGACCCTCGCCGCGGTGCCGGCCGGTTTTCCGGCGGGGTGCGGCGGGGGCGGGCTCGGGAGGCGTGGCGGCCATGGCGGTGTCCTTCGAGGCAGCAGGAGGGCGGCTCTGAGCTGCACACTCGCTGGACGCGCGACGGTGCGCAGGGTGCGGTGTGCGGGGGGAGCAGGGCGTGCGAAAGCGCTGAAAGCGGGGCGAAGCGAAGGCGAGCAGGCAGGTGCGTGCAGAGGTGAAACGCGGCAGGCGGATCAGATCAGGCGGCGGAGATGCTCGGCTGGTGCGACCGGGTACGGCTGTGCGGTGAGCGTCAGCCGGCGGGACAGATGGCGCTGGACATGCGGCCGTGGTCGACGTGCCGCCGACTCACCAAGGCGATTCCAGGTCGAGACATGGGGGAAGCGTGGCACGGCGATCCGAGGCGAGTCCACCATTATCCGAATAGTGGACAATGATGTCTCGCCTGATGAGATGATGTGTGATCAGTTCACTACCGCCCGACCCGGGCGCCGGCGCACCCGGGTCGGGTCATGAGGGGTCGTGCGGAGCGCGGGGCGTTCAGCCCCGGGCGCCCGGCCAGGGGCCCGGGGTGGGCTGCTCGGGCTCGTCCGTCTCTTCCGTCGTGAAGAGCGTGAAGCCGCGCCGGACGTAGTTGTCCATGGCGTGCGGACCGTCCTTGGAGCAGGTGTGCAGCCACACCCGCTTGGTCGGCGCGAGCCCGGGCCAGCGGTCCGCGAGGTCCCAGGCGCGGGCGGTGGCGTACGAGAGCAGGTGTCCGCCGATGCCGCGCCCGCGGAAGGCGGCGATCAGCCCGAAGTAGACGATCTCCACCGAGCCCTCGTCCTGCGCCTGGATCTCCGCGTACCCCGCGGGCGTCCCCTTCTCGTACGCCACCCAGGTCTCGGTGCCGGGCCGGGCCAGCGCCTGCTCCCACTGCTCGTACGTCATCGGGAGCCGGTCCGTCCAGGTGACGTCCCCGCCGACGGCCGTGTACAGGAACCGGCTGAACTCGGGCGAGGGCACCTCGGCCCGGACGACGGTGACGTCCGCGCCGGCGGGCCGGGCGGGGCGCAGGTCGGCGGGCGAGGTCTGTTCGAGGGACCAGGTGGTGACGCGGATGCTCATGCGGCCAGGGAACCACGTGTCCGCGCCCGCCCCCAAGCGGGGTGGCTCCCCGGCCGCCCCGGTCACGCCTTCTCGTACACCGAGACGTGGCTGCCGCTGTCCCGGGTGAAGGGGGAGCGGTCCCAGCCGGCCCAGCGGTGCCGCAGCCGCAGCCCGGCGAGCCGCGCCATCAGGTCCAGCTCGCTCGGCCAGACGTAGCGCAGCCGCAGCGGGCTCAGCCGGGTGCCGGCCTCGCTGAAGGCGACCCGCTGGAAGGTGATCGCCTGCTCCACCGGGTCGTGGACCAGGAACTCCATCCGCACCGAGTCCTCGGTCAGCCCGCGGGTGGCCACCCGCTGGTGCCGGTCGAACTGCGCCAGGTCGACGAGGAACCCCTCGACCACGAAGACCCCGCCCGGCGCCAGCACCGCCGCCACGTTGCGGAAGCAGTCGATCTGGCGCTCCTGGCTCGGCAGGTTGTAGAGCGTGTTGTAGACGAGGTACGAGAGGTGGAAGGGGCCCTCCACCGCCACGTCGGCCATGTCGCCGATCGTGACCGGGATCTCGGCGCCACCCGGCTTGGCGCGCAGCTGCTCCACCATCGCGGGTGAGCCGTCGATCCCCTCCACCCGCACTCCGCGCTCGGTCAGGGGGAGGGCGACGCGGCCCGTGCCGATGGCGAGTTCGAGGGCGCGTCCGCCCTTGGGCGTCAGCTCGGCCAGTACGTCAACGGGGCCGGCGGGATCGATCCAGTTGCGTTCGTCGTAGTCGGTTGCGTAACGGTCGAAGAAGGCGGGATCGTTGAGTCCTGTCACGGCGCAGGAGTCAACCAGCCCGCCGTTCGCGGGCGCGAACGATTATCGCGGTGATGGCGCCGCCGGCGGGGTCAACGGTCCCCGGATCAACAGGAGTAGGGGTCCGCGTGCGGGCTGCGCAGCACCTCCACGTCGATGCCGTCCGCGAATCGATAGGGCCGGCTGGCGAGCACGTGGGGGAGTTGGCGGCGTAGCCGGGACATCTCCGCGCGGACGGTGACCGTGCGCGTCGGGTCGCCGAACAGGTGCTCCGCGAGCTGGGCCGCGCTGCGGCCGTCGCGGTGGACGGCGAGCGTGCACAGCAGCTCCGCGTGGCGCGGGCTCAGCTCCTGCACCCAGCTGCCGGCCTCCCCGGAGACCGTCGCGGTCGCGTGCCGGGGCCGGCTGAGGTCGAGGGCGATCCTGGCGACCGGGCCGGGGCCGCCGAGGCCGGTGACCCGGACGAGCCAGCCGCCGGGTACCGGCTCGACGGTGGCCGTGCCCAGGGAGGGGATCCAGCACGGGCCGGCCGCGGGGTGGCGGGGCAGTTGCAGTCGGCCCGGCGGAGGCGGCATGCCGATGACGGCCGCGGGCCAGCCGTTGGCGTCCACCACCACCGCCCGCCCGGTCATCCTGCCCAGCAGTGGCAGGGCGACGCTCCGCAGCCGCTCCAGCGCCGTGAGGTGACGGGTGCGCAGCTCCGCCTCGGCGAGCCGGGCGACGGCCGTGACCAGCGGCAGCGTGGTGGGGTGCACGGTGGCGAGCGGACCGCTGACGTTGACGACGCCGATCAGCCGGCCGTCGCGCGGGTCGGTGACCGGGGAGCCGGCGCACGTCCAGGAGTGGTACGCGGCGACGAAGTGCTCCGCGGCGTGCACGTGCAGCGGCCGACGGGCGATCAGGACCGTGCCGATGCCGCTGGTCCCGGTCAGCTCCTCGCTCCAGTCGGAGCCGACGACGAAGCCGTGCGTGTCGCCCTTGCGCAGCACCGTGGCCTTGCCCTCGCGCCACAGCAGGCGGCAGTCCGCGTCCGCGACGGTCACGATGTGCTGGGCCGCGTCCGCGATGGACACCAGGCCCTCGCGCAGCACCGGGAGGACCTCGCGCAACGGGGACTCGCCGCGGCGCCGTTCGACCTCGTCGCGGGGGAGCATCCCGGGCCGCCTCCCCCGGTCGGGGTCGAGCCCGGTCCGCAGCAGCCGCTGCCACGACTCCTCGATGTCCGCCCTGGGTCCGACCGGCGAACGACGCCCGCTGAGCGTGGCCTCCCGCACCCCCTTCAGCAGTCTGGTGGCCTCCGCCAGGTCCATGGCGGCGAGCTGGGCCAGATCGATCGGCTTGGTGGCCACGACGCGGAGGTCCTCCTCGGCCGCGGTACGGCTGGCGTACCCGTGATGCGGCGATAGTTCGCAATGGCTGCAACCCCCTGCAACCCTCGCGAATGGGCGTGCGTGTGTACGAAGGTGTACAGCGCGAGGGGTGGTGCCGTGTCGGCGCAGCACCACCCCGACCATGATCATCTTTGTGGGCGGCGCCCGCAATACCGGGTGCCAAACCCTTTTGATCGCGATGCCCGCAGAAGCGCGGCGCGCCCCAAACGCCCGTTCGGCGCCGCCGTCACACCACCGCCCGCGCCCGCTCCACGATCGCCTCCGTCGGCAGCCCGCCGGGCAGCGTCCCGAACGCCGCGCCCCACTCCCCACCCAGCCGCGACGCACAGAACGCGTCCGCCACCTCCGACGGGGCCCAGCGCACCAACAGCGACCCCTGGTGCACCAGCGCCATGCGCTCCACCAGCCGCCGCGCCCGCCCCTCGATGCCGTCGAGGTCGGCCAACTCGGTCAGCAGGTCCTTGATCGCCCCGTCCAGCCGGTGGTCCGCACCGCGCGCCTGCCCGACCTCCTGGAGGAACGCGTCCAGCGCCCCCGGCTCCTTTTGCAGCGCCCGCAGCACGTCCAGCGCCTGGACGTTGCCCGCGCCCTCCCAGATCGAGTTCAGCGGCGCCTCGCGCAGCAGCCGCGGCATCCCGGACTCCTCCACGTACCCGTTGCCGCCCAGGCACTCCAGCGCCTCGCCCACCGTCGGCGTGCAGCGCTTGGTCACCCAGTACTTCGCCGCCGGCACCGCGAGCCGCAGCAGCGCCCGCTCCTGGTCCGTGTCCGCGTCGTACGCCGCCGCCAGCCGCAGGGCCAGCACTGTCGCCGCCTCCGACTCCAGTGCCAGGTCCGCCAGCACGTTGCGCATCAGCGGCTTGTCGATCAGCAGCCCGCCGAAGGCGCTGCGGTACGCCGCGTGGTGCACCGCCTGCGCCACCGCCTGACGCATCTGCGCGGCCGAACCCACCACGCAGTCCAGCCGGGTGGCCGCGACCATCTCGATGATGGTCCGCACGCCCCGGCCCTCCTCGCCGACCCGCCGCGCCCACGTGCCCTCGAACTCCACCTCGCTCGACGCGTTGGAGCGGTTGCCCAGCTTGTCCTTGAGCCGCTGGATGCGGAAGACGTTGCGCGTGCCGTCCGCCAGCACCCGGGGCACCAGGAAGCAGGTGAGCCCTCCCGGGGCCTGCGCCAGCACCAGGAAGCCGTCCGACATCGGGGCCGAACAGAACCACTTGTGCCCGGTCAGGACGTACTCCCCGGCCCCGCCCGCCAGCGGCACCGCCGACGTCGTGTTCGCCCGGACGTCGCTGCCGCCCTGCTTCTCCGTCATCCCCATGCCGAACAGGGCGCCCGGCTTCCGGCCGGCCGGCAGCAGCTCCTTCGCGTACACGTGCGAGGTCAGCCGGGGCTCCCACTCGGCCGCCAGCTCCGGATCGGTCCGCAGCGCCGGCACCGCCGCGTGCGTCATCGACAGCGGACAGCCGTGCCCGGCCTCCGTCTGCGTCCAGACCAGGAAGCCGGCGGCGCGCCGCACGTGCCCCGCCGGCCGCCCCCAGGCGTCGGTGAGCCCCGCACCCACGGCGTGCCCCAACAGCCGGTGCCAGGAGGGATGGAACTCGACCTCGTCGATCCGGTTGCCGTACCGGTCGTGGGTCCGCAGCTTCGGGGGGTTCTCATTGGCCAGCGCCCCCCACTCCTGGGCCTGCGCCGACCCCGCGGTACGACCCAGCCCGCTCAGCTCCTCCCGTACGACCTCGCTCAGCTCCGGCGCCACATGGCGCTCGACGGCCTCGGTCAGCGCACGGTCGGACGCGTAGACGTCGTACCCCACCAGGGGCGGAGCCTGGTTGGTCACTGTGTGGGTGCTAGTCGCCATGCCGATACGGTAAGGAGGTGCAGGCAGCAAAAGAAACACCCGAACGGTCATCGGGCCGGCTCCACAGGGCCCGCGTCCTCTACCGGAACGTCTCCAAGCGGAGGATGGCCTGGTTGCTGCTGAAGGACACCGTCAACTCCTGCATCGAGTACCGCATCCTCGGCCTCGCGGCGGAGGCGGCGTTCTTCACCCTGCTGTCGCTGCCGCCGCTGATGATGGGTCTGCTCGGGCTCCTCGGCTACATCGACTCCTGGACCGACACCACCACGGTCGCCTCCATCGAGCAGAACATCCTCGGCGCGGTCGGCACCGTGCTGTCCGACCGGGGCGTCAACGACATCGCCAAGCCCCTGCTGTCCGACGTCACCCACGGCGGCCGGCCCGACCTGATCTCCATCGGCTTCGCGATCGCCCTGTGGTCCGGTTCCCGGGCGGTGAACGTCTTCATCGACACCATCACCGTCATGTACGGCCTCGACGGCCACCGCGGCATCGTCGCCACCCGGCTGCTGGCGTTCCTGCTCTACCTGGTCGCCCTGCTCATCGGCGCGGTCGTGCTGCCGCTCGCGGTCGTCGGCCCCGACCGGGTGGTGGAGCTGGTGCCCTGGGGCAACACCGTCGTCACCGTCCTGTACTGGCCGGTGGTGATCCTGCTCTCCGTCGCCTTCCTGACGACGCTCTACCACGTCTCCGTGCCGGTGCGCTCGCCCTGGATCGAGGACGTGCCCGGCGCGCTCGTCGCCCTCGGCATGTGGGTCCTCGGCAGCTTCCTGCTCCGGATCTACCTCACCAGCACCGTCGAGGGCCCCACGATCTACGGCTCCCTGGCCGCGCCCATCGCGGTGCTGCTGTGGATCGGCATCTCCGCCTTCGCCGTGCTCGTCGGCGCGGCCGTGAACGCGGCGATCGACCGCGTCTGGCCGTCCGTCGCCACCGCGGCGGCGCGCGCCGCCAACGAGCGGCTGCGCGAGGCGCAGGCGGTGGAGGTGCTGGCCCGGGCGCAAGCGGCCCGGCTGTACGAGGGATACGCAGACGACGCGGACGACGCTGACGCCGCCGACGCGGACGGCGGCTCCGGCGACATGCCGTCGGAGTTCCCCGAGCGCTGGTCCCGCTTCCTGCCCCCGGACGACGTGAAGTCCCGCATCCTGCACCCGGCCAAGACGGACCGCCCCGACGCCCAGAGCAAGCCGGGCCCCCCGCCCGAGGTCAACGGGCGCAACCGCCCCACGGACGGCCCCTGAGGCCCCTTACGTAACCTCGGAACCATGTACCAGGAACGCCCCAGCGCCGCCGTGGACGGCGCGGTGCTGTGGACGCGGGAGCAGACGGCCGACGCGCCGGCGCGGCCGGTGCTGCCCGACGGCTGCATGGACCTGTTGTGGACCCCGGGCCGGCTCTTCGTGGCCGGCCCGGACACCCGGGCGTACGCACCGGGGGAGGGCGGTCCGCGCCGGCACGCGGGCGTGCGCTTCGCGCCGGGCACCGCGCCCGCCGTCCTCAAGGTGCCCGCGCACGAACTCCTGGACCGCCGGGTGGACCTGGCCGACCTGTGGGGCGCCCGGGCCGCGCGCCGGCTGACGGAGCGGATCGACGCCGCGCCCGACCCGGCCGCCGCCCTGGAGGACGTCGTGCTCGCCCGCGCGGCCGACGCGCCCTTCGACCCGCTGCTGCGCGAGGTCGCCCGGCTGCTGGACGACGGGGCGAGTGTCGCCGCGGCGGCCGGTGCGGTGGGCCTCGGGGCGCGCCAGCTCCACCGCCGCGCCCTGGTGGGCTTCGGCTACGGACCCAAGACCCTGGCCCGGGTGCTACGGCTCCAGCGGGCGCTCGCGCTCGTCTGGCGCGGCGCGCCGTACGCGGGGGCCGCGCTCGCCGCGGGCTACGCCGACCAGGCGCACTTCGCGCGGGAGGTGCGGGCCCTGGCCGGCATGACGCTCGGCGACTACTGCGCGTCGGCGAAGAGCGAGACGCCCGCGCCGTCGGGGTCGAGCACGACGGCGTAGCGCTGCCCCCACACGGCGTCCCACGGCGCCAGATGGCTGCGGTAGCCGGCGTCGACGAGCTCCGCGTGCAGCGCGTCGACGGCTTCGGGGCCCTCGCAGCGGAAGGCGAGGCCGAGCCGGTCGCCGCCCTGCGGGCGGGTCCAGGCGGGGTCGTAGGTGCGCACCACGTCCTCGGTGTCCCACAGGACGCGCAGCCCGCCCGGGAGGACGGCCTCCACGTGCGCAGCGGCGTCCGCGTCGGCGGGCAGGTCCAGCCCGAGGCGGCGGTAGAAGGAGAGGGAGGCGGCCATGTCGGCGGCCACGATGCTGATCGCGTCGAGTCGTACGGTCATGTCCCCACCGTAGGAGCGGGCCGCGCGGCAGGTCTTGAACGAATCGGACACCCCCCGGAGTCGACGGCGCGGCGGCGGCCCTGCGGCCGATCCGAACGGGTGATCTCCCGGCGCCACGGGCGTGGCCAGCCGTCCCGGGCGCGCACCGGGCCACTCAATGAGGACCCAGGGGGGCCACGGAACGACCCGACCCCACGGAAAACACCGACCGAGGACTCCACCGATGACCGAACTCCCCACCGGGGCCCCCGCGGCCCCGCCCCGTCAAGGCCGCAGGACCCGCCGCACCCGCACCGCCCTGGTCGCCCTGTGCGCGCTGGCCGTCGTCCCCGCGGCCGTCGCCCTCGGCTCGCCCGCGGCGACCGCCGCCGCCCCGCGGCCCCTGGCGACGGAGCCCGCCGAGCCGGCGCCGGCCACGCCCCACCCGGGCACGCCCGGCGAGGGCGTCCCCCAGCCCGACATCACTCACCAGACGGACCCCAAGCCGACGCCCGCGCGGCCCCGGGTGGTGGTGACCGTCGGCGACGGCTTCCTGGCGGGGGAGGGCGCCCGGTGGGCGGGCAACGCGGAGGGGCTGAAGAACAACGGCGGCGTGCCCCAGGAGCTGAGGGACGCCACCGACCGCACCCGGTCCGCGGGCGTCGCCCTGGAGAAGATCTACACCGCCGACTGCCGGCGCTCGGACGCCGTGGTGTTGGCCGCCGGCGACGCCGGCCGCCACCTCAACATCGCCTGTTCGGGGGCGGCGACCGAGCAGTTGTCGCGACCGGTGGAGACCCAGGAGGCCCAGCTGGAGCAGTTGCGGAAGCTGGCCACCGAGAACGACGTGAGCGCCGTGGTCGTCTCGGTCGGCGGGACGGACGTCCGGTTGACGGACACCATGGCGACCTGCGCCGACGCCTGGAAGGACAACCGTTACTGCTCCACCGACCCGGCGATCACCGGCCCGGCCGGCGAACGCACCGCGGCGGTGGGGGAGAAGGTCGCCAAGGCCGTGCGGGCGGTGCGCGCCGCGGTGGAGGGCACCGGGTCCGCGCCGCGGATCGTCCTCCAGTCCTACCCGCTGCCGCTGGCGTCGGGCGAGGCGCCCGCGACCGACGCGCACGACGAGAACAGCTGGGACCGCTGGAGCGCGTACGGCTGCCCCTTCTACAACCGTGACCTCCAGTGGCTCGCCAAGGACATCGGGCGGGCGCTCAACGCCGAGATCAAGAAGGCCGCGAAGGCCGAGGGCGCGGACTTCGTGGAACTGGGCCGGCTGCTGGAGGGCCACCAGGTGTGCGGCAGCCAGCCGCTCCAGACGTCGTTCGCGGCCGACGGCACCGTGACGTCGCCGACCGCCGCGCAGGCGCAGTGGGCCCGCTACGTACCCCGGGCGCGGGTGCAGCTGCCCGCCGACGAGGCGCGGGAGGTGCTGCACCCCAACTACTACGGGCAGCAGGCGCTCAGCCACTGCCTGACGGAGGTCGTCGGCAAGCTCACCGCCACGCCCGACCAGCCCGCGACCCGTGCGCGCTGCGTGGGCGCGGCCGACCGCGCACCGCAGCAGATCACCGTCTCCTACGGCGGCTGAGCGGGCTTGGTCTGTGCGCCCCCACCGGGCATCCGATCGCATCCGGTGGGGGCGCACGGCTGTGGTCGGTCGGCTCAGCCGACCGGTGCGGAGGTCCTTGCCGCGGGGGTGCGGCGGTCGGCCCTGCGGGGTGTCAGCAGCCGCTCGGCCAACTCGCCGAAGACCAGCCCGAAGACGGTCCACAAGGTGGCGTGGATCGCCAGCGTCGCCAGCCGGAACTCCCAGACCACGGCCGCCGGGAAGCCCTCGGGCACCTCGTCGAAGGACGGCAGGAAGGCGAAGGCCAGCCCGACCGCGACGACGAACCCGGCCGCCGCCGCGACGGTGGCGTTCCAGTTGCCGAGGCGGGGCGCCAGCCGCTGGCCGACGAGGATCGCGGCGACCGTGAGCAGCACGCTCAACACGATCATCAGGAAGTAGAGCGTGGTGCGCTCCCCGATGGTGTCGGGGTCGCCGACGGCGGGCGGGTTCGGCGGGTACTTCAGATACGGCACGACGTACGCGCCGAGCAGGGCGCCGCCCGCGACCAGCGCGGCGGTGGCGCGCGGCCCGAACCGACCGATGCGGCCGAGCGCCACGCAGTACGCGAGCCCCGCGATGCCGCCGACGGCGACCCCGAAGACGAGGACGCCGGTGGCGAGCCCGGCGGTGGACTGCACGGTGCGGCTGACGAGTTCCTCGCCGCCCTCGTGGTGGCCCTCGCTGTGCGCCTCCTCGAAGGCGATGGCCGCATCGACCGGCCCCTCACCGAGGAAGTACGCCACGACCAGTGCGAACGCCCCGGCGATCAGGCCCGCGAGCATGCCCCGCACGAGCAGGGCCCTGACGGATGTCGAGTTCATCGGCGGTCGTCAGTGGCAGGGGAAGCCGAGCAGATGACGGCCGTCGTGCACCCATTCGTGCACGGTCTCCCCGGAGATGACGGCGACGGCGCCCTGTTCGGCGCCGACGAAGTAGAGCAGCACCAGCATCAACACGCCGAAGAACGCGGCCCACGGGGCGACGGCCTTCAGCGAGATGGGCGTGACCGCGGCGCCCGGTGCGGTTGCGGAACCGGTGACGGGTGCGGCGGCAGGGGTGATGGAGTGGGCCATGGCAGAACCTCCAGTGGGGAGCGACGCGTCCCGTTCGTGGTGCCTTGAGAGTGCCTCGGCGAAGGTGTGGGGTCTGACTGCCCGTCCCCTGCGGTGCGTGTTGCTCGGGGCGGGTTCACAGTGGCGCGACCGTGCCGGATTCCCACCGGACTTCCGTCACACCTTCGTCATGTACACGTGACCGTACCGCGTGCGACCCCGTCGCCGCCACGCCCTGAGGCAACCCCGAGGGCACCCCTTGGTCAAGACTCGCCCAAGCCAGACGGGGTTGGGGGCTCGGGGGAGCTCGGGCGATGCGGCGCCATCGCCGTTCCCCCGCGGGAGCGTTGGCCCCGACGCCCCGGTGGTGGGTTTCTCGCGCGGTTCCACCCCCTACGCCCAGAGGGCGTGGTGGTACCCCCAGCGCCCCTGGGTTGCCTGGGCGTACCGAGCGTGTGAGGTGAGGGGCCTGGGCACGTCGCTCATCCGTGGGCGGAGTGGGCTTGCCAACGCCCGCAGGGCGTGGCATTCAGGGGCGCGGGGAACTGCGCGAACAAGCCCCACCGGAGCGTCGGGGCCAACGCTCTCGTCGAGAAACGGCGGGTATGCCAAGGGGGAACGGGATGACCTTGCGGGTGATGTTGTTGGCGACCGGGGGCGCCCTGGACGGGGCGGACGCGGTGTTCGGGGGCGAGGGCGGGGTGGGGGGCCGCGAAGAGGTCGCCGTTCGCGGGGTCGCGGGGCGCGTGGCGCGAGCGGGCACCACGTACACCGGGCCGTCGAAGCGCTGTCGGGAGACCGCCGACGTCCTCGGGCGAACCGCCGCCGTCGAAGACGCCCTCGGCGACTGGGACATGGGGCGGTGGCGCGGGCGCACCCTCGCGGACGTCGCCGCGGGGGAGCCCGACGCCGTTGCCGCATGGCTCGGGGACCCCGCGGCGGTGCCGCACGGCGGCGAGTCGCTGCTCGCGCTGTGCGAGCGCGTCGGCGGCTGGCTGGACGGGCTCGCCCACGCAGGGCGGGTGCTCGCCGTCGCCGAGCCCGCCGTCGTGCGCGCCGCGGTCGTGCACGCGCTGCGCCTGCCGCCGCCGGTGTTCTGGCGGCTGGACGTACGGCCGTTGGCGGTGACGGAGCTGTCCGGACGATCCGGCCGTTGGAACCTGCGCCTGGGCGCGTGATCTCGCCCACACCCGCGGCGCGGCCGGACGCGGGCCGGCCCGCACCCCGGGCGTCGAACGCCGCCGCGAGGCGCGGGAGTCCCCACCCCCGGCACCGGGCGCGCGCCCGTACGCGTACCCGGCGACCCGCCGTCCCACCCGCCGCACCGCCGCGTAACGTCAGCGGGTACCCGTACACCTGCCCCGTACATCTGTGAGGAGAGCCGACGTTTGACCGAGGAGGAGTTCGAGGACTTCTACGCACGCTCCGTCCACCGGCTCACCGGGCAGCTGTACGTCATGACCGGTGACTTCCACGAGGCGCAGGACGTGGTGCAGGAGGCGTTCGTACGGGCGTGGGGGCACCGCGGCAAGCTGGCGGAGGACCTCGGGCCGGAGGCGTGGGTGCGCACGGTCGCGTGGCGGCTCGCGGTGAGCCGCTGGCGGCGGGTGCTGCGGGGGCAGCGGGCCTGGCGGCGCCGGGCCGATGCGACGGTCAGCGCGGGACCCGACCCGTCCGCGGTCGACCTGGAGCGGGCGCTGCGCGAGCTGCCCGCCCGCCAGCGGCTGTGCGCCGCGCTGTACTACGTGTGCGACCTGTCCGTGGATCGGATCGCCGCCGAGACCCGACGGTCCACGGGGACCGTCAAGACCCATCTCTCCAGGGCGCGCGGCAAGCTCGCCGCCCACCTCATCGACCGCGCCCAGCACGTACCGACCGGGGAGAGCCGCGATGCCTGACCACGACGAGTTGGTGGCGGACCGGCTCCGCACCGCGGCGGAGCTGGCCGCGCGCCGCGCCAGGCCCGTGGACGCCCGCACCATCGAGGCCCGCGGCCGGCGTCGCAGACGCCGCAGGGCGACCGCGGTGACGGGCGCGGGCCTGCTGTGCGCGGCGGCGTCGGTGGTGGCGCTGTTGGTGACGGGCCGCGGCGGCGAACCGGCGCCGCCCGCCGTGCCGTCGGTCGACGTGAGCCCGCCCGCGCCGGCCACCACGGACCCGACGCCCACGGCCGACCCCACGCGCACCGGTCCCACGGGCGACCCGACCGCGCCGCCCGCCACCTTCCCGGGCAACGCGCCGACCGCGTCGCCGACCTCCCCCGAACTGCCGCGGGGCGCCACGCCTTCGGGCGGCTGAGCCCGGCCCGCGACCGGGCCGCGAGGAACCGGGAACCCGCGCGACGTGATGCGCGTCACGCCATGTCAACCAGAGTGCCGTCGAGGAACGTAAGGACGGCGAAGTCCGACCTGCGAGGAGCACGATGGCCGATCCGATCCTGACCGACGCCCCGACGTCCGCCGCCGGCACCTCCCTGGTGCCCGCGCAGCCCGGGCCGTCGAAGAAGACCCCGTCAGCGGCGGACGGGGAAGCGGACGCGGAAGGGCCCACGGCGTCGGCCCCCGACGGGCGTCCCGGCGCCGGCGGGCGCGTCGTGCGGACCGTCCTCGGCACGTACGTGTCGAGCACCCTCGTCCACCTCGCGGTGCTGGCCGTGATGATCCCGCCCGGCGGCCCCGGCATACGCGACCGGCTGCTGGCCTGGGACGCGCTGCTGTACCTGGACATAGCCACCGACGGGTACCCCGAGGGCTTCACCCGTACCGAGACGGGCGAGATCGGCGGCAACAACCTCGCGTTCTTCCCGCTCTTCCCCCTGCTCACCGGGGGACTGCACCGCGCCACCGGCCTCGACGCGGGCGCCGCGGCCCTGGTGATCGCGCATCTGTCGCTGGTGGGCGCGATGTTCGCCGTCCACGCCCTGCTGACCCGGCTGTACGACCAGCGCACCGCGACGGTGGGGATCGTGCTCCTCGCCGGCGCCCAGCCGATGGCCCTCACGTTCCTGATGGGCTACAGCGAGGCCCTGTTCGTCGCCCTGGCCGCCGCCGCCCTGCTCGCCGCGCACCGCGGCGCCTGGCTGACCGCGGGCTTCGCCGGACTGCTGGCCGGGCTGACTCGCCCCGCCGCCTTCGCCCTCGCGGTGGCGCTCGCCCTGGCCGCCCTGCTCGCCCTGCGCCGCGCCGGGCGCCTGGAGTGGCGCCCCCTCGCGGCGGTGGCGCTGGCCTGCGTCGGAACCCCCGCGTACCTGCTGTGGGTGGGCGTGCGCGCCGGCCAGTGGGACGCCTGGTTCCTGATCCAGGAAGCCGGTTGGGGAACCGCCTGGGACAACGGCGCGGGCTTCTTCTCCTTCCTCCGGGACACCTTCGAGCGCGGTGACGGCTGGGTGCCGGTGAGCACCGCGGTGCTCCTCGTCGGCGCGGTCGTCGCCACCGCGGTGGCCTGGCGCCGCGACGCCTGGCCCCCGCTGCTGGTGTACGGCACGACGGTGGTCGTCCTGACCCTGGCGCAGAGCAACTACTACCACTCCAAGCTGCGGCTCCTCGTGCCCGCACTGATCTTCCTGCTGCCCTTCGCCCGGGCACTGGGCCGGGCCCGGCCCCGTACGGCCGTGCTCGTCCTGGTGGGGGCGACGCTCTTCGGCAGTTGGTACGGCGCGTACATGGTCACGGTCTGGCGGTACGCGATCTGAGCCAGGACCCCCGGGGCGGCGCTCAGCTCTCCATCGGGGTCACGGTCAGGTCGTCGCCGAGGGCCGCCGCGATGCGCGCCGCGCGCCCGTGGTCGCCCAGTCGGCGGGTCAGATAGGCGACGGCGTGGCCCTGCCCCGGCGACCACCAGCCCGCCGAACCGCCGATGCCGCCCTTGGCGATCTTGTGCCGGTCGACGAGCAGCCCCAGGGTCCAGGTCAGCTCGGTGTCGAAGAGGTCGTCGTGGCCGGTGACCTGGGGGGTGACGTACGCCTGGTGCAGCTCCCGGCCCAGCAACTGCCGCAGCGGTCCGCCCGCGTCCGTGAGCCGGGAGAAGAACCGGGCCACGGACGAGGCGTCGGCGTGCAGGTTCACCGCGCCGAACACCGACCGCCGCCAGTCGGCCGAGTTCGTCACGGCGGGGTCGAGCGGGCCGGCGGGGACCTGGAGCCAGGGGGCCGAGGGGAGTTCGGCACGCCACGCCGGATGCGCGTGCTCCAGGTCGGCGACGCGCCCCAGGGCGTCGTCCGGCACCCCGAACCAGGCGTCGAGCCCGAGGGCCGGCCGCACCTCCTCGTTGAACAGCTCGCCCAGGGTGGTCCCGGCGCCGGCGCGCAGGGCGCCGTCGATCAGATGGCCGTAGGTCAGCGCGTGCTCGCCGATGCGGGTGCCGGGCGCGTACTCCAGCGGCGCGGCGGCCAGGCTCGCGCGCAGCGCGGCATCGTCCAACGGGTCGAGGCCCGCCGCCGACGCGGGGAAGCGGGGCTGTCCGGCCTGATGGGTGAGGACGTGCCGCAGGGTGACCCGGTCCTTGCCGTTGCCGGCGTACTCCCGCCAGGTGTCGGCGAGCGGGCGGTCCAGCTCCAGCGATCCGGCGCGGACGGCCACCAGCGCGGCGAGCGCGGTGAAGGGCTTGGACACCGAGTACGGCTGGACGAGGGTGTCGTGGCGCCAGGGCCGGGTGCGGCCCGCGTCCGCCCAGCCGCCGCCGAGCCGGACCACCTCCTCTCCGTTGCGCCAGACGGAGAGGCCCGCGCCGGTCTCCTGGCCCTCGTCCACCAGCTCCTGGAAGACGCGGCGCACCGCTTCGTATCCCTCGGCGGTGGTGCCGTCGACAGCCTGCGGGGTCTGCTGGGTCGCCATGACGAACTCCTCTGCGCCCAAGGGCATTCGGACGCCTCCCAATATACCCCATGGGGGTATCGGCATCTTGAGGTCGATGATCGAACAGGCCCGATTCCAGGGTGCGTTCGGGAATGATGTTCCCGTCACCCCCAGGACGCGGCACCAACGGCGTCGCTCGCGCACCGCACGATCCGAGGAGAACCATGAGGACGTCCCGACTGTCCCGCGCCGCCCGGCGCACGGTGCCCGCGGCTGCCGCCGTGCTCGTCGCCGTGCTCGCCCTCGCCCCGTCGGCAGCGGCCCACGCCCACGTCGAGGCGTCCGAGGCGCGCGCCCTCGCCACCAACGTGACCGTGACGTTCACCTCCGAGGCCGAGTCGCGCAAGGCGGGCCTCAGCGCGATCCAGGTCGTGCTCCCCGAGGGCATGTCGCCCGGCACGGTCAGCCTGAAGCAGGCGCCCAAGGGCTGGCGGTTCGCCCAGAACCAAGGCGGATACCTCGTCAGCGGCAAACCCCTGGCGATCGGCACCGACGCCGTGCACAGCGTCGTCGTCCACCAACTGCCGGACGTCAGGAAACTGGTGTTCAAGGTGATGGAGACCTACGCGGACGGCCAGGTCGCCCGCTGGATCGAGGTCCCCGAAGGCGGCGCGAAGTCCGAGAACCCGGCGCCGGTGCTGGCGCTGAAGCCCAAGGCCCCCGACGCCAGGCCCGTCCCCTTCCGCCCCACCGCCCCGCCGTCGAACGTTCCCGGGCAGCCCGCGACATCCGCCGGCCCCGACCGCGGCACGGACTCGCCGACCTCGGTGCCCTCGGGCTCCGCCGCGGCCACGAGCCCGTCGGACGCGGCCGGCTCGGCGGCACAGCCGAAGGCGAACGCCGACGGCGGCGACGACGACGGCAACGGGGCGCTCGTCGCGGTCACGGCCGGCGTGCTCGTCGTGGCGGCCGGCGCCGGCGGCGCGCTCTGGTACGTCAAGCGCCGCCGCGACACCGCTTCCTGACGCCGGGGCCTGTCTCACGGATCTTGCTGGGCTCCAGCCTGATCCGAACGAAAGACCCTAGGGGCACGGCGGTTCAGTCGTCCGGCGGCTCGTCCCGGGACAGCGGCTGCTCGGTCCAGATGACCTTGCCGTCCGTCGTGTAGCGGGTGCCCCAGCGGTCCGCGAACTGCGCCACCAGGAACAGCCCACGGCCGCCCTCGTCCGTGTTCGCCGCCTGGCGCAGATGCGGGGAGGTGCTGCTGTGGTCGGACACCTCGCAGATCAGGGCCCGGTCCCGGATGAGCCGCACCCGGATCGGGCCGACGGCGTAGCGGATGGCGTTGGTGACCAGTTCGCTGAGGATCAGCTCCGTCGTGAACGCCTCCTCCTCCAGGCCCCAGTCGGTGAGCGTACGGGCCACCCGGGCCCGTACGTCGCCCACCGCCGACGGATCCGACGGCACGGCCCACTCGGCGACCTGGGAGGGGCTCAGCAGCCGGGTGCGGCCGACCAGCAGCGCGATGTCGTCGCGGGGCTTCTCGGGCACCAGGGCCGTGAGCACCGCGTCGCAGGTCTCCTCGGGCGGGCGGTCGCCGTGACCGGACAGGACGTCGCGCAGCAGGGCGAGCCGCTCGTCGATGTCGTGGTCGCGGTCCTCGACGAGCCCGTCCGTGTACAGCACCAGCGTGCTGCCCTCGGGCAGCACCATCTCCAGCGTCTCGAAGGGGAGCCCGCCCAGCCCCAGCGGCGGCCCACCGGGCACCGCGGCGAACGCGGCCGTGCCGTCCGGGTGGACCACCAGCGGCAGCACGTGGCCGGCGCGGGCCATCGTGCAGGCGCCGGTGGCCGGGTCGTAGATGGCGATCAGACAGGTCGCGCCGGTGATCCCGGCCTCCGGCTGGACCACCAGCCCCGGCTCGGCGCCCGCGTCGCCCGCCGACCCCGCGGACTCCGGGAGGCCCTCCGTCTCCTCCTGGTCGAGCCGGGCCACCAACTCGTCCAGGTGCCACAACAACTCGTCCGGCGGCAGATCGAGGGTGGAGAAGTTGTGCACCGCCGTGCGCAGCCGGCCCATCGTGGCGGCGGCGTGCAGCCCGTGCCCCACCACGTCGCCGACCACCAGCGCCACCCGGGACCCCGGCAGCGGGATGATGTCGTACCAGTCGCCGCCGACCCCGCCGAGGCCCGCCTGCGCCGGGCGGTAGCGGTACGCCGCGTCCAGCGCGTTCTGCTCGGGCAGGCCGCGCGGCAGCAGGCTCCGCTGGAGCGTGACCGCCATGGTGTGCTCCCGGGAGTAGCGGCGGGCGTTGTCCACGCTCACCGCGGCCCGCGCCACCAACTCCTCCGCGAGGGAGAGGTCGTCCTCGTCGAAGGGCTGGGGCCGGTCGGCGCGCCAGAACATCGCCACCCCGAGGATCGCCCCGCGGGCCCGCAGCGGCACCGCGACCATCGAGTGGAAGCCGGCGGCGACCAGCCGGCGCGCCCGGGACTGGGACTGCTGCTCCCACCCGCCGTACCCGGCGAGGTCCGCTTCGAGGACGCCCTCGCCGTTGATGATGCCCGCGCCCAGCGCCGTCGAGGGCAGGAAGCGGATGGTGGTGCCCAGCGCGAACAGCGCCGTGTCGTCGCGCGGCCCGCTGAGGGCGGTGCGCCGCATGTCCGCCTCCGCCCCCGTCGACGTCGGCTCCTCGCCCCGCAGCACCGCCTCCACCAGATCGACGGTCGCGTAGTCCGCGAACCGGGCCGCGGCGAAACCCGTCAGCTCCTCGCAGGTGCGCACCACGTCCAGCGTGGTGCCGATCTCCTCGCCGGCGTCGTACAGCAGCCGCAGCCGTTCGCGGGCCACGTCCACCCGGCCGCTGAGCGCCTCCAGCTCCGTGGAGTCCCGGATGGTGGCGACCGTGCCGGGCGGGCCGCCGGCCTGGTCCGTGGTGCGCTGGTTCACCGCGAGCAGCCGCTGGCCGACCCGGTACACCTCGTCGTTCGCGATCCGACCGTCCGCCAGCAGCCGGGCGGTGTGCGGGTCCAGGTCCAACTCGTCGACGGTGCGGCCCTCCACCTCGGCGGGCAGCCCCAGCAGCCGCCGGGCCTCGTCGTTGACGAGGAGGATCCGCCGGTCCTCGTCGAGGATGAGCACGCCCTCCCGCACCGCGTGCAGCACCGCGTCGTGGTGTTCGTACATCCGGGTCATCTCCTCGGGACCCAGACCGTGGGTCTGACGCCGCAGCCGCCCGGTGACCAGGGCCGTGCCGACGGTGGCGAGCAGCAGCACGCCGGCGGCGACGCCGAGCAGCAGCGGGAACTGCTCCTCGACGACCCCTCTCACCCGCTCCAGCCGCACTCCGGCCGCCACCAGTCCGATGACGGTGCCGTCGGAGGCGTGGACCGGCACGGTGGCCCGCACGTACGGGGCGAAGGCACCGTCGAGGTGCTCGATGGTGGTGCCCCCCTTCAGCACCGGCTCGATCGGGCCGGTGAACTTCTTCCCGATGAGGTCCGGGATGGGGTTGGTGTACCGCACGCCCTCGGTGTTCATGACCGTGATGAAGTCCACGCCCGCCGGCTTCCGGGCGGCTTCGGCGCGCGGCTGGAGCACGGCGGTGGGGTCGGGGCTCCCCAGCGCCGCCTCCATGCCGGGCGCGTTGGCGAAGGTCTCCGCGACGGCGAGGGCCCGGCGCTGCGCCTCGCGGTCGCCGTCCGACTGCGCGTTGAAGAAGAGCGCGGTGATGCCCGCGGCGACGAGCAGGACGACGATCAGGACCTGGAGGAGGAAGACCTGGCCCGCGACGGAGCGCACGGTGAGCATCCCCAGCAGCGCACGTAGGCGTGGGCGACCGGATCGTACGGTCATGTCCTCTTTCTACACCTCCCTCAGGGGGCGGGCCAGCCGCGCACGGTGGGGTCGGACGTCGCACGCACGGGCCACTCGGCGGCGGCCGGGGAGGGACCCGCGCGGCCCGGGCGGGCCCCGCGGGTCGGCGCCGCCGGCTCAGACGCGGGAGCTGCTGGGGTCGTTCACCTCCCCGGCGAGCATCCTGACCTCCTGGTCCGGGCTCCGCGTGTCCAGGCTGAACACCGCGGTCAGGGCTTCGGCCACCGCCGCCTCCGGAGCCGGTACGGGACCGGCCGCACGCCAGGCGACGAAACCGTCCGGCCGTACGAGCAGCGCCCCGCCGGGCTCCACGCCGTGCACCGCGGCCCAGTCCACCTCGTCCTGGGGCACCAGGTCCGCACCCGGGCCGTGGCCGAAGGCCAGCACCTCCAGCGGCACCGACAGCCGGGCCGCGTCGTGGCGGGCCGCCTCGCACCACACGGACCCCTCCCCGCACAGCAGCACCGGCACCCGCTCGTACAGGTCGAGCGTGGAGATCCGCTCGCCCGCGCGGGTCACCCACAGGTGCGGCGCCCGGGTGCCCGGCTCGGCCGTGATCCGCATCCGGTCCGGGACGACCGGCATCTCCGCGTCCGCGCCGAACACCGCGCCCTCGGGATAGCAGTAGCCCATGGCGACCGTGAGGACGTCGCCCTGACGGGTGTTCGCGGACGTGGTGGGCGCGTACCCCGGGTGGCTGTGCTCCGCCGAACGGGCGGAGGCACGGGCGCTGGTGGCCCGGGCGACCGGGAGGCGCTCGGTGCCGTACGTCTCCAGCAGACCGGGTCCCGCCCAGCCGCGCAGGACGGCCGCCAGCTTCCACGCCAGGTTGTGCGCGTCCTGGATGCCGGTGTTGGAGCCGAAGGCGCCCGTGGGCGACATCTCGTGCGCGGAGTCCCCGGCGAGGAAGACCCGTCCGGACGAGTAGCGCTCGGCGACCCTTTCGGCCGCGTGCCAGGGCGCCTTGCCGGTGATCTCCACGTCGAGGTCCGGGACGCCGACGGCGGCCCGGACGTGGTCGCTGCACCGCTCGTCGGTGAAGGCGGAGAGCGGCTCGCCCTCCTCGGGGTGCCACGGCGCGTGGAAGACCCACAGCTCCCGGTTGTTCACCGGCAGCAGGGCCCCGTCCGCGCCCGGGCTGGTGAGGTAGCAGACGATGAAGCGCCGGTCGCCGACGACCTCGGCCAGCCCGTGCGAGGTGAAGGTCATGCTCACGTTGTGGAACAGCTCGCCGTTCCCGCTCTGCCCGATGCCGAGCTGTGAGCGCACCGGGCTGCGCGGCCCGTCCGCCGCGACCAGGTAGTCCGCCCGCACCCGGAAGCGCCCCCCGGTCTCCCGGTCCTCCACGACGCCCGTCACGCCCTGCTCGTCCTGCTCGAAGGAGAGCAGTTCGTGGGAGAAGCGCAGATCGGCCCCGTACTGACGGGACCGCGCGTCCAGCACCGGCTCGATGTCGTTCTGGCTGCACAGGCACCAGCCGCTGGGGCTGATCCTGGTGTGGCCGCCGCCCGGGTCGATCTCCCGGAACAGCCACTCCTCGCCGTCCCCCGTCAGGGAACGCGCCTGGAGGATCCCGTGGTTGTCGGCGAGCACCGCCGACGCCGCACGGATCTCCCGCTCCACCCCGGCGACCCGGAACAGCTCCATCGTGCGCAGGTTCATCCCCCGTCCGCGCGGATGCGCGGAGGTGCCCGAGTGCTTCTCGACCAGCAGGTGCGGAATGCCGTGCCGGCTCAGGAAAAGGGACGTGGCCAGGCCCACCAGGGACCCGCCCACGACCAACACCGGCACCCGGTGCGCGGGCGCTTCGTCGGTCGGTGCGGCGGATGCGGTCGTCGGCTGCTTCGTGGGTTCGTCCATGGCGTTCGTGGGCTCTTCCATGGCTTCTGTGTGCCCGGTGCAGGAACGGTTCCCCCGCCCATTCACCCGCATGGTGTCCATCTCTCGCGCCGCCCGCGCCGGCGGATCACGATCGGATCACGGGAGCGCCCCGGCACGTCGGGGCGACCGCGCCCGGCCGAGGGGCACCGCCCCGCCGCCGGCGCGCGGACCACCCCGACACCAACGAGGGACCCGAACACGCAAGCGACGGACGGACGACGGACGAGCGGGTGGGCCCGCAGCCCGACGGGCGTGGTCGCGAAGGAGTGTGAACACCGATGACCACCTTGTCGGAACGCATATCGCAGTCCGTCTTCGACGGCTCCCGGCTGCGGGTGATCCTGCTGCTGGACCTGCACGAAGGCGCCCAGAGGGAGTTCCTTGAGGCGTACGAGCACATGCGCAACAGCGTCGCCTCGGTGCCCGGCCACATCAGCGACCAGCTCTGCCAGTCCATCGAGAACCCCTCGCAGTGGCTGATCACCAGCGAGTGGGAGAGCGCACCGCCCTTCCTCGCCTGGGTCAACAGCGAGGAGCACGTGCAGACCGTCCAGCCGCTGCACTCCTGCGTGCGGGACACCCGGTCGCTGAAGTTCAACGTGCTGCGGGAGACCGGACAGGCGTTCAGCGTCGCCCCCGAACAGCAGCGCAGGCCGCCGGCCGACGCCCGCGCCTCGGTGCGCGTCGGCGACGGCGTCGTGCGCCACGCCCTCACCTTCACGGTGCGACCCGGCAGCGAGGAGACCGTCGCCAAGATCCTCGCCGGCTACAGCGCACCGGCCGCCCGCGTCGACGACCACACCCGACTGCAACGCACCTCGCTCTTCATGCACGGCAACCGCGTCGTGCGGGCCATCGAGGTGCAGGGCGACCTGATGGCCGCACTGCGGCACGTCGCCCGGCAGCCCGAGGTGCGGGCCGTAGAAGAGGCCATCAACCCCTATCTGGAGCAGGACCGGGACCTGGACGACCCCAACTCCGCCCGGATCTTCTTCACCCGCGCCGCACTGCCCGCGGTGCACCACGTCTCCGGGGAGGGCCGCCGGCCGCGCGAGGTCAACCGGCACGCCCTCTTCTACGAGGCCAAGGAGGGCTGCGGCCTGGCCGTCGCCCGGCTCCTGTCCGAACAGGACGAGGCCGCCGCGGCGCACCCCGAGTACCCGATCGTCAGCAGCACCGTCTTCCACCGGGAGGACCTCGTCGTCCGACTGGTCGACGTCAGCGGCCCGATCGAGGACCACGCGGTCGCCGCCCTCGGCGTCCAGGGCCCCCGCAAGGCCGCCGCACTCGCCCGGCTGCTGGTCGACGGCGACGAGCTCCCCACCACCCTGGACGTCCGACCGGGCGACGCGACGGTGGCCCGCTACGTCAGCCGCGTCGACATGCAGCTCATCACCGACCGGCTGGCACCGGAAGAGAACTGACCCCGCGCCCGCTCGGCACGCCCCGGGCCCCGGCCCCGTGCGACCCGCCCACCGGGCGCACGGGACCGGTACCCACAGACGGAGGAAGAAGCCAGCATGACCACGCACAGCCCACGCATCGTGGACCTCAGCGAGAGCAAGCCCAACACCCGGCGCGGCGGCGACCTGCGCGCCCTGCTCACCCCCACCGCGGTCGGGGCGACCAGCGGGTTCATGGGACTCGCCATCGTGCAGCCCGGCGACCGCATCGGCGAGCACTACCACCCGTACTCGGAGGAGTTCGTGTACGTCGTCAGCGGCCTCCTGGAGGTGGACCTGGACGACGTCACCCACCCGATCCGCCCCGACCAGGGGCTGCTGATCCCCAAGAACGTGCGGCACCGGTTCCGCAACGTCGGCGACGTCGAGGCCCGGATGGTCTTCCACCTCGGCCCGCTCGCCCCCCGGCCCGAACTCGGCCACGTCGACACCGAGGAGACCCCCGCCGCGGCGCCGCACGGCAGCCCGCCGCAGCGGTCTGGGGCCGTTTCATGAGGCGGCGGGTGGCGGTCACCGGGGTGGGCATCGTGGCCCCGGGCGGTGTCGGCGCCCCGGCGTTCTGGGACCTGCTGGAGAACGGGCGCACCGCCACGCGCGGCATCACGCTCTTCGACCCGACGGGCTTCCGTTCCCGGATCGCCGCCGAAGTCGACTTCGACCCCTCGGAGCACGGCCTCGACCGGGAGGACGTCGCCCGCCAGGACCGGTACATCCAGTTCGCCCTGGTCGCGGCCCGGGAGGCGATACGCGACGCCGGGATAGACCCCGGCACCGAGGACCCCTGGCGCATCGGGGTCTCCCTGGGCAGCGCCGTCGGCGGCACCACGCGACTGGAGCACGACTACGTCGCCGTGTCCGCCTCCGGCACCCGCTGGGCGGTCGACCACCGCCCGGCGGGCCCCCATCTGCACCGCGCCTTCACCCCGGCCACCCTCGCCTCGGCGGTGGCCGAACAGGTCGGCGCCAAGGGCCCCGTACAGACCGTCTCCACGGGCTGCACCTCGGGCCTGGACGCCGTCGGATACGCCTTCCAGACCATCGAGGAGGGCCGCGCGGACGTCGTCGTGGCGGGCGCGTCTGACTCCCCGATATCCCCGATCACGGTGGCCTGCTTCGACGCCATCAAGGCCACCTCCCCCAACAACGACGACCCCGAGCACGCGTCCCGGCCCTTCGACGCCGACCGCGACGGTTTCGTCATGGGAGAGGGCGGCGCGGTCCTCGTGCTCGAAGAGCTGGAACGCGCCCGGGCCCGCGGCGCCACCGTGTACTGCGAGATCGGCGGCTACGCCACCTTCGGCAACGCCTACCACATGACCGGGCTCACCAGGGAGGGCCTGGAGATGGCCCGCGCCATCGAGGAAGCCCTCGACCACGCCCGGCTCGACCGCACCGCCGTCGACTACGTCAACGCACACGGCTCCGGCACCAAACAGAACGACCGTCACGAGACGGCGGCCGTGAAGCGCTCCCTGGGCGACCACGCCCACCGCACGCCCATGAGCTCCATCAAGTCCATGGTGGGGCACTCGCTCGGGGCGATCGGCGCGATAGAGCTGGTGGCCTGCGTGCTGGCGATGGACCGCCAGGTGGTGCCGCCGACGGCCAACTACGAGACCCCGGACCCCGAGTGCGACCTGGACTACGTGCCGCGCACCGCCCGCCCGCGGAAGCTGCGCACCGTGCTCTCCGTCGGCAGCGGGTTCGGCGGATTCCAGTCCGCGGTCGTCATGACCCGGCCCGGAGGGAGGACCTGATGGGCAGTTCCACGGGCGCAAGGCCCGACAGACGCACCGTCATCACCGGCATCGGGGTCGTCGCGCCCAACGGCATCGGCGCCGACGTCTTCTGGAAGGCGACCCAGGAGGGCATCAGCGTCCTCGACCGGATCACCCGCGACGGCTGCGAGCCGCTGCCGCTGCGCGTCGGCGGCGAGGTGCGCAACTTCGAGGCGAGTTCGGTCATCGAGGACCGCTTCGTGGTCCAGACCGACCGCTTCACGCACTTCGCGATGGCCGCCGTCGAACTCGCCCTCGCCGACGCCCGGCTCGGCCGCGCCGACTACCAGGACCAGCCGTACTCCGTCGGGGTGGTCACCGCCTCCGGCTCCGGCGGCGGCGAGTTCGGCCAGCGCGAGCTCCAACAGCTGTGGGGCCGCGGCTCCCGCTTCGTCGGCCCGTACCAGTCCATCGCCTGGTTCTACGCGGCCACCACCGGCCAGGTCTCCATCCGCGGCGGCTTCAAGGGCCCCTGCGGGGTGGTGTGCAGCGACGAGGCCGGCGGCCTGGACGCGCTCGCCCAGTCCGCGGCGGCCGTCGCCCGCGGCACCGACGTCGTCGTCGTGGGCTCCACCGAAGCGCCCCTCGCGCCCTACTCGGCCGTCTGCCAACTCGGATACCCGGAGCTGAGCCGCGGCGACGACCCGACCCGCGCCTACCGGCCGTTCACCTCCGACGCCTGCGGCTTCGCCCCCGCGGAGGGCGGCGCGATGCTGGTCACCGAGGAGGAGTCCACGGCGCTGCGGCGCGGGGTGCGCCCGCGGGCGTACGTCGCGGGCCACGCCGCCACCTTCACCGGACCCTCCCGGTGGACCGAGTCCCGCGAGGGGCTGGCCCGGGCGATCCGCGGCGCGCTGGAGGCGGCCGACGCCGCCCCGGAGGAGGTCGACGTGGTCTTCGCCGACGCGCTGGGCACCCCCGAGGCCGACCGGGCGGAGGCCCTGGCCCTCGTCGACGCGCTGGGCGCGCACGGCCGCCGCGTCCCGGTCACCGCGCCCAAGACCGGCATCGGCCGGGCGTACTGCGGCGGCCCGGTGCTGGACGTGGCCGCAGCCGTGCTGGCCATGGAGCACGGGCTGGTGCCGCCGACGCCGAACGTCTTCGACGTCTGCCACGACATCGACGTGGTGACGGGCCGGGCCAGGCGCACCCCGCTGCGCACCGCGCTGGTGCTCAGCCGCGGGCTGATGGGGTCGAACGCGGCCCTGGTGCTGCGCAGCGCGGCGCCCGAGTGACCACCGCCGACCCCCGCTGACCGCTGCCGACCCCTGCATCGAGGGCACGAAGGAGTACGACCCATGAGCGAAACGGACAGCACGACCGGCCTCACCCACCGCGAACTGGCCGACCTGATGCGCAAGAACGCCGGCATCAACGTCGACCCCGCCGCGCTGGTCGACAACCCCACCACCCCCTTCGAGGAGTACGGCCTGGACTCGCTGGGCCTCCTCGGGATCGTGGCCACGCTGGAGAACCAGTTCGGCCATCCGATGCCGCAGGACGCGGAGCGCTGCAAGACGCCCCGCGAGTTCCTCGAACTCGTCAACGACACCCTGATGAAGAGCGGAGCCTGACGTGCCCGGACACACCGAGAACGAGATCACCGTCGCCGCCCCCCTGGACCTGGTCTGGGAGATCACCAACGACCTGGAGAACTGGCCGCAGCTGTTCAGCGAGTACGCGTCGGTCGAGATCCTCCAGCGGCGCGGCGACACCACCACCTTCCGGCTGACCATGCACCCGGACGACAACGGCAAGGTGTGGAGCTGGGTCTCCGAGCGCACCCCCGACCGGCAGAAGCGGCAGGTCTCCGCCCGCCGCGTGGAGACCGGCCCGTTCGAGCACATGGACATCCACTGGGAGTACTCGGAGGTGCCCGGCGGCACCCGGCTGCACTGGCGGCAGGACTTCGCGATGAAGCCGGACGCGCCGGTCGACGACGCGTGGATGACCGACAACATCAACCGCAACTCCAAGGTCCAGATGGCGCTGATCAGAGACAAGATCGAAGCGCGGGCGGGGGCGCGGCGATGAGCCCCGACCCCGTCGCGACCGTCACCCACCAGGCGCTGATCGTCGCCCGGATGGCACCGGACGCGGCGCCCGGCATCGCGCAGCTGTTCGCCGAGTCCGACCGGGGCGAACTGCCGCACCTCGTCGGCGTCACCCGGCGCAGCCTGTTCCAGTTCGGCGAGGTGTACCTGCACCTGATCGAGTCGGACCGGCCGCCGGGCCCGGCGATCGCGAAGGTGACGGAGCACCCCGACTTCCAGCGGCTGAGCGAGGACCTGAAGGCGTACGTCAGCGCGTACGACCCGGCGACCTGGCGCAGCCCCAAGGACGCGATGGCGCACCGCTTCTACAGCTGGGAGCGCGGCGGCTGAGCGCGGGCGCGCCCGACACGGACGACGCCCCGCGGACCCGGAGTCTGCGGGGCGTCGTCCGGTCGTGGACCGGGGCCGGCGGCTCAGTGCGGGGCGGCCACTTCCGGGACCACGGCCTCGAAGGCGTGCAGATACGGGTTGATCGGTCGGACCGTGTCGATCCGCAGGCCCGCCTGCGTGATCCGCTCCACCATGCTCTCCCTGGTGTGCTTGGCGCCGCCGACGTTCAGCAGCAGCATCAGGTCCATGCCGGTGGTGAACTTCATCGACGGGGTGTCGTCGACCAGGTTCTCGATGACCACGACCCGGGCGCCGGGGCGGGCGGCGGCGATGACGTTCCGCAGCGTGAGCAGGGTGCTGTGGTCGTCCCACTCCAGGATGTTCTTGATGACGTAGAGGTCGGCGGCGACGGGGATGTCCTGCCGGCAGTCGCCCGGGACGATCTCGGCGCGCTCGGCCAGCTCCCCGCCCTCCCGCAGCCGGGCGTCGGCCTTCGCCACCACCTCGGGCAGGTCCAGCAGGGTGCCCCGCAGGTCGGGGTGCTTCTCCAACAGGCCGGCCAGCACGTGCCCCTGGCCGCCGCCGATGTCGGCGACCGACGCGACGCCCGTCAGGTCGAGCACGTCGGCGACCTCCCGCGCGGACTGCTGGCTCGACGTGGTCATGGCGCGGTTGAAGACGTGTGCCGACTCGTGCGCGTCCTGGTGCAGGTACTGGAAGAAGCCCTTGCCGAACAGCTCGTCGAAGACGGTGTCCCCGGAGCGGACCGCGTCGTCCAGCCGCGGCCACGCCGCCCAGGTCCACGGCTCGGTGCACCACAGGGCGATGTACTTGAGGCTGCGCGGGTGGTCCTCGCGCAGCATCCGGGACATCTCGGTGTGGGCGAAGGTGCCGTCCGGCCGCTCGGTGAAGACGTCGTAGCACGCCAGTGCCCGCAGCAGTCGGCGCAGCGGCTTCGGTTCGGCGGCGACGGCGGCGGCGAGCTGTTCCGCGGTGGCGGGCTCGTCGCCGAGGGCGTCGGCGACGCCGAGGCGGGCGGCGGCCCGCACCGCGGCGGCGCAGGCCGCGCCGAAGGCGAGTTCGCGCAGCCGCATCGCCGGGGGAGGGGCGGCGGGGTCGGCGGCGGCGTGGTCGGGTCTGGTGCTCAGGGTGGTCATGGCTTCGTTCTCCTGGCGCGTGGGGGCGGGCCGGGCGGGGCCGACCGCGGGGTCCGCCCGGCCCGGCCGAGGTGGGGGGTGAGGTCCGGCGTCAGCACAGTCCGCTGGGCTTGGACGAGGCGCACTCGTTGCGGGCGAAGGTGTTGCCCGAGCCGTTGCCGCGGTCGACCAGGTCCGCTGCGGTGTTGTCCGTCACGGTGTTGTGCTCGATGACGTTGTTGGTGTTGGTGGCGCCCACGTAGCTCTCGGCCAGGATGATGCCGCCGGCCAGCAGGGTGGTGCTGTGGTGGCCCTTGACGACGTTGCCCCGGATCTCGGTGGCGTCGGAGCCGGTGAGCACGATGCCGGAGCCCTGGATCGCGGGCAGCCGGGGCGTCTTGGCGCAGTACTTGTTGTTCTCGTGGATGGCGTTCGAGCGGATGGTGATGTCACCGGAGCCCGGCCGCGACTCGTCGCTGACGACGAAGATCCCGGCACAGTTCGCGGAGATCTCGTTGGCGTGCGCGGACACGTTCCTGATCCGCTTGAGCATGATCCCGAGCCGGTTGTCGGTGAGCGTGTTGTTCGCGACGGCCGAGCGGAGGCTGTCGTGGGCCGCGGCCTCGTGCCCGACGACGTTCGTCAGCATGATGCCGGCGTCCTTGTTGCCGCGGGCGACGTTGTCGCGGAACTCGCCCCGGGTCGACTGCTCCTGCCCCATGCCCCAGGTGCCGTTCTTCTCGGCCGTCACCTGTCGTACGGTCAGCCCGTCCGTGTGGGAGGCCCACAGCCCGCCCTTGGCGAACCCCGAGACCGTCAGGGAGCGGATGGTGACCCCGCTGACCTTCGCGTCCTTCGTACCGGAGACGCAGATGCCGTTGCCGGCCTTCGCGCAGGCGTGCTCGGCCCGCCGCTCGGCGTCGGCGGGCGGTGCGAGCACCGTGCCGGGCCCGGCGCCGCGCAGGGTGAGGTCCGAGGTCTTGATCTGGACGCTCTCCCGGTAGGTGCCGGGCGAGAGGACGACGACGTCCCCCGGCTTCGCGGCGTCCACCGCGGCCTGGACGGACTCGCCTGGCTGCACCGTGTGCCGCACGCCGTGGTGCCCCGCGGCGGCTGACGGCACCGCGGCCACCCCGGAGACCAACGCGGCGGCGGCGACGGCCAGCGCACCGCCGCGCCGTCGACGACGGCTGGGCAATCTGTGGATTTTATGGGTTTTCGTCATGAGGCCGAAGCTAGGGGCGTTCCGGAGACCCTGCCACACGGGGTGACCAGATGGCTTCACGGTGTGCTGCGACCGGGTTGCTTCCCCCGCCCCGTCCGAACTGACGCCGGCTCACGAGCGGCGCGGCGCGCGCCCCCCCGGGGAATCACGTTGCCCGCACCCGAGGGCGGGCCCTACGGTGCGCGCATGCTGCCACTGGTGGAGACGGTCGAACAATGGGACGCCGCGGTCCCCGACGAGTCCGTGATGCGCCCCGGAGCGCAGGACCTGTGCAATCGGCTCGGGCTCGCCGGCCGACCGCTGGCGCGGTTCGCCGAGGGCTCGCAGCCCGTCTACGCGGTCGGCGACGAGCACGTGCTCAAACTCTTCCCGGCAACCGCGGCCGGGGGCGGCCTCGTCGAGGGCAGGGTGCTGACCCACCTCGACGGCCGGCTGCCGGTCCGTACGCCCCGGGTGCACGCCTTCGGGGCGTACGAGAACGGCTGGCGGTACGTGGTGATGTCCCGGCTCCGCGGCGAGAACCTGGCCCGTTGCTGGGACCGCGTGCCGCCGGCGGACCGCGAACGGCTCGCCCACGAGGTCGGCGAACTCCTCGGCGCACTGCACTCCCTCGACCCCGCTCCCCTCGACGACGTGCTCGGACCGGGGGAGTGGGGCGCCTTCGTGGAGCGCCGGCGGGCCGCGGTCGTGGCGCAGCAGCGGGCGCGCGGGCTGTCGGACGCCTGGCTGGAGCAGATCCCGGACTTCCTCGCCGCCGTCCCGCTGCCGTCCGCGCCCCGCCGGTCCCTGCTGCACACCGAGGTCATGCGGGAGCACTTCCTCGTGGACCCCGACGGTTGGCGACTGACCGGGCTCTTCGACTTCGAGCCGGCGATGGCGGGGGACGGCGCGTACGACTTCGTGGGCGTCGGCGTCTTCGTCACGGCCGGCGACCGGACCCTGCTGACCCGGCTGGCCGCGGCGTACGGCCGCACCTTCGCCCCGCCCGAACTGCTCGCGTACGCCCTCCTGCACGTGTACAGCGACCTGCCCTGGTACCTGAGGGAGCTGGGCGCACCCCGGGAGGGCACGCTGACCGCGCTCGCGGAGGCGTGGTTCGGCACGGACTGACCGGGCTGGCTTGAAACGGACGCGGTCACCGCGCTTGTGCCGGCGACGGGTCCTTGATCGCTTATGTTGGGCCGGTGATCGGTTCGCGGCTGGGCGGGTACGCCCGCAGGCCCCTGGGACGCCTCGTCCTGCTGGTGGGCCTTGCGGTGCTCGTCGTCGCGCACCTCGCCGGGGCGGTGCACCGCTCCGGCACCACCGGCCCGCACTTCACGGTCGCCGGCGCTCCCTGCCATCACGAGGCCGCCGGCGCCTCCGCGCCCGGGCACGAGGGCGACGACGGGGGCGAGCACATCGACCACGGGGTCGACCGGCCCCGCGCCCAGGACGCCGACGCACCGGCCCAGGACGTGACCGCGCTGCCGCAGCCGGACGCGGCGCTCGACCACGTCGTGCGCTGCGGGCCGTGCCGGCCCGCGCCGTCCGAGGCCGCCGACGGCCGGACGAGACTCGTACGCCACTGCGTGCTGCGTCAGTAGGCGGCGCCGCGCACCCCACCCCTTCCGGTCCTCGCACCGGCGGTGCGGTGCGCCCCCGCGCCCCCACACCTACTGCCCATGCGCACCCGCGCCGTTGCCGCGGTGCGCAGGAGTCATGCACATGAACCGCTTTCTGCTGGCGCCGCACGCCCCCGGGGCCCCCGCCCCCGCACCCGTGCCCGTGCCCGTGTCCGCGCGCCGCCCCGCGCACCTGGTCGGCGACACCCCCGTCCTGTGGATCGACGAACCCTTCGCGCCGCCCGGGTGCGGATTCCACGCCAAGCTGGAGGGGGCCAACCCCGGCGGCATCAAGGACCGGCCCGCCCTGCACATGGTCGGCGAGGCCCGTCGACGGGGTGAACTCCTGCCCGGCGCCACCATCGTGGAGTCGTCCAGCGGAACCCTCGGCCTCGGGCTGGCGCTGGCCGGGCGGACCTACGGCCACCCCGTGACGGTCGTCAGCGACCCCGGGATGGAGCCCGCCGTGGCGAAGCTGCTCACCTCGCTGGGCGCCCGGGTGGACCTGGTGACGGAGCCGCACCCCGCGGGCGGCTGGCAGGAGGCCCGCCGGCTACGGGTCGCCGAGCACCTGGCGCGCCACCCGCAGGCGTACTGCCCCGACCAGTACGGCAACCCCGACAACGTCGCCGCCTACGGTCCGCTCGCCGCCGAACTGCTCGCCCAACTCGGCCGGGTCGACGTCCTGGTGGCCGCCGTCGGCACGGGCGGGCACTCGGCGGGCGTCTCCGCCGCGCTTCGGGCGGCGAACCCGGCGCTGACGGTGATCGGCGTCGACGCGGTCGGCTCGAAGATCTTCGGACAGCCCGCCGGCCCCCGGCTGATGCGCGGCCTGGGCTCCAGCATCCACCCCCGCAACGTCGACTACGCGACCTTCGCCGAAGTGCACTGGATTGCCGCCGCGGAAGCCGTGTGGGCCTGCCGACTCCTGGCCCGCCGGCACTACGCCTTTGGCGGGTGGAGCGTGGGCGCGGTGGCACTGGTCGCCGGCTGGGCGGCCCGGACGCTGCCGGTCGGAACCAGGATCGCGGCCATCTTCCCCGACGGGCCCCACCGCTATCTGGACACCGTCTACGACGACGACTGGTGCCGTGAGCGCGGTCTCCTGGACGGTCCGCCCGCGCTCGAACCGGACGAGATCGCCGAGCCGGACGAACGAGTCGTGCAGCGGTGGACGCGGTGCCGGCGGGTCCGGGACCCGCTGGGGCGCACCCCCGCGTCCGCGCCGGTCGAGGCCGGCCCTCGATGAGCCCCGCACGGGCCGGGACGCCGGGGCGGGCCGGGCTCGCTTCCTTCGCCCCCGCCGTACGGCTGCTGATGGTCAACCAGTTCGGCATCAACCTCGGCTTCTACATGCTGATGCCGTACCTCGCCGACCACCTCGCCCACGGCCTGGGCATGGCGGCGTGGACCGTCGGGCTGGTCCTGGGCGCCCGGAACCTGTCCCAGCAGGGACTGTTCCTGGTCGGCGGCGCGCTCGCCGACCGCTACGGCTGCAAACCGCTGATCGTCGCGGGCTGCGTGCTGCGCACGGTCGCCTTCGCCCTGCTCGCCGTGGCCGACACCCTGCCCCTGCTGATCGTCGCCCTGCTGCTCACCGGCTTCGCCGGGGCGCTCTTCAACCCCGCCGTCCGTGCCCTACTCGCGGCGGAGGCCGGCGAGGAGCGCCGGGTGGAGGCGTTCGCCCTCTTCAACGTCTTCTACCAGGCCGGCATCCTGGCCGGCCCCGTCGTCGGCCTCGCGCTGCTGGCCTGGGACTTCCGGGTGGTCTGCGCCGTCGCCGCGGTCGTCTTCGGGGTGCTGGCGGCGGTGCAGATCCGGACGCTCCCCGGCCGGCAGGTGGCGGACCGGGGCGCCCGGCCGGGCTGGCGGGCGGTGGCGGCCGACTGGCGCGCCATCGCCGCCAACCGGCCGTTCCTGCTGTTCGCCATCGCCATGAGCGGCTCGTACGTCCTCGCCTTCCAGGTCTATCTGGCGCTGCCGCTGCGGGCGAGGGAGGTCTTCGGCGCGGACGCGGGCCGGGTGACCGGGGCCGTCTTCGCCGCCTCGGCGCTCGCCGCCGTCCTCGGGCAGCTGCGGCTGACGGAGTGGGCGAAGCGCACCTTCGCCGGCCCGCGGGCGATCGCCGTCGGGCTGCTGGTGATGGGCACCGCGTTCCTCCCCCTCCTCGTACCCGTGGGTACGGGGACGACAGGGCGTGCGGTGGCCGTGACCGCGCTCGTGCTCTGCGCCGCGCTGCTGGCCTGGGGCGGCGCGCTGCTCTACCCCTTCGAGATGGACACCGTCGTACGGCTGGCGAAGGGCCGCCTGGTCGCCACCCACTACGGCGCGTACAGCACCGCATCGGGCGTCGCGGTCTGGCTGGGCAACCTGGCGGTGGGCGCGCTGTTCGACCTCGGGGTGGGGTGGCTCCCGTGGGCCGTGCTAGCCGCGACCGGCGCGGCCTGCGCGGCAGCGGTCGCCGCCCTCCACCGCAACGGCCACCTGGCCCTTCAGGACGAGGGCCGCGCCGTGGCACCCGTCGATTAGGGCGACGCCCGACGGGACGGAGCTACTGCAACCTTTTGGTTGCAGTAGCTCCGTGAATGTGCAATCGTCGGGTTGCAGGTTGCTGGTGGACCGTCCGAGAGGAGACGTCATGCACACCGCCGACGACACACGCGAGGGCGCGCCGGCGCTGCCGCCGGTCGCCGACCGGGCCGCCTTCCAGGCCCGACTGGACGAACTGCGGATCCGCGAGAAGGCGCACACCCGGGAGGGTGACGCGATCGCCGCGGCCCGTCGACGGCTGCCCATGGTCGAGGTCGCGGCCGACCTCGAACTGACCGGCCCCGACGGCCCGGTCACCCTGCTCGACGCCTTCGAAGGGCGCCGGCAGCTCATCGCGTACTACTACATGTGGCATGAGGGCCACGACGCGGCCGGGCAGTGCGACGGCTGCACCTGGATCGGCTCCCAGGTGCAGGAGCTGTCCTATCTGCACTCCCGCGACATCACCTACGCCGTCTTCTGCCAGGGCCCGTACGGGGAGAGCCGCCGCTACCGGGACTTCATGGGCTGGCAGGTGCCGTGGTACTCGGCCCTCCCGTCGCAGCGCGAACTCCTCGTCGGACGCCGGGCCGGCATGATGCATCTGGTCTGCTACCTGCGCGACGGCGACCGCGTGTACGAGACGTACTGGACGACGTGGCGCGGCGTGGAGGTGATGGACTACAGCTACGCGCTCATGGACCTCACCGCGTACGGACGCCAGGAGCTGTGGGAGGACTCGCCCGACGGCTGGCCGCGCCGCCGGGGCGAAGTGCCCGATGAGCACATCCGGCTGCGCAGCGACGGACGCCCGATCCCCCACTGGTCCCGCATCGAAGCCGGGCGCTCGGACGACCTCACGCCCTGAGCGGGCCGGTCGCCCCGAGGGCCCATATGTCGGCTCTCATCAATAATGTGAACTATGTCGAAAAACTTCGATGGCTCACACGGACCGTCCACCCTCACGGTCAAGGGTCGGGACGTGCGGCTGCGCACCATCGGCTTCGTGGTGCTCGCCGCCCTGGCGATCTGGTTCATCGCCGCCAACACCGGATCCGTCACCATCAGGCTCTGGATCCCGACGGTCACCCTCCCGCTCTGGAGCGTCCTCACGGTCACCCTGGTCGTGGGCATCGTGCTCGGTCTGCTCATCGCCCGACGCCGCGCCCGGCGGTGAAGGGCAGGGGCGTCGGCCGCCTGGTGTGGGAGGAGCCCGCGTCGCGGCTGCCGCACCTGTCCCGGGTGTCGCGACTGCTGCCCTTCCTCCTCGTCGTGCTCGGGGTCGCGTTCCAGCTCGCCACACCCGCTCAGCTCAGCGGCACCCCCTTCTTCGTCGCCGCCCCGCTGATGGCCGCGCCGCTCTTCAGCACGGGGCGGACCGTGGCCATCGGGGGCCTCGCCTTCGTCGCCGCCGTGGTCCTGCGGGTGATCGCCCGGGTGGGCGGGGAGGAGGCCGCCCTGCGGAACTCGGTGACCCAGCTGACCACGATCGTCTTCGTCACCGTCATCGCCGTCCTCCTCAGCGTCGTGGTGCGCCGCGGACGCGACCGTCTCCGTCGTCCTGGGCGCCTTCCGGGAGGCGGCGGACCAGGAGGAGACGCTGCCCGCCGTGGCGCGGCGCCTGGAGGGCGCGCTCACCCGGGAGCGCCTGGGGCGGGCGGGCGCCGACGACCCGGAGGACTTCGTCACCTGCGTCCTCGTGGAGATCCCCGTCGACCACGGCGTCGTACGGGTCCTCAACTGCGGCCACCCCGCCCCGCTCCTCCTCGGCGTCGACGGCCGGGTCACGACCCTCACGCCCGGGTCCTTCCGGCTGCCGCTGGGCATGCCGGACCTCGCGCCCGCGCACCATGCGCCCGACATCTGGGACCTTCCGCCGGGCGCCACGCTGCTGCTGTACACCGACGGCATCTCGGAGGCGCGCAACGCCGCCGGCGCCTTCTACGACCCCGCCGACTGGCTGACGGGCCGGGAGTTCCCGACCCCGGCCCGGCTCCTGAGCACTCTCGTCGACGACGTGCGCCGCTTCTCCGGCGGCCTGGCCACCGACGACACCGCCCTGCTCGCCGTGCACCGACCCCGGCCGCACGGGGCGTGAGGCCACCCGGCGTCAGTTGCTGCACGGTGCCTCAACGAGCCGCGGTGACCGGCGCGTTCGCCCGGCACCCTAGGTCTTCGGCCGTAGTCCCCGGGCCGTCCAAGTCCCTCCTGAAGTCCGTAGCCGCCGCCCGGCGACGCGGGACACCATGCGGTGAAGACCCCGACGGAAGGAGCACACGATGTCGTACCTGCCTGACCTCGACTACCCTCAGCCGCGCTACCACGGAGACCGGGGCGACGTGAACGCGGTCTTCCGCCGCGCCGACGCCCCGCCGGAGGTGTCCTCGCCCGGCGGCTCCACCCACTACCTCGCCACCCACGAGTCCACCGGCGGTGAATTCGGCCTGTACAAGGCGGTCCTGGGCCCGCGGTCCGCCGGAGCCAGGACCCATTTCCACAAGACCATCTCGGAGTCCTTCTACGTCCTCTCCGGCGAGCTGGAGCTGTACGACGGCGAGCAGTGGGTCACGGGCCGTGCCGGCGACTTCCTGTACGTGCCGGTCGGGGGTCTGCACGCCTTCAAGAACGTCACCGACGAGCCCATGTCCATGTTGATGCTCTTCTCCCCGGGCGCCCCGCGCGAGGAGTACTTCGAGCGGGTCGCGGAGATGTCGCAGCGCGGCGGTGAGGAGCTGAAGGAGTTCCGCGTCCGGCACGACAGCTACTTCGTGGAGGACTTCGACCCCGGTCGCTGACGCCCGGCGTCGCGCGCGTCAGCGACGGTCCGCCGCCAGCGGCAGCGGGTCCCCGTACCCCCGCTGCCGGTACTCCGAGGGCGAGCAGCCCACGTGCTTCCTGAACGCCCGGGCGAAGTTCGCCGGATTCGGAAAGCCGCAGGCCCTGCCGACCTGGGCCACGGGGTCCCTGCCCGCGGCCAGCAGATGGCGGGCGGCGTCGATGCGCAGCCCGGTGAGGTACCGCATGGGCGTCCTCCCCGTGGCGGCGGTGAAGCGTCGCAGGAAGTGGTAGCGGCTGAGATGCGCTTCGCCGGCCAGCTGGTTCAGCGTGATGTTCTCGGCCAACCGCCGCTCCATGTAGGCCCGCACGGTGCACAGTTGCTCCGCGCTGAGACCTCCGCCGCCCGGTGCGGCGGCCCGGGGCGGATGCAGCAGGTACTCGGCCAGGTAGTGGGCGGCTGCCACGGCGTACGGCTTCCCCGCGCCGGTCTGCCAGGCGTGCAGCAGCACGGGCGCCATGGAGGCGATGTGCGGGTCGAAGGCGCGCAGCGTGTGGAGTTCCGCGACGTCGCGGACCGGGGCGGCCGGGTGTGCGTCGAGGGTGCGTTGAAGGATGGTCAGGGGGAGTTGTATGCAGACCACCTTGAACGGCAGTCGCCGGGGCGGCATCGGCGCCAGCCGGACGTGGTGGTCGGGGGCGATCCGGCAGATCTCGCCCGGCACGAGCGTGGCGCTCCGCCGGCCGTGACCGTCCCGGCCCTCTATCTGGCACGACCCCTGTAACGGTGTGATGATGCCGAACCGTTCGTCCGGTAAGTGGTACATCCAGGTGTCGCCGTCGATTCCGGTGGCTTCCTTCTCCAGCACCAGGTCCTGCGAGAAGAAGTCGTGCAGGTGCGTAGCCATGTGGTCTCCCTTGCGTGCGGGGGTGAAGGTGCGCGGCAGGGATGGGTCCGGTACCACCGGGGCTGGTGCGGCGGTGGTACGGGCGACGCGGCCCGTGGGCGCCGTCAGTCGGCGGGCCGGGTCTCCGCGATCTGCGCCAACCACTGCCCGAGCAGGGCCGACTCGGCGGACGTGAAGGGCCGGGGAGTGAGCGCGCCCAGGGACGACGCCAGCGTGGTTGCCGCCGCCTTCCGCGCGTCGTCCGCGGGTGAGCCGTCGGCGGGCAGGTCGATCAGGATGGCCCGGTGGATTGCGTCGCGGACCAGGGGCGACAGGCTGACGTCCGGATACTGCGAGGGGCGGGAGATCAGGGCGAGCGCGACGCCCGTGTTCCCGGCCATCACCATGCGGGCGGCCTCCTCGGGGAGGACGCGCAGGCGCCCCTGCACGGCCAGCCGCTCAAGGACTTCGCGCAGCAGCCGCATGGCCTCCGCCGCCGCCGTGGGCTCGGAGCGCAGGGTCGGCGAGAACATCAGCTTGTACGCATTGGGGTTGGCCAGCGCGAACGCCGTGTGGCTGTCCCAGCCCGCCCGCAGGTCGAACAGCGGATCCTCGGACTTCTTGGCGGCCCGCTTGACCGCCAGGTACTGGTCCCAGACGTGGTCGATCGTGGCCGCGAGCAGATCGTCCTTGTCGTTGAAGAACCGGTACAGCACGGGTTGTTGAACACCGGCCGCCTCGCAGACGGCGCGGGTGGACACGTCGCCGCTCGGTGAGCGTGCCAACAGGGTCGCAGCAGCCTCGATTATCGCCGATCTCGTATCCACGCTATCGACGATAGCGGCCCGTCGTTTCGATGACAAACGGGGATTCGTGTCACCGACACGGCCTGGCTGTCCCGGCCGTCGTGGGGTAGCGGCTCCGGGGTTTATTGACGTGTCAACCGGCGCCTTGTACGGTCTGCGGTTGATGCATCAACTAGTGCGTCTCGTGTTCACCCCGAAGGGGGTCGAGCGGGTCGAAAGGAAGCCCTCATGGACATCGCCGCCGCCGTTCTCAGCGTGGTTCTGGCACTCGTCTCGCTCGGCGCGGGCGCACCCAAGGCCCTGCTCAAGGGCGACGTCCCGGCGAAGCTCCAGTCCGAGATGGGGCTGGGCGCCGGACTGGTCCGCTTCGTGGGGCTGGCCGAGGTCGCAGCCGCCGGCGGTCTGGCCGTCGGGCTCTTCTGGCCGCCGCTCGGCATCGCCGCGGCCATCGGGTTCGCCCTCGTCATGGTCGGGGCGGTCGCCTTCCACGCCAGGGCGGGCGACTACGCCAACCCCGAGACCCGTGGCAGCGCCATGGTCTCGGTCGTGCTCACCCTCTTCGCCGCCGCCACCGCGGCCACGCTGATCATGTCGATGTAGGGCGCGTCCGCTCCGGGGGAGGGGTGCTCAGCAGGGCTCTTGCTCGACCCGCGCCAGAATGCGCTTCGCCAACCGCGCGAAGGTCGCCAACTCCTCGGGGGTCAGCGGGTCGATGAACATCCGGCGCACCGCCTCGACGTGGTGGGGCGCCGCGACGGCGATGGCCTCCCGCCCGGCGGGGCTGACGGCGACGATCGACGCCCGACCGTCGTCGGCGCACTCCTCCTTGGTCACCAGTCCGCGCTTGAGCATGCGCGCGACGTGGTGGGACATCCGGCTCTTCTCCCACTGGGCGGCCCTGGCCAGATCGAGAAAGCGCAACCGCCCGTCCGGGACGTCCGTCAGCTTCACGAGGACCATGTAGTCGGCCGCGGAGAGATCGGACTCCGTCTGCACCTGACGGGACAGCCGCGCGACCAGCTTCTCCTGCAGGGTGACGAAACTGCGCCACGCGTCCTGCTCCTCGGGGCTGAGCCAGCGCGGTGTCTCGTTCATGCCGGTCAGTGTAAATCGATGGTTGACACGTCACCGGCCGGGGCGTTCCCGCCCTCGCCCGGAGCGCGCGTCAACGTCCTGTGACGGCGATCCGGGCCGGGGCCCGTCGATGGCGGTCAGGTGCAGCAGTCGCCCCCGGCGTGGCAGCCGCACGCATCGGTCTCGGCGCCGGCTGGCGGTGCGGTCACGGGGGTCGGGACCGCACAGCAGCCCTTGCCCTGCCAGGCGTCACGGCCTTCCTTGGCCGCGACGGCGGCGATGGCGAGTGCGGCGATGGGATCGGCCCAGGACCAGCCGAGGGTGGCATTGAGGACCAGGCCGAGCAGCAGCACGGCGGACAGGTACGTGCACAGCAGCGTCTGCTGGGAGTCCGCGACCGCGCTGGCGGAGCCGAGTTCGCGACCGGCCCTGCGCTGAGCGGCGGACAGGAACGGCATGATCGCGAGCGACAGTGCGGCGATGACGATGCCGGGGACCGACCGCTCCGCCTCTCCGGTGCCGGCCAGTGCGCGGACGGCGTCGACGGCGACGTACGCGGCCAGTGCGAAGAACGACACCGCGATGATCCGCAGGGCGCGCTGCTCGCGCGCCTCGCGGACGGCGTGGTCGCGGGCGGAGAACTGCCAGGCGACCGCGGCGGCGGAGGAGACCTCGATGATCGAGTCGAGGCCGAAGCCGATCAGGGCCGTGGAAGAGGCGATGGTCCCGGCGGTGATCGCGACGACCGCCTCGACGACGTTGTAGGCGATGGTCGTGGCGAGCAGCAGACGTATCCGAGCGGCCAGTGCTTCGCGTCGGGCGGGTGACGGCCCCAGGGGCAGGGATGCCCCGGCGGTCATCAGCAGCACCCCTCGGCTGCGGCGTCGGCGCACGTGCGGTCGCTCTCGACGGCCACCACGGCGGTGCGCAGATCGTCCAGGGCGTGACCGAGGCGTTCGTCGGCCAGCTCGTATCGGGTGCGGCGCCCGTCCGGGGCGGTGACGACCAGGCCGCAGTCGCGCAGGCACGCCAGATGGTTGGAGAGCCGGGTCCGCGAAACGCCGAGCGCGTCGGCGAGGTCGGCCGGGTAGGCGGGGGCGTCGCGCAGTGCGAGCAGGATGCGGCAGCGGATCGGGTCGGCGAGCGCGCGGCCGAACCGGGCCAGCACCTCGATGTCGGAGGCTACAGTCAGCACCCTCTGACAGTACATAAAAACCTGAATTCAGGAAAGCGTGGACTGATCGGCGGCTTGACGGCGTGAGGCGAAGCTGCCTCAGGGCGGTGCGCGCGCTCGGTGCGCGGATGGGCGGCCGACGGTCAAACGCGTGATCCCCTTCCCGCTGGGGCGGTGACCACCGGTTCGTCGTCGCGCGGTCGGAGCCGCCCGACCGGGGCCTCATCGTGCAGCGCGGCTCGCGGGCATTGTTCGGCGGCCCGATCTGCGGTGCCGAACAATGCTTCGGCCGGTGATGTGGGTTCTGGCTCGGCTCGTGAACGGGCCGAGCGACCCGACCCAGTGGAGGGGAGATCCCGTTGCTGAAGAACCTGGAGAACATCGGCGCACGTCTGCTGGAGCGCTTCGTGCCCAGCATCGAGGCGTCCGCGGCGCAGTGCGGCTGCAAGTGGTTCAGGGAGTGCTGGCAGTGCCCGAGGAACCAGCAGTGCAAGGCGTACTGCTGTGACGGACAGGGCTGCGTGGTGCGTAGCACCTGGTGTGGTGCGCGTTCCTGCTGACCGAACCTGAAGCGGGGGCGGCGTCCGTGCAGGGCGCCGCTCCCTTCCCGCGGAAGTGGATGACTTTCCATGGACTACCTGGTCATCGGCGTGCGTTCCTTCGTCGGCACCGTGTTTCTCATCTCGTCCCTGAGCAAGGTCACCGGGGCGTCCCATCGGGAGTTCCGGGCGTCCTTGCGCGCCATGAGGCTGCTACCGGAAAGCCTCGTCGCACCCGTCGCTGTCTGTGTGGTGGTTGCTGAAGTCGCCGTGGTCGGCCTTCTCGCCACGCCTTCGCAGGGCCGCCCGGCCGTGGTCGGCTTCACCACGGCGGGTCTTCTCCTGCTCGTCTTCAGCGGCGCGATCGTCGTGCTGTTGCGGCGTGGCGGCGGCACGTCGTGCCGTTGCTTCGGGTCGTCGTCGGACGTCCTCGCGCGACGCCATGTCCTGCGCAACGCGCTGCTCGCGGTGGCCGCCGCCGTGGGTGCCTTCGCGTCGGCGGAGTCGCACGGGCGGCCCTTGACGTGGCCCGGGGTGGTGGTCGTGCTCGGCATCGGAGCCGCGCTGGGCGGTCTTGTCACCGTGCTGGACGACGTCGTCGCGCTGTTCCGGCCGCTGAGGGGGGACGCATCCGGCCGCACGGAACCTGACGCCGCTCGCCGGCCCTCCGCGGGCTCCGCCCCCGTGCCGTCGCCCTCTGAGCCCCCCGTCCGTCACCGCATCTGAACACCGCCCGCATCTGACACAAGGAGTCGAAGACATGAGTGCTCTGATCACCGTGCTCGTTCTGTTCCTCGGGCTGCTGTGCTGCCTGAACATCCTGCTGACCGTCGGCGTGGTCAAGCGCCTGCGTGAACACGGCGAGCTGCTCGCCAAGCAGGGAGGTGCGAGCGAGTCGAACGTACCCGTCGGGTTGGCGGTCGGCGAGTTCTCCGCCATCACCCTCGACGGTGAGTTGATCGAACGCGACGATCTCCCGGACGACAGCGTCGTCGCCTTCTTCATGCACGACTGTCTGCCCTGCCAGGAGAAGGTGCCGCGTTTCATGGAGTTCGCTCGTTCTCTGCCGCGTGGGCGGGAGCAGACGTTCGTCCTGGTCGCGGAGGACGACGGCGGGGAGCGGGAGTTCGCCGAGGCGCTGGCGCCGGTCGCGCGGGTCGTGGTGACCAATGGCATGGGCCCGGTCGCGGGGGCGTTCAAGGTCTCGACCTTCCCGACGATGCTGCGGGTCGCACGGGACGAACTCGGTCAGGTGCGGGTCAGCGCCAACTCCGTGGACCTGGACCGGCCCGCGGACGCCGTGCTCTGATGGCCGCGCCCGAGCCGGACACGGCCCAGGGCGGGCGGACGGGCCGCAACGGATCGAAAGGGACTCACGGCACCACCGACGAGTCGCCCCTCGCCCCGGCGATCCCTGATCGTGCCGCCCCCGAAACGGCGTTGCGCACCAGCAAGGGACATCGCCGGGCCCGTCCTCCGGCGGAGAACTCCCAGGGGAAGGGAACCGGAGCGGCCCTGTGGACGGCCTGGCGGTTGGCCTTCGCCGCGGCGCCCGGCACCTTCTCCAGCTATGTGGTGATCACGACCGTGGTCGGCGGTGTCCTGCCCGTGGCGGCCGCCTGGCTGACGAAGCTCATCCTCGACGGCCTGTCGAGCCCGACCCCCGCGTGGCATCCGATGTGGTCTGCGCTGGGGTTCGCCCTGACCGGGGTCGTGCTCGTCGTCGGCCCTCAGGGCGCCGAGTACCTCCGCACGGAACTCGACCGCGCGGTGGGGCTGCGGGCCCAGGACCAGCTCTACCGTGCGGTCGAACGGTTCGTGGGCCTCGCCCGCTTCGAGGACCCCGCCTTCCTCGACCGGCTTCGGCTGGCCGAGCAGGCCGGGCGGGGCATGCCCCTCCAGGCGGTGGACGGCCTGCTGCGGATCGGCCAGTCCGCTCTGGTGCTCGCGGGGTTCCTGGCGTCCCTGTGGACCCTGAGCCCGGGCATGACGGTGCTGGTCCTCTGCGCCGGCGTCCCCACCCTGCTCACCGAGCTCGCGCTGTCCCGGCAGCGCGCCAGGGTCGCCGTCACGATCGGCCCCATCGAGCGCCGGGAGATGTTCTACAGCCACCTGCTGTCGAGCGTGGCGGCGGCCAAGGAGATCCGGCTGTTCGGAACGGACGGCTTCTTGCGGGGCAGGATGCTGGCAGAGCGCCGGGCGGCCAATGCCGAGCGCAGAACCATGGACCGCAGGGAAGTCGCCTGGCAGGCCGGATTGGGCATGTTGGGCACCGTCGTCTCGGGCGGCGGTCTGCTCTGGGCCGTGGCGGCGGCGGGCCGGGGCGAGTTGTCACTGGGGGACGTGGCGATGTTCCTCACCGCCGTAGTGGCCGTGCAGTCCTCACTGGGCGGCCTCGCCGGGGCCTTTGCCGGAACCCACCACTCGCTGCTGATGTTCGCCCACTTCCTCGCCGTCACCACGGCGACTCCGGATCTGCCCGTCCCCGCACGGCCCCGTTCACTGCCGCCGCTGAGCGGGACGATCGAGTTCGACGACGTGTGGTTCCGCTATGCGCCGGACCATCCCTGGATCCTGCGGGGCATCAGCCTCCAGGTCCCGCACGGACAGTCCGTGGGACTGGTCGGCCTCAACGGGGCCGGGAAGTCCACCCTGGTGAAACTCCTGTGCCGCCTCTACGACCCGGTGGCGGGCGCGATCCGCTGGGACGGCGTGGACCTGCGTGAGGTGGACCCCGCCGAACTGCGCCGCAGGATCGGCGTCGTGTTCCAGGACTACATGAACTACGACCTCACCGCAGCCGAGAGCATCGCACTGGGCGATCTGAGCGCCCTGGACGACCCCGGACGCCTGACGCGCGCAGCGCGTACCGCGGGCATCCACGAGGTCCTCAGCCGTCTGCCGCACGGCTACGAGACGCTGCTGTCACGGACCTTCATGATGGAGAGCGACAAGGAGGACCCGACGGTCGGGGTCGTCCTGTCGGGAGGGCAGTTCCAACGGCTGGCACTCGCCCGGGCGCTGCTGCGCGAGGACTGCGAGCTGTTGGTCCTCGACGAGCCCTCGGCCGGGCTCGACGCCGAGGCCGAGGCCGAGATCCATGAATCGCTGCGGCGCACTCGCACGGGTCGGACCAGTCTGCTCATCTCGCACCGGCTCGGCGCACTACGGGGCGCCGACCGGATCGTCGTGCTGGAGGACGGTGTCATCGCCGAGGAGGGCAGCCATGAAGAGTTGCTCGCGCGCGACGGCACCTACGCCCGGCTGTTCGGCCTGCAGGCATCCGGCTATCAACCGCCGCCCACGACTGAGGACTCATGACCATGCCCCTTTCACCCCTTTCACCCCTTTCGACCCTCGCCGCCTTGGGCCGAGCTCTGCTGCGCGACCGTTGGGTGGCCGTGACGGTCAGGGGAGCGAGCATGCAGCCCACGCTCCACGACGGAGACCGGGTTCTCGTCCGGCGAGGCCCCGTGCGGGCCAGCGGAGAACTGGTGGTGCTCGGTCGGGCGGTGATGGGTCCCGACGAACCGGAGTTCTTCGAGTGGATCATCAAACGGGTCGCCGCGCGCTCCGGTGACGCGGTGCCGCGCGACAGCGTCCCGTCCCTGCGGAACGTACCGGAGACCACCGTCCCGGCAGGCAAATTGGTGCTCCTCGGGGACAATCCGGAGCGAAGCTCCGACTCGCGTCGGTTCGGCTACTACTCGGCCGACGAGGTGCTGGGGGTCGTCGTGCGCCGGCTGGGCCGGGCCGCGGGCCGTGCCGGTGACCTCAGGGCAACGCGGTGTTCGTCGCCGGAGGGACCCTGAGGAGGCCCAGAAAGACGATGCCGGCGGGCCGACCCGTCTCCGCGTCCCACAGCGCGATCGCCTGATCGGTGGTGGCGACGGCCAGCAGGCCCTGACCGTCGTCGTTGAACTTCATCGCGAAGGCGGGCGTGGTGTGGTTGACGAGGCTCGTACGCACGCGGCGGTCGGCCAGGTCCCACAGGTTCACCCCGCCTCGGGCCCCGGCGACGGCCAGGACTGAGGAGTCGGTGCTGAACGCCACCGAGAGCACGGTGTCGGGCTGTGCGCCGAGGGTGGTGTGCAGTCGGCCGGTGAGGACCTCCCAGATCCGTACGACGGGCTCCTCATTGCTGGCGGTCGCCACCAGGTCGCCCCGCGGGCTGAAGGTGACCGAGGTGACGCCATGGGTGTGGCCGCCCAGGGCGGCGTGCAGTCGGCCGGTGTCGGGGCCCCAGAGCCGTACGGTGCCGTCCGCGCGGCTGGCGGTCGCCAGCAGGTCACCCTCCGGGCTGAAGGTGATCGAGGTGACACCACGGGCGTGCCCGTCGAGGGTGGTGCGGGCGCGGCCGGTGCGGGGGTCCCACAGTTGGACGGTCCGTTCCTTGCGATGGGCCGTCGCCAGCAGACCGCCGTCCGGGCTGAACGAGGCCGACCCTTCGTGGCCGGGGTGCTGCCAATCGGCGAGGGACGTGGCGAGGTCGGAGTTGGCCCCGATGAGATGGTTGGACTCACTGGCCAGCTCCTGGGCCAGGAGACTCTGGTCGAACGAGTCGCGTGCCCGGGAGACCTCCTGGACCGACCGCCGCTCCCGCCAGGCGAGCGCGCTCGCGACGACCACGAGCACCAGCAGGGTCACGGTGAGCAGGCGCAGTCGCCGGGTGGTGCGCGCGGCGGCCCGCCGTTCCCGGCGGCGGAGTTGGAGACTCGCGGCGAGGAAGGCGTGCTCCAGCGCCGTGAGGTGGGCTTGTTGCTCGGGTGGAAAGGACTCCTCGGCGGTGGCCAGCCGGGTGCCCCGATACAGCGCGCCGGTGTCGCGGCCCAGCTTCTCCCAGGCATGGGCGGCCTCGGTCAACGCCTGGTGAACGCGCAGCCGTTCCCGATCCTGCTCGATCCAGCCGAGTAGCCGGGGCCAGGCGGTCAACAGGGCCTCATGGGCCAGGTCGACCGTGTCGCCGTCGCGGGTGAGCAGTCGCGCGCGGACGAATGCCTCCAGGACCTTCTCGGTCTCGGTCGTCCGACGGCCGTGGGCCTGGAGTTCCCTCCGGTCCGCGGGGCGACGGGTGTCGGGGGTCCCCTCGCCCGGAGCGACCATCCGCAGCAGCACGCGGCGGGCCTCGGCGGCCTCGGCATCGGTGAATCGCCGATAGACGGACTCGGCGGTCTTGGCGACCGCGCCTCCCACGCCGCCGGCGGCTTCGTACCCGGCCAGCGTCATCGTCTTGCCCCGGCGACGGCGCCAGGTCTCCATCAGCACGTGGGAGAGCAGCGGCAGCCCGCCCGGAGCGTCGGCGACCTCCTCGACCAGGCGAGAGGTCAGCACGCGTTCCACGGTCATCCCTTGGGCCGCGGCCGGCCGGACGATGACTTCGCGCAGCTCCGCCGGGTTCATCGGGCCGACGAGCAACTGGGCGTCCCGGAGCGCGTCGGTGAGGTCGCGGTGTTCGGCGATGCGACCGTAGAAGTCGGCCCGCACGGCGAGGAGCACCCGTAATCCACTCGTACGCCGCCGCGCGGCGAGCAGCAGGTCGAGGAAGCGAACGCGCTCAGCCGGGTCGTGGCAGAGCGTGAACACCTCCTCGAACTGGTCGACGATCACCACGGTCTCGGGGGCTTCGACGTCGGCACGGTCGACGTCGCCACGGTCGCCGCGGGGAGAGTGCCCGCCGCAGTCGAACAGGCGGGCATGTGTGTGAGCCGGGCGCGGGCCGGGGGTGAGGATGCGGATCGCGGTCGGTCGCGGGGTTCCGGCCCCGGGATGGCGGAGCGCGGGGATCAGCCCCGCGCGCAGCAGGGAGGACTTGCCGCTCCCCGACGGGCCGAACACCGCTGCGAACCTGCGGCGGTGCATCAGCTCCAGCAGTTCGGCGGTGAGCCGCTCACGGCCGAAGAAGCGCGCACCGTCCCCGGTTTCGAATCGCGCCAGCCCTCGGTACGGCGCCTCCGCGCCGTCCACGTCACCTCCGGCATCCAGGTCGGCGACGTCACTGACGACGTTCCGCCAGCGGGCCTCCCACTCCCCGGGGTCACCTCCGCATGCCACCACGTAGGCCAGGACGACCGGCAGGGTCGGCAGTTGCTCACCGGCCGCCGCTTGCGAGAGCGTCGTCACCCCGTACCCGGCGCGGGCGGCGAGCGCGCGGTAGGTCATCCCGGACGTCGCGCGGAGTTTGCGCAACTCGCACGCGAACCCCTGCACCGGGCCCGCTTGCGGATCCACCGGCACTTCACGACGCCCCGGCACACGCCACCCCTATCGACGGCCCCGCGCGGCCGACAGCAAACGTACGCAGGCCCGCGGCCTCGAACCAGCGTCCCCCCGGCCAATGTTCGGCTGTTCGGGCGCGGAAGACGGCGAGGTCGTGACGCTCCAGGCGACCGTCCGCTCCGAGCGGGACGCGGCCCGCTTCCGGGACCACCGGGAGGACCGGGACGACTGGGGTGGACGACCGTACGAGCCGCCCGAGGCACACCGACTGCGGCTGCGTCGCGGGTCTGCTCGACCTCCTTCGTGGGGACGCCCCGGCCCCCCGTTGGGAGGGCCGGGGCGGTTGGGTCAGATGCGGTAGCCGAGGCTGCGCAGCTGCCGGCGGATCGCCTCGTCGTCGACCGTGACGGTGCCGCTGGTCGCGGCGGTCGAGTCGGCCGGAACGAGGGCGACTTGCTCCTCACGAAGGGTCTCGTTCACTGGTACTCCTCTCCTCATTTCGGTGTTCATCCTTGCCCGGTGGGACAAGCTCGGTGCCGCCCTTAGGGTGGCGGTATGGACGGCGACATGGATGACCTGGCCTACGACGCGACCGGTACGCCGACAGTCCGGCTGCGCCGGTGGGAACGGTGCTGGCCGGCGGACGACCCGCATGCCAACTTCAAGGCCGAGGTGGTCGACTACGGGCTCCTCGATCCGCTGGAGACCGTGCGCGGGATGTCCCGGAACCTGGACATCCCGGTCGGTGCGATCGCCCGGTACGTACTGGCGAAGTGGGCCACCGGCGGCAGCGGCGGACTGCTCGAACTCGGGCCGGTGATGGTGCCGCGCCTGTGGGAGCCGATCGCGGCGGCGGAGGAGGCCGATTCCGACGAGCAGCGGCTCGCGGCGTACCACCAGCTCCGGCAGATGATCTCCTGGCTGAAGGTGCCGCTGGACGACCCCACGGTGTACCCGCCCCAGTGATCGGCCGCGCGACCGGCTCTCAGTGCTCACGGCGCACCACCCCGGCCACACAGCCGATCCCGCCGGCCGCCCGCAGGTACTCGCCGATGTCGATCTCGTCGACGGCCACCCCCGCCCGCTCCAGCGTCCGCCGGATTCCCGGGCAGCCCGCGGGCATCAGCACCCGCCCCGGCGCGAGCACCAGCAGGTTCATCCCGCGCCGCACCAGCAGTTCCTCGTCCGGCGGCAGCGCGATCACCCGATAGCCGTACTCGGCGAGCAGCGCGGCCAACTCCGGCGTGCACGCGGCCCGGTGGACGGCGGCGGTGGACGGGTCGAGGAACATCACCGTCCCCAGCAGGTGCTGTACGCCCTCTGCCAGCGGCACCGTCACCACCCGCGCCCCCAGTTCCGCGACCGCCGAGGCGACCTCGGCCGCGCCGGCCGCGTTCGTGCGGAACCCGGTTCCGACGAGCACCGTCGACGGGTCGATCCACAGCGCGTCGGCGCCCTCGAACACGGCGGTGCCGGACACCGTGCGCAGGATCGGGAACCCGGCCTCGGCCAGCGCGAGCGCGGCGTGCCGTTCCTCGCCGGCCCGCTGCGCCGACGCCATCCGCGCCAGCACCGCCCCGGCCGGGGTCATCCAGAACAGGTCCCGCGCGAACACCACGTTCGGCGTCGCCGCGGGGGACGTCAGGTGCACCTCGACCCCGTTGTCCCGCAGGCGGTCCGCCAGCGCGTCGCACTGCGCCCGCATCGCCGGGAGGTCCACCGACCCGAGCATGAGCGAGTCGTCCGGCCGTCGCACCGCGGCGATGCTGTCCGGCGGGCGGACCAGCAGCACCGACCGGAGCGCGGCCGTCTCCGACCGGTACCCGCACGGCGTCCAGACCTCCCCGGCCGCGACGTCGTCCACGTGCGACGCCACCCGGGGGACCCACCCCGGGCCGCCGTGGGTGCTCAGCTCAGATCCAGTGGTCGTCACGGGCATAGCCAAGCCTCTCTGCCATCGCGAGCACGTCGGCGCTCAGTGCGGACCGGATCTCCTCTTCCCGCGCCCGCCACCGGCCGGGGCGTGGTGCGGCGGTGGCCACGGTGGCGGCGATGCCGTCGGTCGCGGCCCGCTTCAGCGGCCCGTCGAACGGGACCCCCAGCCAGTCCGTGATCTGCTCGACGGCGTCCGCGCGGGCGTGCGGACCGCTGATCAGGTCCTCGAACCGCACCGTGTGATCCGCCCCGTGCGCGAGCACCGCACGGTGGCTCGACACCCACTGGTGGGCGCAGACCCGGGGCAGGGCGGCGGCGGTGTACGCGGGCCAGCAGGGTGGTAGGTCGAACTTCCACCAGTGCCGGTCGGCCGGCCGCACGTCGGCGTATCCGGCGATGCGCAGCGGTTCGTCCAGCCGGTACGCGTGGAACCCGTGGTGCAGCCATCCGTCGACCAGGCCGTTGATCGACGCGGCCGGGTTCCTGGTCAGGTGCAGCACCCGCAGGCGCGCGTTGGGGAACACCGCCCGCAGGAAGTCGAGCCGGTAGGCGTTGCCCGGCGTCTTGATCACCAGTGGTTTCGTGGCGAGGTCGTGTTCGTCCGCGGGCCGCCACGGGCGGGGGAGGACGAAGGGCGGCTCTTCGAGCAGCACGTCACCGGGCGGCCCGGCCGGTCGTGGTCCCGGTGACTGCCCGGGAAGGTCGTAGTACCAGGGGTTCACACCGGCCATGCCGATCAACGCCCGCATGAACCGGGGGAGATCACGGTCCAGTACCGCCTCGGCGGTCCGCACCAGGTCGACGGGGTCGAGGTCCAGCCCCGGCCACTGCATCACCAGCCGCCACGCCGCGTCCACCGCCAGGTTCTCCACGCCGGTGCCGGGAGAGCCCGCGTCCAGTGCCAGTTCCGCCTCGAACAACGCCCGGGACCGCGGGTGGAGCCCGTGCCAGTGCGCCGCGTCCAGCACGTCGGATCCGGTGCCGCTGTGCGGGTGGTCGAGGCCGACCAGCCGCAGCAACGGGTTCAGCTCACCGCGCAGGTGCAGCAGGTGCGGCGAGGACCGCAGCAGCTCGGCGAGCATGCTCGACCCGCCCCGCGAACTCGACGCGACGACGACGAGGTCACGCACCTTCGCGCAGAAGTGCGGCACCGGCGTGCCCCGCAGCGGTCGCAGCACCTCCAGCCCGCGCACGACTTCGGCGGCCGGGTGATCCACGGTGCGGCTAGGCATGGTCGGGCTTCCGCACCGAGTACACGCACCAACGCCACCGGTCGCGCACCGAGCCGTCCGGCAGCACCTCGAAGGGGTGCACGGCGCGCACCTCGCGCGGCGCGTCGTAGTAGAGGCGGTAGATCTCCTGCCGGTTCGCCGGTGTCGTCTCGTGGGTGTCGATCCACCGGTCGATCGACTCCCACAGGAAGTACTCCTCCATCCGCACGTCGGTGAACCCGCCGCCGGTGAGCAACGCCCGGAAGTCCTCCTCGCGGAACATCTGGTACAGCAGTGGCTGCTTCTTCTTGAACACGCGGAACATCCAGAAGGCGTCCACGTCCGCGTACGGCACGATCTGCCCGACGATGAACTGCCCGCCCGGCCGCAGCACCCGGAAGATCTCCGACACCGGCCGCTCCGGCTGGGGCAGCAGGTGCAGCACCTCCCGGGTGACCACAAGGTCGAAACTGGCGTCGGGGAACGGCAGGTCGTAGACGGTGCCCTGGTGCACGACGTCCAGCCGGGTCGCGGCGAGCGCGGCCATCTCCGGGGTGAGGTCCAGCCCGACCATCTCGCCGACCCGGCCGCGGAACGCGCCGCCGACGACACCGCTGCCGCAGCACACGTCCAGCATCCGCGCGTCCGGCGGCACCTCGCACAGCTCCGCGTGCTTGCCGAGCAGGTCCTCGTCGGTGAGCCAGGAGCACGAGTCGTGCCAGTCCTTCGAGCGGATTCCGAACTGTCGTTGGTAGACCGCGTAGTCGACCTCGACGGCCCGGGTCCGGGAGCGGGCCGTCCGCCCGGCCAACCGCGCGGCGAGCCGGGCCCGACTGGCGTCGATGGCCCGTTCGGCGATGCGGCGGGCCAGCTCCGGGTCGGCCGCGAGCGCCTGCCGCACCTGATCGGTGACGACGTCGAACACGCGGGCGCCCGCGTCGTCGTTGCGCAGGGTGCGCTTGGTCTGGCCGTCGAACCGCGCGTCCGGGATCCGGATCGCGATCACCGCGGTCAACCCCTCCAGGATGTCGACCACGGTCATCTTCTCCGCGGACGGGCCGAGGTGATCGGCCACCACCCCGGCCAGTGCGCCGCGCAGGGCGTCCACGTGCGACCCGCCCAGGTCGGTGCGGATGGTGTTGACGTAGCTGAAGACCTGTTCCGCGTACCCCTCGGTCCACTGGACGGCGGCGTCGATCACGCACCCGTCCCCGGCCCAGGTGATGGTGGTCGGCTCGGCGTGCACCTTCTCGGCGTCCCGGGCGCGGTACGCGAGCAGGCCCCGCACCCCGGTCGTCTCGCACAGCGACTCGTGCCGCCCGGTGCGGTGGTCGATGAGATCGACCCGCAGGCCCGGGTGCAGATACGCGATGTCGAGCAGCCGGGCGTGCACCAGGTCCGCGTCGAGCACGCAGGAGGAGAAGATCTCCGGGTCCGGGTGGAACCACACCCGGGTGCCGCGGCGGCTGCTGTCGCCGACCCGCTTGAGCGGGGTCTCGATCGAGCCTCGGGCGAACGACTCGCTGTGGTGCGCGCCGTCCCGCCACACGTCCAGCCGCAACCACTGCGACAGCGCGTTCACGCAGGCCAGGCCGACGCCGTGCAGCCCGGCCGAGGTCGCGTACGAGGTGTGGTCGAACTTGCCCCCCGAGTGCAGCGTGGTGAGCACGAGTTCGCACGCCGGGATCCCGGCCTCCGGGTGCGGGTCGGTGGGGATGCCCCGGCCGTCGTCGGTGACCGAGCAGGAGCCGTCTTCGTGCAGCTCCACCGAGATCGCGCCGCAGTGCCCGGCGGCGGCCTCGTCCACGGCGTTGTCGACCAGTTCGAGCACCAGGTGGTGGGCGCCGTCCGAGCCGGTCGACCCGACGTACATCGACGGGTTGCGGCGCACCGCCTCAAGCCCGGAGTAGACGGTGATCGCCTCGGCGGTGTAGTCGGTGGTCATGGCGCTCCGTTCCCGGCGAACCGCGGCTCGGTCAGCCCGGCGAGGGTCTGCTCCAGCCGGTCCACGTGCGTCTTCTTCAACGTGCACAGCGTCTCCAGCCAGCTCGCCACGTCGGCCACGCCGTCCGTGTGCGCCCGCGCCGCCAGGCCGGGGTAGCGTTCGGTGGCTTCCCCGAGGTCGCCGCTGATCGCCGCGGCGAGGTTGCGTCGGGTGTCGCCGAGCGCGCTGCCGGTGCCCGGATCGTCGCCGCCCAGCAGGTCGCGCAGCACGTCCAGGTGTCCGTGGGCGGCGCAGGCCACGCTCTCGGCGAGCTCGCCGAACACCCGGGCCGCCTCGGTGTGCCCTTCGATCTCGGCGACCCGGGCGAAGTAGGTGTACCGCGCCGCGGTGGCCGCCTCGGCGAGGAACGCGGCCCGCACGCCGTCGGCAAGGGACTGGTCCGGTTCCATGTCAGACCCTCGTTCCCGAGGCGACGACGAACAGCATGTGGTCGATGATCCGCCCGTCCGCCTCGGCCACCGCGTGCCGTGCACGGAAGGCGGATGACGCCTTCCCGTAGCGGTCCCGGATGGCCTCCCGCGCGTCTTCGCCGATCGCGCCGTTGTCCGACCACACGTCCACGTCCTCCGTAGACACGTACTGCTGCGACCGCACCGGGTCGCACCCCGCCTCGGTGAGCAGGGCCTCGACGTCGCCGGGCCGGAAGAAGTGCCGCCGGGCCGGGTTGCGCAGCCGCAGGATCTCGAAGTACTCGTCGCGGTCGTCGTCCCCGTAGGCGCACAGATGGGTCAGCACGACCCGCCCGCCCGGCCGGGTCACCCGCACCATCTCCCGCACCGCGTCCGGCAGCGTCATGAACTGGATCCCCTGACGGCACACCACGACGTCGAACGTGCCGTCGGCGAACGGCAGCTCCTCCGCCGGGGCGATCACCAGTTCGTCGAGCACCTCGCGCGCCTGCTCGGCCATCTCCGGCGTGATGTCCACGCCGACCAGCCGCCGCACCCGCCCGGCGAACAGCCTCGACACCAGCCCGGTGCCGCAGGCGACGTCCAGGACCGCGTCGTCCGGCCGGGGCGCGGCCGTGGACAGCATCAGCTCGCCGAGTGCGTCGTCGGTGCACCACGAACTGGACCGGTCGTAGGTGTGCGCGCGGTCCGCGAAGTGCGTGCGAACACGTCCCGTTTCGTTCATCTGCTCTCTCCTGCCAGAACCAGGGCGCGGCCCGGCGTCGCGCGGCGGCGCAGCCAGCGGACGGTGGCGTCGCGCCGCCAGCGCCTGAAGTGGTTGCGGTCGGTGCACAGCGATCGCGCCTCCACGGCCAGCCGCACCGCGACCCCGCGCAGCGCGACGCCGAGCGGGCCGGGAGCCGGTTCGGCCAGCGATGCCTCGTCGAACGGGTAGCGAAGCGTCTCCATCGCCCGTGCGGTCACGCTCTCCACCTGCCGCCGCTCCCGGTCGGACAGCTCCCGCTGGTGGGCGCCGATCCGGGCCGTGGTGATCGGGTCGCCCGCGGTGCGCCAGGACGCCGACAGCGACGCGGTCACCCGGGCGTTGCCGCTGAGGTGGTGCGCCAGCATCGCGGGCTCGACCGCCTCACCGATGAAGTCGCAGATCGCCCGGATCTCCCGGTCGGGCTCGGACACCAGGTCCTCGTACCGCACCAGGTGCACCACTTTCGGTCCCCACCGCTCCAGGGCCGCGCGGGCGAGCTCCTGTTCGGCCGTCCACCGCAGTGCCATGCGGTACGGGTGGCAGTAGCCGAACACGGCCCGCTTCGCCGACGCGACCACATCGCGGGGGTCGCGCACCAGCCACAGGAACCGCGCGTCCGGGTGTTCGGCGAGCACCTCGTCGACGTGCTCGACCATGAACGTGCTCTTGCATCCCCAGCGGGCCGCGCCCTCCTCGACGCGGTACTGGTCGTAGATCGCCGACACCACTCCGAACAGCGACGGCGCTTCTCTTCTCACGGCAGTCTCGGTCACCGCGGCCCGGTCGATCGCGTGCGGCCACGGATGGATGTGGTGGCGCAGCAACCGCAGCGCGTCGTCCACCATCGCGTCGACGTCGCCGTCGTACGGGATGCCGGACAGGTACCGCATGAAGTGCGGCGGGTGCGGGACCGCGATCCGCGAGTGCGCGTCGAGCACCAGCCGCAGCAGGTTCGACCCGGAGCGCTCGGTCCCGATGATCAGGATCGGGCCGTCCTGAGGGGACACCGGTCAGACCCCGACCGCGGGATTCTTCGCGCCGCAGTCCATCAGGGTGCTTCCGGCCGCGGCCACCTCCGGGTCGGCCACCTTGTCCAAGGTGTACTGTTCGGAACCCGGAACCAGGGGCGCGGCGGCGGAACTCCACTCCGTGCGCCAGCCGGTCCCGGCGTACGACGTCGACCGCTCGGTGCCGTCGGCCGGCTGCGGGTGGAAGTACTGGAAGTGCTCCGGCCAGTGCCGGAAGTCCATCACCGGGCCGGGCTGATAGGCGTCGTACACGCGCTTGTACGCGTCCCGGCAGACCTGCTCGGGCAGCCCGCTCACGTTCAGGAACTCGTCCTCGTGCAGTGCCTGTTCGATCGACAGCCAGTTCAGGTGGTCGATCTCGGTGCGAATGACCTTGTTCCGCACCGCGTCCTGGTACACCGTCGTCCCGGGCATGGCCGACAGGTACTTCACCCGGGTCACGTGGTTGTACTGCTCGGCGAACTGCACCATGTGCGACAGGGACTCCTCGGTCTCGTTCGGCAGACCGACGATGAGCAGCGAGCCGAACCGCACGCCGCCGTCGAACGTGGTGCGCATGGCGCGGACGGTCAGGTTCTCGCTGCTGCCCTTGCGGGCCTCGCGCAACACGTCGGTACCCAGTGACTCGACGCCGTACAGGATGATGTCCGCACCCGCCTCCCGCATGGCGTCGATGCGCGGCACGTCCATGTCGGCGCACCGGGTCAGACAGGTCCACCGCAGATCGTGCTGGGAGATCACGTCGCACATCTCGATGGTCTGGCCGCGGTGCGAGCTGAACGTGAGGTCGACGAAGAAGCAGAACTCCACGCCGTACTGGGTCTTCAGCCAGTCGAGGTCGCGGTCCATCTTCTCCGGCGACTTCGCCCGCACCTGCGGGGTGGTGCGGTAACAGAAGGAACAGTCCATCTTGCAGCCGCGGCTGTAGGACGAGATCACCTGCGGCTGCATGCCGAGCGGCGACCGCGACTGGGGCCACAGGTCGAGCCGCATCCTGGGCAGCGCGTCGAGGTCCATCATCTGGCCCCGCGGCGGCGTGCGGCGCGCCTTTCCCTTCTCGTCCCGGTAGCAGATGCCCTTGATGGTCGGGAGGTCCCGCTGCCACGAGCCGCGGGCGTAACTCTCCATCAGCTCCAGGATGGTGATCTCGCCCTCGCTGATCACCGCGATGTCGCAGTCGGTGTCGGACATGAACACCGACGGAACGGAAGTGACCAGCGAGCCGCCGCAGATGATCGGCACGTCCGGGAGCGACTCGCGGACCATCGCCATCAGCGCGCGACAGAACGGGAAGTTGTCCTCGAAGGTGCACATGCCGAGCACGTCGGTGCCTTCGATGATCTGCTCGTACGCCGCCTGGAGCGGGTTCGGGGTGTAGCGGACGTCGACGATGCGCACCGGGTACCCGGCGTTGTGCAGCACGGTCGAGATGTACGTCGCGCCCTCGTAGGGTGAGGTGAGGAAGAACTCCCAACCGCGCGGCATGGTGAACGGCGAGGGCCCGACGACGAGGGTGAACCTCGGCAGCGCGGGGTCGGTCGGCACCGGTTCGGTGTCTTGATTGCGCATCTGCTCGATGTAGCGCTGGTCGACGGTGCCGTTCGCATCGGCGTACAGCTCCAGGGCCAGGGACAACTTGCGCGCCATGTGAATTCTCCCTCGCGTCACGGTCGGGGGACGCTCCGCCACGCAACTGTAGGGGCGGGATGTGCTGTTCAGCACTGGTGTTCATGTCGCCCTGTTCGTCGTTGTCGTACGCCGGGAGCCCGTTGTTAGCCTTCGGGTCCGCTGGCGTCGACAGAGGAATGCCGAGGGATCCCGGTGACCACACAGCCGAACGTCCTGTTCATCTCCCTGGACACCGTGCGCGCCGACGTGGCCTATTCCGGGAAGTACCCCGGGGTGGAGCGGCTGCGCGCGAGCGGGGTCAGCTTCACGCAGGCGATCTCGTCGTGCCCCCTGACACCGGTCAGCCACGCCACGGTGTTCACCGGGCTCCAACCACCCCGCCACGGGGTCAGGCACCTGTTCCGCGAAGCGCTGGACAAGCGGGTGCCGACGCTGGCGGAGTGCCTGTCGGCGGCCGGGTACACGACCGGCGCGGTGGTGTCCTGCCCCGGCCTGAACAAGTGGTACGGGATCGACCGCGGTTTCGACTTCTACGACGACGAGATCCCGCTGCTGCCGGACGGCCGGGACCCGCTGTCGGTCGGCGACGTGAAGCTGCGCGGGCTGGCGCTCAAGCGCGCGCCGCTGGTGGTCGAACGCGCCACCCGCTGGCTTGAGTCGCTGGACGGCGACGCCCCCTTCTTCCTGTTCGCGCACTTCTTCGACGCGCACTGGCCGTACGAGCCGCCGGAGGACGTCGGCGTCGAGGTGGCGAACCCGTACGAAGGCGAGGTCGCCTACACCGACCACTACGTCCAGCTCCTGCTGCGCCGCATCGCCGAGATGGGCCACGACGTGGAATCGATGCTGGTGGTGTGCTTCTCCGACCACGGCGAGGACCTGGCCGGGTGGTATCCCAACGACCACGCCGGCGACCTCGGCCACCCGTACGAGGAGGGCCACGGCTGTCTGCTGTTCGACGCGACCCAGCACGTGCCGCTGGTCATCAGCGGCCCCGGGGTGCCGGTGGGGACGAGCGTGGACAGCCAGGTGCGGCTGGTCGACATCATGCCGACGGTGCTCGACCAACTCGGTCTTGACCCGCGGCCGTCGGACGGCGCCTCGCTGACCGAGTTCTTCGCGAACGGCACCGGGGCGTCCCGCGAGGCGTACTCGGAGACCTACTTCCCGCAGGAGCGGGCCGCCGCCTCGGACGAGTACCCGGACCTGAAGGCGCTGCACGCGGTGCGGGCGGACGGGCGCAAGGTGATCTGGGAGGCGGACGGGAGTCAGGTGTGGGCCTACGACCTCGCCGCCGACCCCCACGAACTCGGCGGGCGGGTCCTCGTGTCCGATGAGGACGCGTGACGCCAGGGGCGACTCCGGCGCCTCGTTCGGTCCGCCGGGTGCTGGTCGCGAGCACGATCGGCACCGCCATCGAGTGGTACGACTTCTATCTGTACGCGACGGCGTCCGCGCTGGTGTTCGGCCCGCTGTTCTTCCCGGGGTCGTCGGCTGCCGGCGGTGTGCTCGCGTCGTTCGCCACCTACGCGGCCGGGTTCGTCGCCCGCCCCCTGGGCGGTCTGCTGTTCGGCCACTTCGGCGACCGGGTGGGCCGCAAGGCGATGATGGTGTGGACGTTGCTCGTCATGGGCATCGCCACGTTCGGCATCGGCCTGCTGCCCACCTATGAAACGGCCGGTGTCCTCGCGCCGGTCCTGTTGGTGACGTTGCGCGTCGCGCAGGGCATCGGCATCGGCGGCGAGTGGGGAAGCGCGGTGCTACTCAGCACCGAACACGGCCCGCCCGGACGCCGGGGCTTTCTCAGCAGCTGGCCCGCGATGGGCTTCGCGGTGGCGCTGTTCGGCAGCAACCTGACCTTCGTGCTGATCTCCAAGCTGCCCGAGGAGGACTTCCTGACCTGGGGGTGGCGGCTGCCGTTCCTGGCGTCGAGCGTCCTGGTCGGCATCGGCATCTGGGTCCGGCTGGGGGTCGAGGAGACACCGGAGTTCCTGCGTGCGCGGGCGGAGAACCGCGCCGCCCGGGTGCCGGTGGTCATGGTGCTGCGGCGGTGGCCGCGCCGCGTGGTGATCGGCATTCTCGCTTCACTCGGCACCGGGTCGGTGATCGCGATGTTCACCGTGTTCCTGGTGGCGCACGCGGCGAAGGCCGGGCCGGAGGTGCGGTCGACCGTGCTGACCGGGTTGATCATCGCGGCCCTGGGGGAGTGCGTGACACTGCCGGTGTTCGGCGCGCTGTCCGACCGGTTCGGCCGCAAGCGGGTCATGATCTTCGGCTACGCGGTCGCGGTGGTGGCGATGATCCCGGCGGGCGCCTGGCTGTCCTCGGGTGACACGACGCTGGTCGCCCTGGTGTTCATCCCCGCGCTGACCATCGCGCACGGCGCGATCTACGGTGGCCTGGCGGCGTTCCTGGTGGACCTGTTCCCGACCATGGTGCGGTTCTCCGCGATCGCCGTGACCTACCAGGTGGGCGTCACGATCTCCAGCTTCCTGCCGCTGATCGCGGTCGCGATCACCGGCGACTCGTCGACGCTGCTTCCGGTGATCGCGCTGTTCGTGGTGGTCGAGGGGGCGGCGGCGATCGCCGTGGCGTGCGCGCCGGACTCACGCGCTGACGCGGACCTGGCCGCGGACCCGGCAGGCGAGCGCCGACCAGTCAGCCGCGTAGTCCATGGCGAGGTCGGCCACGACCGGTGACCAGCGTTGGGGGACGGCGGCGGCGAGGCGGTCCCACTGCGCGGCGTCGAGGGTGTTGGCGTCGAGCAGCCGCAGGAGCACGCGGCCGATCTCGGAGAACCGCAACGACGGATCGGCGCGCAGCGAGAGCAGGAACCGGCCTCGTTCGGCGCGAGGCGTGCCGCCTGAGCCGTTGTCACCGCCGGTGCTGTTGCCCGGTGCTTTGATTTCCGGCGTGTTGCTTTCCGCGCGGGGGCCGGCAGAAAGGCGATGTCGCGGCGGAATGGGATCCTCGCCGCGGCGCATTCTTTCCCGGACATCCCGGGCGGTGCCGACCGATATTCCGGCGATTCGGGCGATCTCCCGCAGTGAAAGATCTGGATTGTTTGAAATCGCCCGACTCGCAATCGTGCGTCCGTGGGAGGCATCGAGTGGCCGCACTTTCCCGTCGCGACCGAGGCGGGCGTTCAACTGAGGCATTTCCCCGGTTGTACAACGCCGGATCGCGGCCACCGTCTTGGTGGACAACCCGGCTGTCGACGCGACCAGGCGGTCCGACAGGTGCGGATGCGACGCGAGGATCCGGGAGGCGGCGGCGGTGCGGTCAGCCAGTGTCAGCGGCAACCCCTGGGTCACGTTGGCGCTCACGGCCAACAGGAACACGTCCTCCTCGGTGCCGTCGACGAACCGCACGCCGATGGTGGCGTCCCCGCGCAACTTGGCCGCGCGCAGGCGGTGCACGCCGTCGACCACCTGCATGGTCGGCCGGTGCACGAGGATCGGCGGGAGGTCGTCCAGGCACTGCGCGAGCGCGCTGACGTGGTCGGGACTGGAGCCGGCGACCCGCACGAGGCGCGTTTCGGTTAACTGGTCGACCGGCACGAACGTCGGTGGCGTGTCCCTCAGTTGCGTACCCAGCGATGTCCCGCTCATCCGAACTCCTCCAGATGGGCCAACCCGTTTCCGAGCACGACGTGGTCACGCTCGGCAGCGCGTAACGGATCAGGGCTCGGGAAGCGGCTACAAGATACTGGCCAGGCTAGAGCGCCGAACAGACCGGCGGGAGGAAATTTCCATGAGCAAGTTCTCATAATCGCCATTGCAGTGGGCGCAACGAGTGGGCGTCGTGGTAAGCGCCTCGCCGACTTCATTGAAGGAGATCCGCTTTAAAACGGATCCGCGTTGACACCGATCCGCGTCATGAGACAGAGTTCCCCTCGTTCCCCTAAATAGATTTCTGTGGGTAACGGAGTGTGAAACCGCAGTGGACGCACGATTAGTTACGGCGAATCCCATGCCGGCCGAGACGATGGTGGGGATGTTCCGGCGCCAAGTCGCCCGGGCCCCGGAGTCGATTGCAGTTGTCGCCGTTGACGGCACGCTTTCCTACGGTGAACTCGACGCCCGCGCTTCCGCGGTGGCGGGCGGGCTGCGGGACCGTGGGATCGGGCCGGACGACATCGTCGCCGTCGCGATCCCGCGCGGCGCGGACATGGCGGTGGCCGTCGTCGCCGTGCTCGCCGCGGGAGCCGCGTACCTGCCGGTCGACTCCGCCCAACCACCGGACCGGGTGGCCGCCTTGCTCGCCGACGCCCGTCCCGCCCTGGTGCTGACGCCGGGGGAGCTGCGGGCGCTGGAGGCCGAGGCGGTGTCCGCCGCCCCGGTGGCGGATCCCGATCCGGCGTGCGCCGCCTACGTCATCTACACCTCCGGCTCGACCGGAAAGCCCAAGGGCGTGGTCGTTCCCCACGCGGGTATCGCCCGTCTCGTCGCGGCGCAACGGGACCGCTTCGGTGTCGGACCGGGCGCCCGGGTGCTGCAGTACGCGTCGGTCGGCTTCGACGTGGCCGTCGCCGACCTGTGCATGGCGCTGCTCACCGGGGCCACGCTCGTCCTCGCACCGCCCGAGGGCCTTCTGCCCGGTGGACCGTTCGCCCGGTTCGTCGCCGAGCACGACGTCACCCACGTGTGCATGCCGCCGAGCGCGCTCGCCACCCAGCCGGACATGGCGCTGCCTTCGGTCGCCTGTCTGATCGTCGCGGGGGAGGCGCTGGCCCCGGACCTCGTCGCCCGATGGTCTGCCGGCCGCCGGATGATCAATGCCTACGGCCCGACCGAGACGACCGCGTGCGCCACCATGAGCGCACCGCTCACCGGCGGCCCGGTGGTGCCGATCGGGGCGGCGATCCCCGGCACCGAACTACGGGTGCTGGACAAGACGTGCGCCCCGACCGACGAGGGCGAGTTGTACATCGGCGGCGCCGGGGTCGCGCGCGGCTATCTGGGCTGCCCCGGGCCGACCGCGCAGCGGTTCGTCCCCGACCCGTGGGGTCCGCCCGGATCGCGCATGTTCCGCACCGGCGACCTGGTCCGCGTACTGCCGGGCGGTGACCTGCTGTTCCTCGGCCGGGCCGACGACCAGGTGAAGATCCGCGGCTACCGGGTCGAACCGGCTGAGGTGGAGGCCGCGCTCGGCGCTCACCCGGCGGTGGCGCGGGCGGCGGTCGTCGCCCGCTCCGGACCGCTCGGCGCCTATCTGGTGGGCTACGTGGTGCCGCGCGGGGCGCGCGTGCCGGACCTGCGCGCGCACCTCGCCCAGCGGCTGCCGGCCCACCTCGTCCCGGACACGATCGAGGTGGTCGGGCACTTCCCGTTGACCCCCAACGGAAAACTGGACCGGGCCGCGTTCGCCGAGCCAGCGCCGCGGGGGTCGGGCGCGCTCGCCGACGACCTCGCCCGGTTGTTCGCCGAGGTGCTGTCGGTGGATTCGATCGCGCCGGACGACGACTTCTTCGCCCTCGGCGGCACCTCGCTCATGGCCACCGCGCTGGTCAGCCGGATCCGGGTCGAACTGGCCGTGGACGCGTCCGTGGCCACCGTGTTCGACGCCTCCACACCCGCCGATCTCGCCAAAGCCCTGTCCGCGCTGGACGCGGTGGCCTCGATGGACTCGGTCAGGGGCCGGACATGAACGTCGTCATCGTCGGGGCGGGCATGGCCGGCACCATGCTGGCGATCCGGCTGGCCCGCCGCGGCCACCAGGTGGACGTGGTGGAGCGGCGCGGCGACCCGCGCGACACGAACGGCCCGGACGCCGCGTCGATCAGCGTCGGGCTCTCCGAACGCGGGCGGGCGGCGTTGCGCGACATCGGCCTCCTGGAGGCGGCCCTGGCCACAGCCGTTCCCATGCGCGGACGGATCGTCCACCACGGCGGCCGGGTCACCTACCAGCCCTACGGCGCGGACGACACCGAGGTGCTGCACTCGGTCCGCCGCCACGACCTCAACATCGCCCTGCTCGACGCCGCCGCATCGGTTCCCCGAGTGCGGCTGTGGTTCGGGCACCGCGTCACCGGCCTGGCCGGTACCGAGGTGCGGACCCCGGCCCGGACGTTCTCGGCGGACCTCGTCGTCGGCGCGGACGGCGCGTACTCGACCGTGCGCGCGCACCTGCACCGCCGGGCGGGCGCCGAGTTCCACCAGACGCACCTGGACTGGGGCTACCGGGAGTTCACCATCCCGGCCGTCGACCGACCGGAGGCGTTGCACGTGTGGCCGAGCAGGCGGGGACTGGTGGTGGCACACCCCAACCCGGACGGCTCGCTGACCGGCACCGTGTTCCTGCCGTTCGACGGCGACACCGGTTTCCTGGGGCTGTGCGACCCGGCGCGGGCCGGGGCGTTCCTGGCCGAGGAGTTCGGCGACCTGACCGATCTGGTGCCGGACCTGGTCACGCAGTTCCTCGCGCACGAGCCGGGCCGCCTGGTGTCGGTGCGCACCGCGCCGTGGCAGCACGACCGCGTCGTCCTCGTCGGCGACGCCGCGCACGCCGTGTTCCCGTTCTACGGCCAGGGGATGAACGCCGCGTTCGAGGACTGCGCGGTGCTCGACGCGTGTCTCGCCGAGCACGCCCCGGACGAAGCGCTCGCCGCGTTCGAGGCCCGCCGCCGCCCGCACACCGACGTGCTCGCCGAGTTGTCGGCGCGCAACTTCGTGGAGCTGCGGGACCGGGTGCGGTCACCGGTGTTCCTGGCCCGCAAGAAGATCGACTTCGCGCTCGGCCGCCTGCTGCCAGGGTGGCGGACGCTGTACGCGATGATCAGCCACAGCAGCCTCCCGTACGGCGATGCGCTCGCCCGGGCCCGCCGCCAGGACCGCCTCCTCGGTTCGCTCGTCGGGCTCGGCGGAGTCGCGTTGCTCGTTGCGGTGCGGCGGAAGCGGAGCGGGAGATGTTGAGCCATCCGGCGGGTGACGTCGTGCTGTTCGAGCCGGACCACCCGGACCTGCCTGCCGCCGCCGAGGTGGTGCTGGAGTGGGCGCGGTCCTACCTGTGCCGACCGCACCCCGATCTGGGGCGGGGCGGCGACGTCTGCCCGTACACGGCCATCTCGCTGGAACGGGGCGGGCTCTTCCTCGCCGTACACCCCGGACGGCCGGACCTGCGGGCGGTGATGACCGCCTACCGCGACTGGTTCCCCGACCTGCCGCCGCGTGAGGGACCGCAGGCCCGGTTCCGGACGGTCCTGGTGGTGCTGCCGGACGTGACGCCCGGGGAGATCGACCGCACGCAGCGGGAGCTGAAGCCCGGGTTCGTCGAACGCGGCCTGATGATCGGTGAGTTCCACCCGGGTCCGCCGTCCGTGCCCGGTCTGTGGAACGCGGACTTCCGGCCGTTGCGCAGCCCGCTGCCGTTGCTGGCGGTGCGGCACATGGTGGCCGCCGACGCGCCGTTCCTGCGGGCGGATCCGGAGCATCTGGCGGCGTACCGGAGCCGGTTCGGAGATCGGGGAGCGTACCGATGACGGCCTCGCTCCCGCCCGGGGCCCGACGACTGTGGTTCCTGGAGGCGTTCGCCGACGGCGCGCCCCTGCACAACAACCCGGCGGTGTTCCGGTTGACCGGCCCCGTGTCGGTGGACGCGCTCCAACGCGCGGCGGATCTGGTGCTCGCCCGGCACCCGGTGCTGCGAACGACGTTCGACGAGGTCGACGGCGAGCCGGTCGAGCGGGTGGGCCCGGTGGGCGCCGCGGACGTCGTGGTGCGGGCGGTGCCAGCCGCAGACGCAGCCGCCGCGGCGTTCGCGGCGCAGGCCGCACGGGAGCCGTTCGACCTGCGCACCGGGCCGTTGTTCAGGGTCCGGCTGGGCCGGATCACGCCGACCGACCACGTACTGGTGATCAACACGCATCACGCGGTCGTCGACGGCACGTCACTGTCGGTGCTGTGCACGGAGATCAGCGCCCTGTACGCCGACCCCGCCCGTCCACTGCCGGATCCCGGAGCCCCGCCGGACGTCATCGACCACGACCCGTCCCACCGGGTGTCCGAGCTGGACGGTGCGCCGGACCTGCTCACCCTGCCCACCGACCGACCCCGCCCGAGGATGCGCGCCTTCCGCGGGGAGCTGCGCCGCCACGCCGTCCCCGAGGGACTCACCGCACGGGTCGACGCGCTCGCCCGCGCCACGCGCGCCACCCGGTTCGTCGTGCTGCAGGCCGCGTACGCCGCCACGCTGGGCACGACGGCGGGTCAGGACGACGTGGTCGTCGCCACCCTGGTGTCCGGGCGGCCGGGGCCGGAGTTCGCCGGCGTCGTCGGAATGTTCGTGAACCCGGTGCCGTTGCGGATGGACATCGGCGGCGATCCGACGTTCCGCGAGCTGGTGGCCGGGGCCCGCCGCGCGGTCGCGGCGGGACTGGGCGGCGCGACAGTCCCGTTCGACCGGATCGTCGAGGCGGTCGGCGCCTCCCGCGACCCGAGCCACGCACCGCTGTGCCAGGCGCACCTCGTGATGCAGGACCCGCCCGAGGTGGCGCTCCCCGGTGTGCGGGCCGACCGGATGCCGCCGGACACGGGCACGGCCGACGTCGACCTCACCCTGATGGTGGAGTCCGGCGGCGCGGAGATGGCCGTGGTCACCGAGCACGACACGGACCTGTTCGACGGTGCGACGGTCGACGGTTTCGCCGGGCGGCTGCTGGCCCTGCTGGACCGTGCGTGCGCCGACCCCGACCGCCGCTTGTCGGCGTTGACGGCAGGTCCTTCGACGGTCGCCGCGTCGGTGGCCGGACCGGCCGGTGCTCCGGCGCCGTCGACCGTGCTGGAGCTGATCCGGTTCGGCACGGACGGCCTCGCGGTGGGTGAGTTGTCCTACGCCGAGCTGGAGCGCCGTTCGGCGGCGCTGGCCTCGGTGCTGCGGGCGAAGGGCGCCGGGCCGGAGGCGTGGGTCGCGGTGGACCTGCCGCGCGGCACGGACCTGGTGGTGGCCGTCCTCGGGATCTGGCGGGCGGGCGCGGTGTACGTGCCGGTGGAACCGTTGTGGCCCGAGCCGAGGCGCCGGGCCGTCACCGACGCCGCCCGCGTCGTGCTGACCGAGATCCCGGACCTGCCGGACGAGTTCGAGCGCGTCGATCCCGGCATCACCCCCGAGTCACTGGCGTACGTGCTCCACACGTCCGGGTCGACCGGCCGCCCGAAGGCGGTGGGCGTGCCGCACCGCGCGGTGGCCGGGATGCTGGCCCGGTCGACGGCGTTGGTGGGGCTGGACGCCGGGGACGCGGTGGCAGCCATGACCTCCCCGGCGTTCGACATCTCGGTGTGGGAACTGGTGGCGCCGCTGACGGTGGGCGCCCGGGTGGTGGCGGTACCGCCGGAGACCGTCGTGGACGGTCCGGCGCTGGCGCGGCGTCTGACGGCCGAAGCGGTCACGGTCGTCCAGGTCACCCCGTCGGTGTGGGCGGTGCTGGTGGCCGCCGGGGGCGTGCCGGAGTGCGTGCGGCTGCGGGTGTCGATCGGGGAGGTGCTCACGCCGGAGCTCGCCGGATCGCTGGGCGGAGCCGAGCTGTGGAACACGTACGGCCCGACCGAGACGACGATCTGGTCGACCGCCGAACGGGTGCACCCGGGCCGCCGGTTCGGCATCGGCGACCCGCTCGACGGCGTGGCCGTGCATCTGCTGAACGCGGGCCTGCGACCGGTCGACGACGACGTGGTCGGCGAGGTGTACCTGGGCGGTTTCCCGCTGGCGCGCGGTTACCTCGGTGCGCCCGGCCGGTCGGCGACGAGGTTCGTCGCCGACCCGTTCTCACCGGTCCCCGGCGCGCGCATGTACGCGACGGGCGACCTGGCGCGGCGCCGGCCGGACGGTGTCGTGGAGTTCGTCGGGCGGGTGGACGCGCAGCTCAAGGTGCGTGGTCACCGGGTGGAACCGGCCGAGGTGGAGGCGGCGCTGCGGGCGGACCCGGAGGTCGCCGACGCCCGCGTGGCCGGTGACGGTGACCGTCTGGTGGCCTATGTGATCCCGGCCGCCGGGCGGCCCCGCTGGCCGAGGGTGCGGGAGCGGCTGAGCCGTGTCCTTCCCGCCTACCTGGTGCCGTCGGCGATGGTGTCCGTGGACGCGTTCCCGTTGACCACCTCCGGAAAGCTGAACGTACGCGCTCTGCCGCCACCGGCGGAGGACGTCGTCGCCGCCGGTCCCCACCCGGGTCTGGAGACCACGATCGCGGAGATCTTCGCGCGTCTGCTGGCTCGCCCGGTGAGCCGCGACGACGACTTCTTCCTGTCCGGCGGCCATTCCCTGGGGGCAGTGAAGGCCGTCGCCGAGATCCGGGCGTCGATCGGCGTGGAGGTGACGATCAGAACCCTGTTCGCCAGCCCCACCGTCGCCGCGCTGGCCGCCGCGATCGACGCGGGCCAGGGCCGTTCCGACGCTGTGGCGATCCCCGACGACTCGGACACGTCGGGGGCGGTGGTGCCCGCTCCACCGGGACGGCTGTCCGGCCCGCAGCACGGACTGTGGATCATCCACCAGGCGGGCCAGGACGACGGCGCCTACGTCGTGCACGCCGCGTTCCGGTTGGAGGGTGCGCTCGACGAGACGGACCTGCGCGCCAGGTTCGCCCACACCCTGGCCACCCATCCCGTCCTGCGATCGGCGATCGTCGTCCATGACGACACCCCGCAGCTGAGTGCGGCGCCCTACACGGACGAGCTGACGGCGAGGGCCTGGCGCACCACCGACCTGAGCGCGCACGCGGACCCGTGGCCGCAGGCCGAACGCCTGGCCGCCCGGGACGCCGACCACCCCTTCGACCTGGCCCGGCGCCCGTTGGCGCGAGCCCACCTGATCAGAACCGCCCCCACGACCCACCTCCTGGCCATCACCGCTCACCACATCATCTGCGACGACACGTCGATGTCGATCCTGCTGACGACCCTGGCGACCGCGGATCCGACCTCCTCACCCCGGTCCGGTGCCACGAACGTCCAGGGGCCGCGGGCCGCGCTCGGCACGAAGACCAGCGCACCGGGGCTGCCGATCCCCGCGCCGGCAGCCGTGGGTCCACGTCAGCGAACCATCGACTTCTGGGCCGAAACGCTCCGCGACGCCCCGCCTGCCTCCGGACCCGCGCCGGACCACCCGTACGGCACGGCCCGGGCCGCCACGTCCGGCGGATCGCCGCACCCGGAATCCGACCCGGGCCCGACCCACCCCCGCCGTGCGGGCGCTGCCCCCGGTGCCACCCACCGGTTCACCGTCCCGGCCGGGCTCGCCCGCCGGTTCGCCACCTGGTGCCGGGGCGAGCGGGCCACCACCTTCGCCGGTCTCCTCGCCGTCTTCGCCATCGTCTCCGCCACCCGGGACGGTGGTGACGACCTCGTCGTCGGCGCCCCGGTCAGCACCCGCCCGGCCGGGCGGGACGACGTGATCGGCATGTTCGTCACGACCCTCCCGCTCCGGCTCCGCACGAACCGTCGAGCCACCCCCCGCGACCTGCTCGCCGACGCCACCGGGGTGGTGGCCGACGCGATGGACCACGCCGACGTCTCCCTGGCCGACATCCTCACCACGGTCCCCGCCCCGCGCGAGGACCACCCCCTGTTCCGGACGATGCTGGTCCTCAACCGCGAGACGGCCCCCGTCACCTTCACCGGCCTGACCACCACCCCGCTGCCGATCGACCGCGCCACCAGCCGTTTCGACCTGACCCTCCACATCAGGGAACGCGAACGCGACTGGCCCGCCCTCATCGACTACCGCACCGACCGGTACGAGGCGGACACGATCACCGGGATCGCCGACCAGGTGCTGGCGGTCATGGAGGCCGTGACCCGCCACCCCGGTCTTCCCCTGTCCCACCTGGACCTGTTGTCCCCGGCCGACCGCGCCGTCCACACCACCCTCCACACCCGGCCCGAGCCGGCTTCCCCCGATGGGCCGGACACCCGGTCCGCCGGCCCGGCCGTCCGCACTCGACCGGCCGCCACGACCGTCGTGGACCTGATCGCGGCCCGCACCGCCCGCACCCCCGACGCCACCGCCGTCCTCGACCTCGCCGCCGCCCCCCTCACCTACCGCGACCTGGACCGCAGATCCTCAGCCGTCGCCCGCCACCTGCGCGACGCCGGCATCCGGAGCGAGGACCCGGTCGCGATCGCCATCCCGTCCAGCGCCGACGCGATCATCGCGATCCTCGGCGTGCTCAAGGCGGGCGGCTGCTTCGTCCCCCTCGACCCGGCCCAGCCGCCCTCCCGCCAACACGCCCTGATCACCGCCAGCGGTGCGAGGACCGTCCTGACCCGCGACGCCCTCCCGGCGGCAGGCCACCACGAACCCACGCCCGTCCATCCGTCCCAACTCGCCTACGTCGTCCACACCTCCGGCTCCACCGGCGAACCCAAGGGCGTCGAGGTGCAGCACGACACGCTCCTCAACCTCACCACCGCGTTCATCGCCGAACACGGGCTCACCGCCGCGCACCGCCTCCTCATGGTCCCGCCCCCGCACTTCGACGCCGCGTTCGGCGACATCTTCCCGGTCCTCGCGGCCGGGGCCACCCTGGTCATCCACCCCGACCCGGGCGGCCTCACCGGAACGGACCTCCTAGGGCTCTGCGTCGAGCACCGACTGTCCGCGGTGGACACGGCGGCTCCCCTGTGGCAGCGCTGGGTGGCCGATCTCGCCGGGGAACGCCTCCCGTTGGAGATCATGATGGTCGGCGGCGACATCGTCCCGGCGGCGACCGTCCGCGCATGGGCGAAGCACGGCATTCCCCTCCACAACCACTACGGCCCGACGGAAGCCACCGTCTGCGCGACCAGCCATCGCACCGTCGACGGCCGTGAGCACCCCACCCGGCTGCCGATCGGCCGCCCGCTGCACAACGTCCGCGTCCACCTCCTCGACCGGGCCCTGCGCCGGGTGCCCGTCGGCGTGGTCGGCGAGGTCTACATCGGAGGGACGGCGCCCGCCCGGGGGTACCGGGGGAACCCGGCCGCGACCGCCGCGGCGTTCTTCGCCGACCCGTACGGCGACCACCCCGGCGCCCGCATGTACCGGACCGGCGACCTCGCTCGGCTGAACCCGCAGGGCACGCTCGACTTCGTCGGCCGGGCCGACGACCAGGTCAAGATCCGCGGCAACCGGGTGGAGCCGGGGGAGGTGGCGGCCGTGCTCGCCACGCACCCGGCCGTCGCGGAGGCCGTGGTGGTGGCCAGGGGCGACCGCCTCATCGGCTACGTCGGCGCCCCGACCTCGACCCCACCCACCCCGAACGCAACCGATCCGACCACCCCCGACTCCCGGGCCCCCGTCCCGGACGCTTCCGGCCTGCGCGCCTTCTGCGCCGACCGCCTGCCCGCGCACCTCGTGCCGGACACCGTGGTCGTCCTCGACGCCCTGCCGACCAAGAGCACCGGCAAGGTCGACACCTCCGCCCTCCCGGAACCCCCCACCGACCTCACCGTCCCGGCGGATCCGCCCCGGACCGCCACGGAGCGGGCCGTCGCCGCCATCTGGGCCACCGTGCTCGACCAGTCCGGCGTGGGCCGCACCGCGGACTTCTTCGCCATGGGCGGGCACTCGCTCATGGCCGCCCACGTCCTCGCCGCCGTCCGCGACCGCCTCGGCGTCACGGTGCCGATGCGCACCCTGTTCACCGCCTCCACCGTGGCGGCGTTCGCGGCAGCCATCGATGACGGCACCTCGGCGGACCTGCCCACGGTCGACCGGTTGCGCGCCGACGCCGTCCCCCCACCCGACGTCCGTCTGCGCACCGTCCCCCCACCCGGCGTCCCCGCGGCCGGCACGCCGCGCCGGATCCTGCTCACCGGCGCCACCGGCTTCCTCGGCCGCCACCTCCTCGACCAGCTCCTGGCCCGGACCGACGCCCGGATCCACTGCCTCGTCCGCCAGAGCTCGATCGACCGGCTGCCGGTCGGCGACCGCGTGATCCCGGTCCCCGGCGACCTGTCCGCACCCGGCCTCGGTCTGTCCACAGCGGATCACGACGTCCTCACGACCGTGGACGCGATCTACCACAACGCCGCCGTGCCGCACTTCGCCGCGCCCTACAGCGCCCTCAAACCCGCCCACGTCGACGCCACCGCCGCGATCCTGCGCCTGGCCGGCGACAGCGGCGCCCCGCTGCACCTGATCTCCACCCTCGGCGTCTTCCTCGGTGACGCCTACGACGGCCGCGTCGTCACCGAGGCCGACGCTCCCACCGATCCGAGCGGACTCACCAGCGGTTACGACCTCAGCAAATGGGTGGCCGACACCATGGCCGCCGCCGCCCGCGGCCACGGCCTGTCCGTATCGATCCACCGCATCGCGGCCATCGTCGGCGACACCGCCACCGGCGCCGCCGACCCGCGCTCCGCATTCAGCCGCTGGCTCACCGGATGCGTCGCCGCGGGCGCCGTCCCCGAAACCGCCGAGGTGCTGGACATGGTGCCCGTGGACACGGTGGCCGCGGCGATCGTCGCGCTCTCACAGGACCCGAACCACCTCTGCCGGGACCACCACTACCACGGCGACGGCGGCCTCACCCGTGCCGCCCTCGCCGCCGCCCTCACCTCGGCCGGTCACCCGACCGAGGTGGTGCCGTACCACCCATGGCGGGAGCGGATGCTCACCGATCCGGCCGGGCCCTTCGCCCCGCTCGCCTTCTCCCTGCCCGAACGACCCCGCCCGCACCCGCGGTTCGACTGCTCCCGCACCTGGGCCGCCGCGGCCGAGGCGGGGGTGGAGTTCCCCCCGGCCGACGAGCGAATGCTGCGCAGGCACCTGGACTTCCTCACCGGTGCCGGCGCCCTTTCCGGAAGTGGATGACCATGCCATTGCCCGAAGAATCCCTCGGTGTCCCGGCTCCGGTACTGGACCGACTCGGCGCGGCCGGGTACCGGGCCATGATCGCCGGTGTCCGGCTCGGCGTGTTCACCGCGCTGGAGCCCGGCCCGCTCTCCGTCGAGGAACTGGCCACCACGATCGGCGGTGACCCGGCCGGGGTGCGCAGCCTGGTGAACGTCCTGGTGACCTTCGGCTACCTGCGGCACGACGAGAACGGGGTCACGACCGCCGCGACGCCCGGCCCGGTGGACGTCGAACTGTTCTGGCACGAGGTCCTGTTCGAGTACTGGGCCGACGCCGAGGACACCATCCGCACCGGCACGCCCCGCCGCGGCTTCTACACCTGGCTGCGCGAGCGCCCCGCCACTGCGGCCCGCCTGCGCCGGATGTTCGCCGGCGCCGCCGCGGACCTGGCCGATGACATCGCCGCCGCGCTGCCTCCCGCGGCGACCGTCCTGGACATCGGGGGCGGCCACGGCGACCACACCGTCGAACTGTGCCGCCGCCGCCCGGACGTGCGGGTCACCGTCTTCGACCTGCCCGAGACGGTCACGGGCCTGCGCGCAGACGCCCCGCCGGACCGTGTGACGGCGCGGGCAGGCAACTACCTCACCGACGACCTGGGCTCCGGGTACGACCTGGTGCTGCTGTTCAACGTCGTGCACGGCCACCACCCCGAGGAGTGCCGCGAGCTGATCCGGCGCGCGGCGAAAACGCTGTCCCCCACGGGAAGCATCGCCGTCCTCGACCACGACCGGGAACCACCGGCCGGGCTGGGCCCGGCCGCGGCCGGGTTCCTCGGCACGTTCGACCTGACCCTGTGGCAGGGCCAGGGCGGCGGCCTGCACCGCTACGACGACCTCGCGGCATGGCTGGGCGAGGCCGGGCTCACCGAGACGCGGGTCGTGCCGCTCGCCGCGTCCCCGCTGGAGAAGCTGCTGATCGCGGGCCGGCCGTCGTGACCGCCGACCCGTACCCGGGCTACGCCTGGTTGCGCGAGCACGACCCGGTCTGCCCCGTCGACGACCCGTACGTCCCGGGCCGGACGTGGCTGGTGACCCGGTACGACGACGTCCGTGCCTGCCTGGCGGACCGCCGCCTGCACAGCGGCGCCCCGGTCAATCCCGACCCGCACTCGCCCGGTCTGTCCAATCTGGACGATCCCCAACACACCAGGCTGCGCCGGCTCATCGCCGCGGCGTTCACCCCCGCCGCGGTGTCCCGCCTGCGCGAGCGCACCGCCCGGACCTGCGAGCGCGCCGTCGAGTCGTTCGCCGGGCGGGGACGCGCGGACCTCGTCGCCGAGTACACCCGGGAGGTCCCGGTCGCCCTCGTGCACGACCTCCTCGGCATCCCGGAAGCCGAACGCGCGCCCGCCGCCGACGTGCTGGACATGTGGTACCGCGCGAAGTTCCAGCAGCCGCGTGACGAGGTGAAGCTCGCCGAGGTGCTGGATTACGTCCGGAAGCTGGTGGACTACAAACGGTCCCACCCGGGGGACGACCTGCCGACGCGGTTGATCGAGTCGGGCGCGCTGACCGGGGACGAGCTGGAGGTGATGGTCATGACGTTGATCGGCGCCGGCCACATCACCACGATCCAGTTCCTCGGCACCACCATCCTGCGCCTGCTCGGCCACCCCGAACGGCGGGCTGCCCTGCTCGGCGGCGACGTCGACTGGTCCCAGGCGGTCAACGAACTGCTGCGCCTGGACCCCCCGGACCACGTGGCGGAGTACCGGTATGCGGGCGAGGACATGACGATCGCGGACACCCGGGTGAAGGAGGGCGACGTGGTGCTGCTGTCGCTGGCGGCGGCGAACCACGACCCGAACCGGTTCCCCGACCCCGGCGCCCTGGACCTCACCCGTGACGCCCGCCCGCACCTGGCGTTCGGCCACGGCGCGCACACCTGCCTGGGCAGCCATCTGGTGAAGCTGGAGACGGAGGTCGCGATCACCACGTTGTTCGGCCGCCTGCCGGACCTGACCCTGGACATCCCGAGCGGCGAGGTCGACTGGGGTTACGCCCCGACGTTCCGCGGCCCCCGGGCCCTCCCGGTCACCTTCACCCCCCGTGGGCCGATGACCTCGTCCGCGGTGGGCGCGCCGGATCGTGGGAGCGTGGCCAAGTAGCAGGTCCCTCAAGGTCGGTCCGGATGCGGCTGGACGGGGCGCACCACGTCCGTGCCGGTGCCCGGTCGTCGATAAACGAATGGCGTGCCGTGGCGGTGTGGGTCTAGCGTTCATCCCGTTCTGCCGGGAGGGAGCGCTGCTTCCGGACCGGCTCGTTCGTTCGTTGAGGAAGTCGGAGGTGAGGACTGTGATGACCACCCAGGTGACGGGCCGTGCCCGTGTTCAGGAGTTCATCGTTTTCACCCCCGTGGTCTCCGGCTGACACCCACGCACCTCCGCGCGCCGAGCGCGCCGCCGGGGCCACCCTTTGAAGGGTTTCCCCAACTTGTCCAGCAATCTGCTGAACCCGTCTTCTTCCCCTGACGTCCAGCCCGCCCTCGCCGCGTACGGCTGGGACGACGACTGGGCCGCCGCCTTCGCCCCGTACGCCGAGCAGGGCCTCGTGCCTGGTCGCGTCGTCCGGGTCGACCGGGGGCTGTGCGACGTCGTCACCGCGGACGGCACCGTCCGCGCCGACACCGAGTTCGTCGTGCCGCGCGACCCGATGAAGGTCGTCTGCACCGGCGACTGGGCCGCCGTCGACCCCGACGGCGTTGATCCGCGCTACGTACGGGTGCTGCTGCCGCGCGGTACCGCCTTCGTCCGCTCGACGTCGTCCAAGCGGTCCGAAGGCCAGGTCCTGGCCGCCAACGTCGACGCCGCCGTCATCTGCGTCTCGCTCGCGGCCGAACTCGACCTCGGGCGGCTGGAGCGGTACCTCGCCCTCGCCTGGGAGAGCGGAGCACAGCCCGTCGTCGTCCTCAGCAAGGCCGACCTCGTGCCCGACGCCGCCACCGTCGCCCACCTCGTCGAGGACGCCGAGTCCACCGCGCCCGGCGTGCCGGTGATCCCCGTCAGCGCCCACACCGGCGCGGGCACCGACGTGCTCGCGGCCGTCGTCGCCGGTGGCACCACCGTGCTGCTCGGCGGTTCCGGTGCCGGCAAGTCCACCCTGGCCAATGCGCTGACCGGGACGGACGCCATGGAGGTGCAGGCCGTACGGGACGTCGACGGCAAGGGGCGGCACACCACCACGACCCGCAACCTCCTGCTCCTGCCCGGCGGCGGGGTGCTCATCGACACGCCGGGGCTGCGCGGCGTCGGCCTGTGGGACGCCGGCTCGGGCGTCGGGCAGGTCTTCGCCGAGATCGAGGAACTGGCCGTCCGCTGCCGCTTCCAGGACTGCGCCCACCGGTCCGAGCCGGGGTGCGCCGTCCGACGGGCCGTCGACGCGGGCGAGTTGTCCGTACGACGGCTGGAGAGCTACGACAAGCTGCAACGGGAGAACAGGCACATCGTCGCCAAGACGGACGCGCGGCTACGGGCCGAAATGCGCAGGGACTGGCGGATCAAGGGCGCGCAGAACCGGGCCGCTGCCGACGCCAAGCGGGGGCGCTGGCCGCGCTGAGCCGCCGCTGCCGCGGCGTGCTTCGGACGGATGGGACGCGTCGGCCGACGCGTCCTAATCCTCCGTCTCCTCCGTCAGACCCCAACTGTGGATCTTGCGGGGGTGGATGCGGATCACTTCCTCGCTGAAGACCGGGCCCAGGTCGTGCGGGCCGGTGAGGAGTTCCGCCACGCCGCGGACGTCCACGCCGCGCACCCGCCACGGCGTGACGCTGGCGATGTCGTCGACGACGATGGCGACCTTCGGGTTCTTCCGGAGGTTGCGCCACTTCTTCGTCGTCGCCATCGCGAAGCCCCCGATCAGGATCGTGCCGTCGGGCTGGGGGAAGAAGGCGACGGGGTTCGCCTGCGGTTGGCCGCTGGGGTCCACGGTCGCCAGCCGCCCCAGCCGCTGGGTGGAGAGGTAGTCCCGCTCGGCTTCGGTGAATTCGGTCATGCACGCAGCCTCACACGGCGACCGCCGTCGACGGCATCGGACCATCGGCCTACGACCGTCGTCCCGCGCCGGGTACGGCCATCCCGACGGCACGTACATCCTCGGTGCTCACTGCCCCACCTGCCCCGGCGTCACCCCCAGATGACCGCGCCCAACCACGCCCCCACCACGAGCAGACAGCCGAACAGCTCCACCAGCACGCTCGTCCCGGCCGCCCGCATCGCTGTGCGCGTGGCGGCAGCCGCCTGGCCGTGGCCGCCGAGCCGGTGCCGCTCGCACAGGTAGATCCCGCCGACGAAGCCCACGACCGCTCCCACCACCGGCACCAGGAAGAAGCCGACGATCCCCCCGAAGCCCGCCCAGGCCGCCGTTCGGCGGGTGGCCCCCGAGTCACGGATGCGGCGCGGCGGCAGCAGCCAGAGCACCACCTGGACGATCAGCAGGACGGCGGTCGAGCACACCAGCAGCACCCAGGCGAGCGGGGTCTGCTCGTGCAGCGACCACCAGAGCATCGCGGCCCACACCAGCCAGCGGCCCGGGACGCCCGGGATGAGCACCCCGACCAGCCCGAGCAGCATCACCAGGCCCAGCAGCAGGAGCTGCCCTATGCCGCTCATCTGCCCAGCGTGCCGGATGCGGAGCGGCTCCGCCGCCCGAGATTCCAGGCCCCACGGCGGTTCCCAGGGCCTTGCCGCACGTCCCGTCTGCCAGGCGGCGCCTCGGCTGCGCTCGGGAGAGCGCTCCGGCGCGGTGGCAGGTCGTGCCTCCTTGCGCCGCTGGACGGAGCCGCCGTTGCTCTGCGGGAGCGTTGGTCTCCACCGGCCGGTGGTGGGCTGTTCACACGGTTCCTCCCCCTACGCCCGGAGGTACCCGTTCACCCAGCGTGATCCGTAAGACGGGGCCCTAGGTCGTGTCTTCAAAGTCCCGTCTGCCCGTCGTGCCCTGGTGCGCGCCCTCGCCGCGTTGTCGTCGGTCGCCAATGGCCCCCTGTGCCCTGCGGGCACGGGAGGTACCCCCACCGCATTGACTTCCTCCTCCGCCTTGCGATCGCACGCACCAGACCCCGCCAGGCCCGCCCCAAGGGCGGACGACGCTACTTTGAAGACACTCCCTAGCCGGGGGAGCGGGTCAGCCAGCCGTTGGCGTGGGCGTGCCAGCCGAGCTGGAGGCGCGTACTGACGCCGCTCAGCTCCATCAGGCCCTTCACCCGCCGTTGGACCGTCCGCAGACCGAGGTCCAGGTGCTTGGCGACCCGGGCGTCCGTCATGCCGGCCAGCAGCAGCGACAGGATCTCCAGGTCCGTCGCGTCGGGCCGCACCGGGGCCTCCTCGACCACCGCGCCGCCCGCGCCGGCGCTCCCCGCACCCGTGCCGTGCGCACCGCCGAGCCGCAGCGGCACCGCGTCCCGCCACACCGCCTCGAACAGGCCCAGCAGCGACTCCAGCAGCCCGCTGCCGTGCACCACCAGCGCCGACGGTTCGCCCAGCTCGCGCAGCGGCACCATCGCCAGCGCCCGGTCCGCGATCACCAGCCGGGTCGGCACCCGGTCGGCCACCCGCACCTGGTCGGCCCGGCCGAGCGCCGCCGTCACCCCGTGCACCCCGCCCGGCGCGGACAGCCGCTCGCGCGCGACGACCACGCGGTGCGCCACCGCGGGCGCGCCCGCGCCCCCGTCGGCCCCGTAACCCACCGGGTCGCCCGTGGCCAGCACGCACACCTCCGCCACCGCCCCGAGCCCCAACTGGCGGAAGCGCTGTGCCACCGCGCCCACGCCCGTCACGATCTCCACCAGGTCGTGCACCGCGGGCTCGGCGGCCTCCGCCCGGTACGCCTCAGCCAGGTGCGCCGCCGCCCGCTCGGCCTGCTCCAACTCCTCGCGCTGCCGGGTCAGCAGCGCGCCGAGCGCCACCGCGGGCGGCGCCGCGACCCAGCGCCCGAGCCGCGCCGTCGACTGCGCGGCGAGTCCCTGCCGTTCCAGGTGGCGCAGCGTCCGCTCCGTGTCGGTCCTCGGCAGCGCGAGCCGGTGCGCGAGGTCCGAGACCTCGGCCGCGCCCAATGCCACCAGAGCCCGGTAGGCGGACTCCTGCCTCTCGTCGAGACCTATCGCTTCCAGCACCAGACCCCGTCCCTCCCCGGACACCTGCGGACGCATCCCCTTGCCGCCGCGCTGACCGCGTCGAGCCTTCGCATTCTCCCGGCACGGTTCACTGTGCCAAGGCGGCCGGGCCGAATCACGGTCGTCCGGCGGGCGCGTCGCGGGTTCGTGACACTTATAGCTTTTCGACAAGCGCCGTTTTCCGGCGGCCCGTGCGGTGGAAAATAGGGGCATGAGCCAGCAGGGGGAGCAGCCCGCCGACGCGGCGGACGACTGGTGGAACCGGCTGTACGACGAGTCGGCCCTGGACACGGGCCGTCCCGCGGCCCGTGCGGGCGACGCCGTCGACACCCTCGACGACCGGTTCGCCTCCGCCACGGACGCGGTGTCGCAGCCCGCGTCGGCCGCGGACCCACCGGCCGCACCAGCCGCATCGCCCGCACCGTTCGCGCCATCTCCACCGCCGGCTGCCCAGCCCGCTCCGCCCACGGTGCTGGACGAGCCGCCCGCCGGGTCGCCGGCCACGGGTCCCGTACGACCGCGGGCCTGGTGGGAGGCCGATCCCGCCGACACCCTCGACGACCCCGACTTCACGCCCGACGCCCCGCGCGCGGCTCCGCCCGGGTCCCCGCCCGAGCAACCGGCGCGCTCCGAGGCCCGTACGCCGACCAGCACGCCGGCCCGTACCACGACGGCCGACTTACCCGCGGCACCGGCGACGGCCCCGCCGCGGCCCCCGGACCCCCGCCGCCCCGCCGAAGCGGCGCCCGCCCGGCCCGGCGCGGGCAGCCCCTGGGACGGACCGCCCACGGCCGCCGGCACACCAGCCGTCCCCCGCGCCCGTACGCGGACCCCGTTGCCCGGAGGCGTCCGGGACCCCGACCGCTCCCCGTCGCGGGCCGCCGCCCGGCCCCACCCCGGATACGTCGGCGACGGACCCCCGACGTACGACCCGGAGCCCACCGCGCTCCCCGCCGCCGACCCGGACGCCCTCGAAGAGCTCGTCGCCGACACCGTCCTGGACGGCGCGCGCTACGGCGGCCACACCCTCCGCGCAGCGTCCCTGCGCGGCGACTCCGCCCGCTACCGCGGCGAGCCCCGCCGCGACGCCCTGCTCACCGCCCGGTTCGGCAGGGGCAACGACGCGCTGGTGCTGGTCGTCGTCGCCACCGGAGCCCGCGGTGCCGACGGCGCCCACCAGGCCGCCGCCGACGCCTGCCGCTGGATCGCCGCGGCCGTCGGCCGCAGCCACGCCCGGCTGGCCGAGGACATCCGCGCGGGCCGCCGCGGCGACCTCACGTCCGGACTGCACCGGCTCACCGACCGCAGCCTCGGCAAGCTGCGGGCCACCGCCGCCGACCGGGGGGTGGACCCCGAGGAGTACACCGCTGCGCTGCGCTGTCTGCTGCTGCCCGCCGACCCCCAGTGCCGCACCCGGGTCTTCTTCGGCGTCGGTCCCGGCGGCCTCTTCCGGCTCCGCGAGGGCGAGTGGCAGGACATCGAGCCCCATCCCCCAGAAGCCGCGGCTCCGTGCGACGACGAGACGCCCGCCACGGACGGGGAGCCGTTCCGCTTCCGGGCGTCCGTGGCCCGCCCGGGCGACACCCTCCTGCTGTGCAGCAGCGGACTGGCCGACCCGCTGCGCGACGAGCCGGCGCTCGCCGCCGAGCTGGCGGCCCGCTGGCACCCCGACGAGCCCCCGGGCCTCGCCGCCTTCCTCACCGACGTCCAGCTCAGGGTCAAGGGGTACGCCGACGACCGCACCGCCGTCGGCGTGTGGGAGTCCGGGGACGTCACCGTCCAGTGCAGCGCCCCGCACCCCAGGGAGCAGCCGGGGTAGACGGAGTAGACGGGAGGCGGAATGCGGCGCGCCGTGGGTTGATGGATCTTCGGACCGTCAACGCGAGGAAGGGATCCCTCCCATGGCCAAGCAGAACGTGGCGGAACAGTTCGTCGACATCCTCGTCCGGGCGGGGGTGCAGCGCCTGTACGGAGTCGTCGGCGACAGCCTCAACCCCGTCGTCGACGCCATCCGCCGCAGCTCCTCCATCGACTGGATCCAGGTCAGGCATGAGGAGACCGCCGCCTTCGCGGCCGGCGCCGAGGCCCAGATCACCGGCAAGCTCGCGGCCTGCGCTGGCTCCTGCGGCCCGGGCAACCTCCATCTGATCAACGGTCTGTACGACGCCCACCGCTCCATGGCCCCCGTGCTCGCCCTCGCCTCGCACATCCCCTCCAGCGAGATCGGCCTCGGCTACTTCCAGGAGACCCACCCCGACCAGCTCTTCAGGGAGTGCTCCCACTACAGCGAGCTGATCTCCAACCCGAAGCAGATGCCCCGACTGCTCCAGACCGCGATCCAGCACGCCATCGGCCAGAGCGGCGTGAGCGTGGTCGCCCTGCCGGGGGACATCGCCTCCGAGCCGGCCCCGGAGAAGGCGGTCGAGCACGCGCTGGTCACCTCCCGCCCCTCGGTCCGCCCCGGTGACGCGGAGATCGACAAGCTGGTCGCGATGATCGACGAGGCCGACCGGGTGACCCTCTTCTGCGGCAGCGGCACCGCCGGGGCGCACGCGGAGGTGATGGAGTTCGCCGAGCGGGTGAAGTCGCCCGTCGGCCACGCGCTGCGCGGCAAGGAGTGGATCCAGTACGACAACCCGTACGACGTGGGGATGAGCGGGCTGCTCGGCTACGGCGCGGCGTACGAGGCCACCCACGAGTGCGACCTGCTGATCCTGCTGGGCACGGACTTCCCGTACCAGGCGTTCCTCCCCGACGACGTGAAGATCGCCCAGGTCGACATCCGTCCGGAGAACCTGGGCCGCCGCTCCAAGCTGGACCTCGCCGTCTGGGGCGACGTCCGGGAGACGCTGCGCTGTCTGAACTCCCGGGTGCGCATCAAGAACGACCGCCGCTTCCTCGACAAGATGCTGAAGAAGCACGCCGACGCGCTGGAGGGCGTCATCAAGGCGTACACCCGCAAGGTCGACAAGCACGTGCCGATCCACCCCGAGTACGTCGCCTCCGTCCTCGACGAACTCGCCGACGACGACGCGGTCTTCACCGTCGACACCGGCATGTGCAACGTCTGGGCCGCCCGCTACGTCTCGCCCAACGGCCGGCGCCGCATCATCGGGTCCTTCAGCCACGGCTCGATGGCGAACGCCCTGCCGCAGGCGATCGGCGCGCAGTTCGTCGACCGTGGCCGCCAGGTGGTCTCCATGTCCGGGGACGGCGGCTTCACCATGCTGATGGGCGACTTCCTCACCCTGGTCCAGTACGACCTGCCGGTGAAGGTGGTGCTCTTCAACAACTCCTCGCTCGGCATGGTGGACCTGGAGATGCTGGTCGCCGGGCTGCCCTCGTACGGCACCCACAACCAGAACCCGGACTTCGCGGCCATCGCGCGGGCCTCCGGCGCCTACGGCGTACGGGTCGAGAAGCCCCGGCAGCTCGCGGGCGCCCTCAAGGACGCCTTCAAGCACAAGGGGCCGGCCCTCGTCGACGTGGTCACCGACCCGAACGCGCTCTCCATCCCGCCGAAGGTCAGCGCCGAGATGGTCACCGGATTCGCCCTCTCCGCGAGCAAGATGGTCCTGGACGGCGGCGTCGGGCGCATGGTGCAGATGGCCCGTTCCAACCTGCGCCATGTGCCCAGGCCGTGAGTCCGGCGACTGTCGCATCGGACGTAGACGACATCCGCCCACTGCGGGAAAAATCCCCTCCCCGTGCAGCTTGACCACTTCGTCATGCGTGGCCCGCCCCTGATGAGGGCAGGGCTTTCGTGGAAAGGTTCGACACGGAGTGCCGTGTCCAGAGGTCCGATGTCAACGGGTGGGGATGATGACAGGGCGTCAGGGAGGGGTCGGCTCCGCGGCAGAAGGAGCCGACCGGTACGGGGGACAGCCCTCAGGGGTCCGGGGAGGGGCGCGGCTGCACCGGCGCATGGGGTGCGGCGATCTGAAGTCCGTGCCGGAAGTGCGGCACGGCTTACGCGAGTTGCTGGGGCGCTGGGGCGGTCGGGAGACCGCCGACGTCGCCGAGCTGCTGGCGAGCGAACTGGTGACCAACGCACTGATCCACACCGAACACGGAGCCGTGGTCACGGCGACGGTGGGTACCTCGACGCTGCGCGTGGAGGTGCGGGACTTCGTCGAGGGGTTTCCCGAGCCGCCACCGGCCCTGACCGCCGTCACCGGCCCGGCAATCGGCGCGAGCATCGGCACGGGAATCGGCACGGGCACCACGAGCGCTCCGGGCACCACGAGCGCTCCGGGCGCCGGCCGTGACGACGCGGAGGCCATGCCCGACCCGGACCTGCTGGAGACGCACGGCCGGGGGCTCGCCCTGGTGCAGAGCCTCGCGGACTCGTGGGGCGTCCACACCCAACGCGCGGGCAAGGTCGTCTGGTTCGAACTGAACGCGGCGTGACGAGCAGTCGGCTGACGCCCTCGCGGCCGTACCGAGCAGGACGGACGACCGCAGGCGCACACGCCGAAGGGGCGGTCCCGGGTCGTTTCCCGGGGCCGCCCCTTCGGCGTCACCATCACTGACGGTCGGTGCTCGCTCGTCGCCCGACAGTCCGGCTCGCTCAGCCGAACTGCTGCTCCAGATCCTTCAGCTTCCGCTCCAGCGAGTCCAGTTTGGGCAGCGTCATGGTGTCGTCCTCGGCGGTGAGGTCGACGACCTTGGCGTCAACGGGGGCCGAAGCCCCGGCCTGAAGGGAGGGCATGGATCGAAGCGGCGACAGTCCGGTTTCTATGGCAGGCTCCGCTACGGGTTTCGCGCCCTCCGACAAGGCCGTGGCCGAACTCCCCGAGGTGCTGGAGCTCGCTCCGACGGCCGCGCTGGACGTCAGGACGGGAAGGTCGGGCTCGGGCAGGACCCGACCGCGACCCCAGGCGCGGTGCGACCGGTTGATGGCCTTCAGCCGCGCGCGCTCCAGCTTCGCGTGCTCGCGGGAGCGCTGCTTGTTGGCGTCCTTCGCCGCCCGGTCCTCACGGACCTCCTCGACCGCCTCGTCCAGCGTGCGCACGTTCTCCAGCAGCATCAACGACCAGGCGTTGAAGGTCTCGCGGGGAGCGCGCAGCCACCGGACGACCCGGATCTGCGGCAGCGGGCGGGGCACCAGGCCCTGCTCGCGCAGGGCGGCGCGACGGGTCTGCTTCAGGGCCCGGTCGAACAGGATCGCCGCGGACAGCGACATGCCGGCGAAGAAGTGGGGCGCGCCCGCGTGGTCGATGCCGCGGGGGGCGTGGACCCAGTTGAACCAGGCGGCGGCGCCCGCGAACATCCACACCAACAGGCGGGAGCCGAGGGCCGCGTCGCCGTGGCTCGCCTCACGGACGGCGAGCACCGAGCAGAACATGGCAGCGCCGTCGAGGCCGAACGGGACCAGGTACTCCCAGCCGCCGGACAGGTTCAGGTTCTGCCGGCCGAAGCCGACCAGACCGTGGAAGGAGAGCGCGGCTGCCACCGCGGCACAGCAGAAGAGCAGGACGTAGGAGGCCGTGGCGTACATGGCTTCCTTGCGCCGCCGGCGCTCCTCGCTGCGCTCCCAGGAGTCCTCGGGAGCGGCCTTCGTGGCCTTCTTGCCGCGCTGGAGCACGGCGATCGCGATCAGCACTCCCACAAGCATCACGCCGCCGGGAAGCAGCCAGGAAAGCGATATGTTCATAGTGAATGGCGTCCCTTACATCTGCATCGCGGTAGGGCGTTTCAGCCGCCATACTGACCGAAGTCCGGGCGATCCCAGGGGTTTTCATGGCAAGAGAACGCCAATGGGGCCATACGGCATACGGATAGGTGGGTTTAACTCGAACTGCCGTATGGGCAGAGGGAGTTGCGTACGTTTTATATCACCCGGAAGGGGGGAGTGGCATCCGGAGCGTGACATCCGTCGGACGCCGGTGGATCAGGCGCTCGGCAGCAGTCTCGCCACCCTGTCCGCGTCGCAGGTGCGCGGGCAGGTGACGCAGGTGTCGTCCGGCCGAAGTGTATAGAACAGGCAGCAGCTCGCCCGGTCCCGGGTGGCCAACTGCTCGCCCGCGGGCCCGTTCAGCGTGCGGAAGCCCGGCGTCCCGACGTACGGCTTGGCCATCGGCGTGCCCGGCAGCATCTCCTGAAGCTCCGTCATGGCCCGTACCTCCTCGTCCGGACCGAGCAGGCTCGCCACGTACCAGAGGCCCTCGACGACCTCGTCCGTGACCATGCCCCACAGCGCGCGCCGGCCGCGGCGCATCCGCGGGCCGAAGCCGTCCAGGAGCGGGCCCAGGTGGTCGGCGACGGCCGTGCGCACCTCGTCGCGCAGCGCCGCCTCGTCCGGGACGACGCGGGCGCCGGGCAGCCGTGCGGCAGGGTCGCCCGGCAGGCAGGCGAAGTCGGTGACGCGCACGGTCAGCTGACGGAGCGTGCGCTGGTAGGCGACGTCGGACGGCAGCAGGTACGGCACTCGGCGGCGCAGGAACCAGGGGACGGTGATCAGCAGCAGGGCCGGCCAGGCGTAGCGGTGCAGGCCGAAGGTGGCGACGACGTCGGAGCGGGCCTCCTGGCCGTAGTCGCGCCGGAGCTGGTCCGCGTCCCAGGCGAGGAAGGCGTCGAGCGCGGCGTCCCCGGCGGCGAGGTCGTCCCCGCTGATCCAGCCGTCACCGCGCGGGGTGGGGTCGCCGGGCCCCAGCTCGCGAATGCTCAGCGCGGGGTACACCCCTGCCAGTTGGACGTACGCGTCCTTGACCGGAGAGGTGAGCGCGGGCAGCAGCGAGGGCAGAGGCATGGAGGGCCGCCGAATCACGATCGACTTCAGGTAAGGCTTACCTTACCTGAAAGGGGGCGGTTTGACGTCCTGCCCGGTCCGCCTATCGTGCACACAGAGCACCGGGCGCGCGAGTCGGGCCCGGCGAACGGTGTGACGCGGGCGGAGGAGGGGGCGCGATGGACCGGGCTGCGGCTCAGCCCTCGGCGGGAGGTCGGGCGCGTCCCGCGACGGCCACCCCCGGGGAAGGCCCGGCGGGGACCGGCGGGCCACCGGCGCGAGGGGCTTTTGTACGGGCGTCGGAACGGCAGCCGACCGTGCCGCGTCCACGGGATGCCGCCGCGCGCGTACCCGAGCAGACGGGCCGGGCGGCAGGTGCCGGCCCGCGGGCCGATGCGGACGCCGCCGGGAAGGGCGCCGTCGCCGTACGCCGCCATCTGGTGCGCGAGCAGGTACTCCAGGCGCTGCGCGCCGCCCTCGCGGCCGGCGAACTCGTCCCCGGCGAGGTCTATTCGGCCCCCGCGCTCGCGGGCCGCTTCGGGGTGTCCGCGACGCCCGTGCGCGAGGCCATGCAGCAATTGGCCGCCGACGGCGCGGTGGACGTCGTGCCCAACCGCGGCTTCCGGGTCGCCGTCCGCAGCCCCCGCGAACTCGCCCAACTCGCCGAGGTGCGCGCCCTGCTCGAAGTGCCGGTCGTCCTGGAACTGGCGCGCACCGTCCCCGGTGAGCGCTGGGCCGCCCTGCGCCCCCTGGCGGACGCCGCCGGGAGCGCCGCGGCCACCGGTGACCGCGCCCGGTACGGCGAGGCCGACCGGGCCTTCCACCGGGCGGTGCTCGCCCTGTCCGGCAACGACCAGCTGGTGGCCGTCGCGGACGACCTGCACCGCCGCTCGCAGTGGCCGCTGCGCGCCGCCGGTGTCGACGGCGCGGCCGTGGCCCGGGAACGGGCGGTGCTGATCGCCGACGCGGCGGAGCACGGTGCCCTGCTGGATGCGCTGACCGCCCGTGACCTGGCGGCTGTGGACCTCCTGGTGCGGGGCCATTTACGCCCGGCGTGACCGTGGCCCGGGTGTGCGTCCGGGCTCAGGCCGCGGGCTTCGACGGCGCCGTGGCCGCCTGGTCCGTACGACCTTCGTCGTCGGCCTGGTGGGGGAGCGTGGGGGCCAGTCGGTCCGCCAGCCACACCGGTACGCCGCCGAGCAGCCGGAACAGCCGCCGCGCCTCGGACAGCAGCCGGGCGGCCTCCTGCTGCGGCTCGCAGTCGGAGAGCGCGGCGAGCGCCGGCGCCACACCGATCAGATAGCCGAGGTCCACCCGGATCCTCAGCGCCTCCGCGAAGCCCTGCTGTGCCTGGAGCAACTCGCCTTCTCTTAAAGCGAGTCGGGCCTGATGGTAGTGGGTGAAGGAGAGCAACAGCACATCGCCCTGGGCCCGGGCGCCCTCGTGCGCGCGCTGGTACGCGGCGCGGGCGGCCTGGGGAGAGTCGGCGATCTGCTCGGCGACCAGCCCGCGCCGGAAGTCCAGCAGTGGGCGCTGCGGCGACGTCGGGGACAGCAGGGCCGCGGCCCTGCCGAGCGCCGTACGGGCCTCGTCCGCCCGGTCGCGCACGCCGAGCGTGGTCGCCGCGTAGGCCAGCCGACCGCGCTCGCACGCGGCGCCGCCGCGCTCCTCGTCGTCGCGCGCGGCGGCCTCGGCGGCACGGAGCGCGTCCTCCGCGTCCGCCCACCCCTCGCCGGTGAACATGCACCGTTCGACGAAGAGTCCGACCCGTTCCAGGGCCGCGGCCGGCTCCGCCGCGCGCGGGGCGAGCAGGGCCGCCGCATCCGTCCAGCAGCCGCGGGAACGCAGCCGCCACACCGCGGTCTGGAGTGGGTCGTCACCTGCTGTGGTTCCGGAACCAGACATGGCGGAATGCGCCACTACGCCCTCCCCGAGCACGCCAGCGAGCTGTTGAGTATGGGGAATCTCAGCATGGATCGGGCTGCCGGGCCAAGGGGTTGAGTGAATCAATTCACAATCTTTGGAAGGCCGTGCGGGAGAGCGGGACGATCACGCCCCGATGGGCGGTCCAAGGCTCATCGGGGCAGGGCTGCGCTGGCCGTGTGGCGCACGGCCTGCGGGTGGTTGTCGGTCTCGTGTTCGGGCTGCTTCCGGCCGGATCCCGACGGCCCGGCCGGATGGTTTCCGGCGGCGGAACCGGAGGGTTCTCGCGGGTGCGTTCGGCCGGTTTTCGACGGTGTTCGGGCGGCCCTTCAGGGGCGGTGGAACGTGCCCTCGCCCGTTGTCGACACCGCCACCTCGTCACCGGGGCGGAAGGTCGGGGCGCCGGACGAGCGGACCGTCACCCGGCCCACCTCGGGCACGTCCAGCACGAACAGGGCGTCGTGCCCGTGGAAGCGCACTTCGGTGACCCGGCCGTGGACGGCCGGGGCGGCGCCGTCGACGGGCCGCAGGCGCAGCTGTTCGGGCCGCAGCACGACGGTGCCGCCGCCGAGGGCGCCGCCGTCGACCCGTACGGCCCCGAGCGCGGTGGTGGCGGTGCCGGCGTCCGCGGTGCCGTCCAGCAGCACCGCGTCACCGACGAACGACGCCACCCACGGGTCGGCCGGCCGGTGGTACAGCTCCTCGGGGGTGCCGCACTGGGCGATCCTGCCGTCGCGGACGACCGCCACCCGGTCCGCGGTGGACAGGGCCTCCTCCTGGTCGTGGGTGACGAGGACGGCGGTGGCACCGGCCGTGCGCAGCGCTGCCCGGACGTCCGAGCGCAGCCCCGCGCGCAGGGCGCTGTCGAGGGCGCTGAACGGCTCGTCGAGGAGGACCAGCGCGGGGCGCGGGGCGAGCGCGCGGGCGAGGGCGACGCGCTGCTGCTGGCCGCCGGAGAGCTCGTGCGGCATCCGGTCGCCGTACGCGCCGAGCCCGACGAGTTCGAGCATCTCCGCGGTGCGCGCCGCGCGTTCGGCGCGCGGCGCACCGGTGAGGCCGAAGGCGACGTTCCGGGCCACGCTCAGATGCGGGAAGAGCGCGCCCTCCTGGGCGACGATGCCGACGCCGCGCCGCTCCGGCGGGACGTGCACGCCGGGCCCGCTGACGATCCGCTCGCCGAGTGCGACCTCGCCGGAGTCGGGGGCGACGAAGCCGGCGATGACCCGCAGCAGCGTGGTCTTGCCGCAGCCCGACGGGCCGAGGACCGCGGCCAACTCGCCGGCGCCGACGGTGAGGTCGAGACCGTCGAGCACCCGCTCGCCCCGGCCGTACGAGCTGGTCACCGCGGTGATGCGCAGTTCCGTCATGAGCGCCTTCCGAGCAGGTAGGAGGGGACGGCCGCGATGAGGACGATGGCCGCGGCGTACGGCGCGGCGCCGGCGAAGGCGCCCGCGCCCGTCTCGGTCCACAGCCGGGTCGCCAGGGTGTCCGTGCCGGTGGGGCGGAGCAGCAGCGTCGCCGGCAGCTCCTTCATGATCACCACGAAGGTGAGGGCCGCGCCCGCGCCGATGCCGGGCGCCGCCAGCGGAACGGTGACCTCCCGCAGCACCCGCAGCGGACTGCGGCCCAGCGAACGCGCCACGTCCTCCAACACCGGCGGCGCCTGGAGCACGGCAGCCCGCGCGGAGGCCACGGCGACCGGGAGGAAGAGGACGACGTACGCCACGATCAGCAGCGGCAGTTCCTGGTAGAGCGGGTACGCGTAGCGCACGGCGAAGAAGACGAGGGCCAGGCCCACGGTGATGCCGGGGACCGCGTGCCCCGCGTACACGGACTGTTCGAGCAGCCGGGCCAGACGTCCGCGGTGGCGGGCGGAGAGCACGCCGACCGGGATCGCGAGCACGGTGGTCACGGCGGCGCCGACCGCGGCCACGGAGACGGTGGTGACCGTGGCGGACATCAGCTTCTCGCCGTCGAAACCGGAGTTGCCGACGGTGAGCCAGTAGCCCAGGGTGGCCAGCGGGAAGGCGACGGACGCGGCGGCGACGGCGGTGCACCACGCCAGCGCGGGCGCGGTCCACGCACCGAGGCGCAGCCGTACGGGCGGCCGGGCGCTGCCCCGGCCGGTGCGGGCGTGCCCGGCGCGGCCCCGGGTGCGGTTCTCTGCCAGCACCAGCAGCACGGTCATGACCACCAGCACGCAGCCGAGCACGGCCGCCGGCGTGCGGTCGAAGCTGGCTTGATAGGAGGCGTGCACGGCCCGGGTGAAGGTGTCGTAGCGGGTGATGGAGACCGAGCCGAAGTCGGACAGCACGTACAGCGCGACGAGGATCGCACCGCCGGCCGCCGCGGGCCGCAGCTGCGGCAGGGTGACCTTCAGGAACGTCCGGAACGCGCCGTTGCCCAGGGAGCGGGCGGCCTCCTCCTGCGCGGGGTCGATGCCGCGCAGGGTCGCCGCGACCGGCAGGAAGACGTACGGGAAGCAGGCGAAGGTGAGGGTGATCGCGGCGCCGGGCAGCCCGGCGAGCGAGGGCGCGGCGGAGATCCAGGTGAAGGCGGCGACGTAACTCGGCACGGCCAGCGGGAGAGTCGCCAGCACCGCCCAGGCCCGACGGCCCGGCAGGTTCGTACGGACCGTCAACCAGGCCAGGGAGATGCCGAGCAGCAGACAACCGGCGACCACGATGGCGGTCAACTGGAGGCTGCGGCCGAGGAGTTCGAGGGTGCGCTGCTCCGTGACGATGTCCCAGGCGAAGCCCCAGCCGCGCTCCGTGGCGCGGACGCCGAGGTAGCCGAGGGGGAGCAGGGCGACGAGGGCCGCGGCGGCGGCCGGGAGCAGGAGGACGAGCGGGGGCGTACGCCGACCGGCTGCCGCGCGGGGCGCGGCAGCCGGGGTGCGCACGGACCGGGTGGTGTGCGTGCTCATGGGCGCGGGAGGACGGGTCGGGCTCAGACCATCCCGGCTTCGCGGATCATCTCCAGCGTCTGCTGGAGCGAGTCCAGCTCACCGAGGTCGATCTTCGGGGCCTTCAGCGAGGCCAGCGGCGGGAGGTCCTTGACGGGCGAGGTGACGCCGGCCGACAGCGGGTACTCCTTGGTCTCCGCCGCGAAGTACTGCTGGGCCTCGTCGGAGAGCAGGTAGTCGACCGCCTTCTGGGCCGCGGCGCTCTGGCCGCCGTCCTTGAGGACGCCGACGCCGGCGACGTTCACCAGGGCGCCCGGGTCGCCGCCCGGCAGGAAGTGGATCTTGGCCTTGAGCTTGTCGGCGCCGACCTCGGCGGCCTTCTCGTACCAGTAGTAGTGGTTGATCAGGCCGAGGGAGACCTCGCCGGAGTTGACGGCGTCCAGGACCGCGCCGTTCTTGTCGTACGGCTTGGCGCCGTTCGCCTTGAAGTCCTTCAGCCACTTCTGGGTGGCCTCGTCGCCCTTGAGGACGCGCATGCCGGTGACGAACGCCTGGAAGGAGGCGTTGGTGGGCGCGTAGCCGACCTTGCCCTTCCACTCGGGCTTGGTCAGGTCCATCACGCTGTCCGGGGCCTTGGGGGCCTTCTCCGGGTGGTACGCGATGACGCGCGAGCGGCCGGAGACGCCGACCCAGTCGCCCTTGCCGCTGCGGAAGGCGGTGTCCACCTTGTCGAGGGAGTTCTTCGGCAGCTCGGCGAGCACGCCCGCCTTGGAGAGCGCGCCGAGGGCGCCGGCGTCCTGCGAGAAGAACAGCCCGGCCTTGGTCTTCTTGCCCTCTTCCAGGATCTGGGCGGAGAGTTCGGCGCTGTCGCCGTAGCGGACCTGGACCTTGGTGCCGGTCGCCTTCTCCAGCTTCTCGATGATCGGGGAGATCAGCTTCTCGTTGCGGCCCGAGTAGATGACCAGCTCGTCCGAGCCCTGGCCCTTGGCCTGGGTGTCGCCGTTCTTGCCGTTTCCGCCGTCCTTGTCGTCCGAGCCGCCGCAGGCGGCGAGGACGGGCAGGAGCAGTGCGGACACGGCGAGTGCGGTGCCGCGACGAAGGGACGGACGGCGCATGGGGGCCTCCTGGACAGCCCGCGGCGCTCGGGGGACCGGTCGTCGCACGGGGACACAAACGGAACGGTCCAATAAATATGGTGAGGCTTTCCTAACTGTCAATTTCCAGCCAGGTCATGCGGGGGTGAATGGTGGAGGGATTGGCCATGTCTGGGTCGATTTTGTGGCGTTTTGTACGCCCTCGGGCTGTGATCGGATCGTTGAAATCGAGCCAGGTGGGTGGGGTGCGGCTCAGCCCATGCGGAGTGCGAGGAAGAAGTCCAGCTTGTCCTCCAGGCGCGACAGGTCGCGGCCGGTGAGCTGCTCGATCCGTCCGACCCGGTACCGCAGGGTGTTCACGTGCAGGTGCAGCCGGGCCGCGCACCGCGTCCACGAGCCGTCGGACTCCAAGAACGCCTCCAGGGTGGGGATCAGCTCGGCGCGGTGGCGCCGGTCGTACTCCCGCAGCGGGTCGAGCAGGCGCGCGGTGAAGGCGCGCCGCACGTCGTCCGGGACGAAGGGCAGCAGCAGGACGTGCGAGGCCAACTCGTGGTGGCCCGCGGCGCACACCCGGCCGGGGCGGGCCGCGGCGACCCGGCGGGCGTGCCGGGCCTCCTCCAGCGCGCCGCGCAGGCCCTCCGCGGACGAGACCGCGGCGCTCGCGCCGATGGTCAGCCGCCCGTCGTCGCCGAGCCCGGCCGACAGCGGCTCGCGGACCGCGGCCAGCAGCGCGTCGGCGTGCAGCGCCTCCTCCGAGGCGGGCGAGTCGCCCACCGGCGGCAGGGCGGACAGCGGTACGAGGGCGACGGCCTCGTCGCCCTCGTGGGCGACGGCGAACCGGTCCGAGGCGTCGGCGCCGGCCGTCGACGGATCGACCAGGACCTCCTCCAGCAGGGCCTGGGCGACGGCTCCGGCGTCGATGCCGGCCGCGTCCGGGCCCCAGTCGACCCGGGCCACCACGACCTGCCAGTGCGGCGCGGTGTCCAGGCCGGGCAGCAGGACGGGCGCGGCCACCCGCAGTCGCGCGGAGACCTCGGCCGGTGCGGCGCCCGTCTGCACCAGCTCCAGCACCTCCTGGGCCAGCCGCCGGCGTACGGTGCGGGCCGCGTCGCGCCGGTCGCGCTCGACGGCGATGAGCTGGGTGACGCCCTGGAGCAGATCGAGCCGGGCGGGCGGCCAGTCGCCGGCGTCCGCCTCGACGGCGAGCAGCCAGTCCGACAGCACGCTCTCGCGCACGTCGCGGGAGCCGGGGGCGGCGGCTGCGCGGCCGGCGTGCTGGATGGGGAAGAGCGAGTAGGTCGTACCGGCGACGGTGGTGCGGTGCGGGGCGCGGTGGCCGGCGCGGGTGGCGGACAGGTGCTCACCGGCGAGAGCAGTGCTCACGTCGTAGGGCAGTGCTCCGGGGGCGGCTCCGGCTCCGGCGGGGGGTGGGGTGGAGGTCGCGTGAGCGGTGCTCTCGTTTGTGCGCGGTGCTCCGGCTTGGTGAGCGGTGCTCTCGTTTGTGTGCGGTGCTCCGGTCTGCAGAGCACCGCTCTTGGACGAGAGCGGTGCTCCCGTCCGGTGAGCAGCGCTCTCGGTTTCTGCCGCGGCTGCTGCGTCACCTGTGACTGCGATGCTTCCCGGGGACCCCGTGACTCCCCTTGCTGAAGTGACGCCCGCGCCGCCCGCGCCCCGCGCGCCCCCTGCGCCACCCGTGACGCCTCGGCCGCCTGTGCCCGCGCCCGCCACCGGCCCCGCCAGCTCGCTCGGGCCGGCGATCTGCCGCCCCGTCGGCGACAGCACCCAGGCGCGCAGGTCCAGGTCGGAGCCGAGGAGGTCCAGCACCACCTCGGGGCCGCCGCCCGCCGGACCCGACGTCATCAGCCTGCGGTGCCGGTCCACCACCGCCGCCAGATCCTCCGCCCGCTCCCCGGAGACCTGGCGCACCACGTACTCCGTGATCGTCGCGAACGCCACCGACTCGTGCACCGCGAACAGCGGCAGCCGGTGCCGGGCGCACGCCGCCACCAGGTCGTCCGGGACCGCCCCCAGCTCCGCCTCGCCCGCCGCGAGCCCCGCCACCTGCGCCTGCACCAGGATCCGTACGAACGGTTCCGAGTCCTCCGGCGCGTGTCGCCACGCCAGGCCCGTGAGCACCAGCTCCCCGCCCGACAGATAGCGGCTCGGGTCGCGCAGGTCGGTCGTCATCACCCCGCGCACGCCGCGGTCCAGCTCGTCCTCGCCGCCCAGCAGCCGCAGCCCCAGCGCGTCGTTCTCCAGCAGTGCGCGCAGCCGCATCAGTCGCCGCCGATCCCTTGTCCGTGGTGGCCGGTCGGCCTCGGTGGTTCGCACCACCCGCCCCACGCACCAGCCGTGGGAGCCGCCGCCACTCGTCCTACGTCCCTCTTCGTCTGAATCTACAAGACGGCTGGACGGACCAGCCAACTCCTTCATGCCTTCGGTGACTGCACCGGGTGGAGCACTGCTTGTGTACTGGCCCCATAGCGGGTGCAGCAGCGCAGGAGAACGCAGCACGGAAGCACCCACGGAACGCGGCAGAGACACGACGAGACACGACAGAGAAGCACGACCGGGAAGCCCCCAGGGCGACAGGCCAGCGACAGAAGAGAGCCGCGCATGGAGTTCCTCCGGCCCGCCAGCTGGGACGAAGCCCTCGCCGTCAAGGCCGAGCACCCCACCGCCGTCCCCATCGCCGGCGGCACGGACGTCATGGTCGAGATCAACTTCGACCACCGCCGCCCCGACCGCCTCATGGACCTCGGCCGCATCGACGAGCTGCGCCAGTGGGAGGTCGGCGCAGACACCGTCCGGCTGGGCGCCGGCGTCCCGTACACGCAGATCGTCGAGCAGCTGCGGGCCGAGCTGCCCGGCCTCGCGCTCGCCGCGCACACCGTCGCGTCCCCGCAGATCCGCAACCGCGGCACCGTCGGCGGCAACCTCGGCACCGCGTCCCCCGCGGGAGACGCCCACCCCGCGCTGCTCGCCGCCGGTGCCGAGGTCGAGGTCGCCTCCCTGCGCGGCACCCGCCGCATCCCCGTCGACGACTTCTACACCGGCGTCAAGCGCAACGCCCTCGCGCCCGACGAACTGATCCGGGCCGTCCACATCGCCAGGGCCGACGGCCCGCAGCAGTTCAGCAAGGTCGGTACGCGCAACGCCATGGTCATCGCGGTCTGCGCCTTCGGCCTCGCACTGCACCCGCGCACCCGCACCGTGCGCACCGGCATCGGCTCGGCCGCGCCCACTCCCGTGCGTGCCCGCGTCGCCGAGGAGTTCCTCGCCGCCGCGCTGGAGGAGAGCGGCTGCTGGGAGAGCGGTAGGACCGTCCCGCCTTCGGTGGCCCGGGAGTTCGCCCAGCTGGCCGCCGGGGCCTGTCAGCCGATCGACGACGTCCGCGGCACCGCCGCCTATCGCCGGCACGCCGTCGGCGTCCTGGCCCGCCGCACCCTGACCTGGGCCTGGGAGGCGTACCGCGACACCGGTCGCGCCACCACCGAAGGAGCCGCCTGATGCGCGTCAGTTTCACGGTCAACGGCCGCCGTCAGCAGGCCGACGACGTCTGGGAGGGCGAGAGCCTGCTGTACGTGCTGCGCGAGCGGATGGGCCTGCCGGGGTCCAAGAACGCCTGTGAACAGGGCGAGTGCGGCTCCTGCACCGTACGGCTCGACGGGGTGCCCGTCTGCGCCTGCCTGGTGGCGGCGGGGCAGGCGGAGGGCCGCGACGTGGTGACCGTCGAAGGGCTCGCGGACCACGCCCGACAACGCAGCGCCGGCGCGGACGCCCCCGGGACCCCGCTCGACGAGGCGCGCCGCTGGACCGCCCACGGCCACCCTGCCCACCCCACTCACGACGCCGCCACCCCCGCGGCCCCCGCCCACGACGCCGCCGGCCCCGAACTCGCCCCGGTCCAACAAGCCTTCATCGACGCCGGCGCCGTCCAGTGCGGCTTCTGCACCCCCGGCCTCCTCGTCGCCGCCGACGAACTGCTGGAACGCAACGCCGACCCCTCCGACGCCGACATCCGCGAGGCCCTCTCCGGCAACCTCTGCCGCTGCACCGGCTACGAGAAGATCCTCGACGCGGTCCGGCTCGCCGCCGTCCGCCAACAGGGGGGCACCTGATGACCACTCCGCGCACCCCCACCACGCCCGCCGGCACCCCCACCGGCCTCACCCAGGGCTCACCCACCCCCGGCGGCATCGGCGAGTCCACCCTCCGCCCCGACGGCACGCTCAAGGTCACCGGTGAGTTCGCGTACTCCTCCGACATGTGGCACGAGCACATGCTCTGGGGCCACACGCTGCGCTCCCCCCTCGCCCACGCCGAGATCCGCGCCATCGACGTCACCGCGGCCCTGGCCACCCCCGGCGTCCACGCCGTCCTCACCCACGACGACCTGCCGACCGACGTGACGCACTACGGACTGGAGTTCCAGGACACCCCCGCCCTCGCCCACGGCAAGGTCCGCCACCACGGCGAGCCCGTCGCCCTCGTCGCCGCCGACCACCCCGAGACCGCCCGCCGCGCCGCCGCGAAGATCGTCGTCGACTACGTCGAACTGCCCGTCGTCACCGACGAGGCGTCCGCCACCGCACCCGACGCGGTCCTCGTCCACGAGCACCGCACCGACCACCACGCCGCCCACGTCCCGCACCCCAACGTCGTCCACCGCCAGCCCGTCGTGCGCGGCGACGCCGCCGCCGCGGCCCGCCGCGCGGACGTCGTCGTCACCGGCGAGTACGTCTTCGGCATGCAGGACCAGGCGTTCCTCGGGCCCGAGTCCGGGCTCGCCGTCCCCTGCGAGGACGGCGGGGTCGAGCTGTACGTGGCGACCCAGTGGCTGCACTCCGACCTCGCCCAGATCGCCCCCGTCCTCGGCCTGCCGCCGGACAAGGTGCGGATGACGCTCTCCGGCGTCGGCGGCGCGTTCGGCGGGCGCGAGGACCTGTCCATGCAGATCCACGCCTGCCTGCTGGCGCTGCGCACCGGCCGACCGGTGAAGATGGTCTACAACCGCTTCGAGTCCTTCTTCGGCCACGTCCACCGCCACCCCGCCAAGCTCCGGTACGAACACGGCGCCACCCGCGACGGAAAGCTGACGCACGTGCGGTGCCGCATCGTCCTCGACGGCGGCGCGTACGCCTCCTCGTCCCCGGCCGTCGTCGGCAACGCGGCCTCCCTCGGCGTCGGCCCGTACGTCGTCGACGACGTGGACGTCGAAGCGCTGGCCCTCTACACCAACAACCCGCCGTGCGGCGCGATGCGGGGCTTCGGCGCGGTCCAGGCGTGCTTCGCGTACGAGGCCCAGATGGACAAGCTCGCCGCCGCCCTCGACCTCGACCCCGTCGAACTGCGCCGGCGCAACGCCATGGAGCAGGGCTCGACCATGCCGACCGGCCAGCGCGTCGACTCCCCGGCGCCGGTCGCCGAACTGCTGCGCCGGGTCAAGGCCAGGCCGCTGCCGCCGGAGCGCCAGTGGGAGGTGGCCGGCGGCGGCGTGGACGTGCGAGCCCTGCCCGGCGGGCTGTCCAACACCACCCACGGCGAGGGCGTCGTGCGCGGCGTCGGCTACGCCGTCGGCATCAAGAACGTCGGTTTCTCCGAGGGCTTCGACGACTACTCGACCGCACGCGTGCGCATGGAGGTCGTCGGCGGGGTGCCGGTCGCCACCGTGCACACCGCGATGGCCGAGGTCGGCCAGGGCGGCGTCACCGTGCACGCCCAGATCGCCCGTACCGAACTCGGCGTCACCCAGGTCACCATCCGGCCCGCCGACACCCGGGTCGGCTCCGCCGGGTCCACCTCGGCGTCCCGTCAGACGTACGTCACCGGCGGCGCCGTGAAGCACGCCTGCGAGGCCGTCCGGGCGCAGGTCCTCGACCTCGGGCGCGCCAAGTTCGGCCCGTACCACCCCGCGTGGGCGACCGCCGAACTCCTCCTCGAAGGCGGCAAGGTGGTCACCGAGGGCGGCGAGGCCCTGGCGGACCTGGTCGACGTGTTGGGGGACGAGGCCGTCGAGGTCGTCACCGAGTGGCGCCACCGGCCCACCGAACCCTTCGACCGCACGACGGGCCAGGGCGACGGGCACGTCCAGTACTCGTTCGCCGCCCACCGGGCCGTCGTCGAGGTCGACACGGAACTCGGCCTGGTGAAGGTCGTCGAGTTGGCGTGCGCCCAGGACGTCGGCAAGGCGCTGAACCCGCTGTCCGTGCTCGGCCAGATCCAGGGCGGCAGCACGCAGGGCCTCGGCATCGCGGTGATGGAGGAGATCCTGGTCGACCCGGTCACCGCACGGGTGCGCAACCCCTCCTTCACGGACTATCTGATCCCCACCGTCCTCGACACCCCCGCCATCCCCGTCGACGTCCTCGAACTCGCCGACGACCACGCGCCGTACGGGCTGCGCGGCGTGGGGGAGGCGCCCACGCTGTCCGCCACCCCCGCGGTGCTGGCCGCGATCCGCGCCGCCACCGGCCTCGAACTCAACCGCGTTCCGGTCCGTCCGGAACACCTCACCGGCACCTCGTGAGCCGATCGCCCCGACGGTGACCAGCACGGACCAGCGACGAGCAGCGAAGAGGGAGAGGGGAGACCGCCGTGTTGGACCTCGCCGACGAACTGCACCGATGGGCTCGGCGGGGCCGTGCGTTCGCCGTGGCCACCGTCGTGTCCGTACGCGGCAGCGCACCGCGCGGGCCGGGCGCCGCGCTCGCCGTGGACCACGACGGCAGGGCCGTCGGCTCGATCTCCGGCGGCTGCGTCGAAGGCGCCGTGTACGACCTGTGCCGTCAGGTGCTGCGCGACGGCCGGCCCGTGCGCGAACGCTTCGGCTACGCCGACGAGGACGCCTTCGCCGTCGGACTGACCTGCGGCGGCGAGATCGAGGTCCTGGTGGCGCGGGTCGAGCCGCACGACACCGCCGCGCACGCCCTCGCCCTGGCCGCCCGCGGCACGACCTTCGCGCTCGCCCGGGTCGTCGACGGACCGGCCGAACTCCTCGGCCGGGCGCTCCTGGTCCACCCCGACCGCCGCTGCGAGGGCACCCTCGGGGGCCGCCCGGAGCTGGAGGCCACCGCCGCGGCGGAAGCCGGCGCGCTCATGGACGCGGGCCGTACGGACACGGTCGTCGTCGGCGCGGACGGCGGCCGGTGCGGCGCCCCGCTCACGCTGCTCGTCGAGGCGCGGACGCCGCCGCCGCGGCTGATCGTCTTCGGCGCGATCGACTTCGCCGCCGCCCTGGTGCGGGTGGGGAAGTTCCTCGGGCACCGCGTCACCGTGTGCGACGCACGACCGGTCTTCGCGACCCGGGCCCGCTTCCCCGACGCGGACGAGGTCGTCGTCGACTGGCCGCACCGCTATCTGGCCCGTACCGAGGTCGACGCGCGGACCGTGCTGTGCGTGCTGACCCACGACGTCAAGTTCGACGTACCGCTGCTGGCGCGGGCGCTGCGACTGCCCGTCGCCTATGTAGGAGCGATGGGCTCGCGCCGCACCCACGACGACCGCGAGCGCCGGCTGCGCGCCGCCGGGCTCACGGACGTCGAACTGGCCCGGCTGCACAGCCCCATCGGGCTCGACATCGGCGCGCGGACGCCGGAGGAGACCGCCGTGTCGATCGCGGCGGAGATCGTCGCGCGGCGCCGCGGCGGCAGCGGTGCGCCGTTGACCGACACGGACGCGCCCATCCACCACGACGGGCGCACGGCGGCCCTGCGCTGAGTGCGGGTCAGCCGGTGCGGCGCGCCACCACCAGCCGGCACCGCGGGCTGCCGTCGTCGCGCCGCCCCAGCTCCTCCATCGCCCGCAGCTCCACCGCGAACCCGGCGTCCTTGAGGGCCCGGCACACCGGTGCGAGGGCGAACGTCCGGTAGTACATGACGAACGGCGGCTTCCACACCGCGTTGCGTACGCGCATCGCCGTGTCGAAACCGAGCAGCGCCCAGTACGGCCGGGAACCGACCCTCGGCGGGGCGGGCTGCGGGAAGGCGAAGACGCCCCCGGGGCGCAGCGAGCGGTGGACGCCGGAGAACAGCGCGGGCCACTCCTCGGGGAGGAAGTGGCCGAAGGCGCCGAAGCTCACCGCGAGGTCGTACGAGGCGGTGAAGGGCAGGTCGCGGGCGTCGGCCCGCACCCAGTCGACCGCGGGCGCCCCGGGCTCCGCGTCCGCCTCCGTGGCGGCCCTGGCCCGGGCGAGCATGCCCGCGCTGAAGTCGACGCCGGTGACCCGTTCGTCGCACAGCCGCCGCAGCACGCCGACGCCCGCACCGGTGCCGGTGCACACGTCGAGGCCCGACCGGAAGGGCCCGAGCGGGCGCACGGCCCGGACGAAGGGGTCGAGCAGCCGGTCCGGCGTGCGGAACGGCGTCGCGTCGAACTTGGGGGCCAGCAGGTCGTAACCGCGCTCGACCGAGGAGAGCGCCTGCACGGTCAGCTCGCGGAGCGTGGGTCCGGATGAGGTGAACATCGTCCTCACCCTACGACGCCCCGCGTCCCGGCCGCCGGACCCGTTGCCCCGCAGGACGCCCGCCGGAATCGGAACGCCGTACCGCGCGGGCCCCCTGTTTCCCCTGGCCGGTGCATTCGAGCCAGTCAGCGGGGCGATGATAAGTAAACGATGAGCAAATGCGAACATCGGGTCGTACGCGGGGGATACGTTCACCCCCATGAGTCCGACTGAAGTGCCTCACCTCAGCGCAGGCCACCCGGCCCGGACCCTTGCTGTTCTCCTCCCGGGCCCGGTCCCGGGTTCTCCACCGGCATCCGGCCCGGCCGCGCCGCCCCTCGTACGGGTGGTGCGACCGCGCCGCTAGCCGCTCACGGCCGACTGAGCCCCGGCCGTTTTCGGCGAACAATTCCGGCCTTTGTCCAGTGAAACTCCGACGAGCAATACCCATTGGTGCGCCACATGTTGATCCACAACCTTGGCCGGGTCTCCGCCCGCGTGCGCAAAAGCGTGCCCGGCGGCCCCATTCCACGGCGACGCGGTGCCTTTGTCGCCGTTCGCCCCGCAGGTCCCCATGCCCTTGGCGGCACGGGCTTCGCCGCCGTCGGTGCCGTGCGAGCCGTTGGCGCCGCCGCTCCGTCCGGCCGTATGGTTCGGTAACGCCGAATGTTCGGTCGGCACTACACATGGTCGACAGCAGGGACGCAGATGACCAACGAGCCTCTTGTTCCCGCGCAGCTCGGAAGGCCCGAACGCATGTGGCAACGCGCCGTCGTGCTGGTACTGATCGCTGTCACGAGAACCACGAGGCCGGTATTCCGCCTGGGCGACCGGGAACTGTCCTGTTCGCATTCCAACGGCGGTTGGACGCTCTCCCTCCACTCCGACGGAAAGGCGATCTTCTTCGGTCAGGACGTCGACTGCAGTGACACCACCTATCAGGGCGACAAGCCCGTGGACCTGCTCGCGAACGCCCCGGACTGGTTGCCGCACGACCGGCTCCGGGAACTGAACGACGGTTATGAACTGGGCTATCTCTACTGGTGGGAGGAGGGCGCCTGGGCGCGGGCGCCCTATCCCGACTACGTGGCGGACGACGGCCTGGCGGCCTCCTGCGACGGATACGCCGGCATCTTCGATGACAAGTCGCTGGCGGACAGCTTCGCCGACGCCGGCTACCGGGACCGGGCCGCGGCGGAGCGGTTCGTCCGACGGGTCGCGGCGGGCACGGTGGACACGGAGGCGCTGGAGGAGCTGATGGACTCCGCCTCCGAGCCCGGACCGCTGCCGAGGGAAGCGCGGGTGCCCAACGCCCTGGAGTGGGCGGCCCGCTTGGGCGTCGCGGACCGCCGCACCCCGTCCCACACCAGGTGAGCCGCGCGGGCGGTCAGCCCGCGCGGACCAACTGGTCGGCCAGCTTGTTCAGTCGCTTCACGGTGCGCTCTTCCGTCGCGCCCGGCGCCGGCTCGACCCGGCGGTCCAGCTCGTAGTACGCACCGTTGACGACCTCGGTCGCCGGGTCGCACAGCCGGACGACGTGCGCGGCGCCCGCGCTCGGGGACGCGCCCCGGTGCGCGTACAGGGGGAGCAGGTCCGTCTCACAGACACCGGGGTGGACCGAGACCGCCGTCACGCGCGGGTCGGCGGCGAAGACGGTGAGCGCCAACTGCGACTGGGCGTAGGCGGCGAGCCGGGAGTAGCGGCGGGCCCGCTGGGGATCGCCCCACTGGATCGACGCCGTGCGGTGCAGCGAGGACGACACGTTGACGACGCGGCTGCCGCGGCCGTCCGCGGAACTCCCGGTGAGCGCCGGCTCCAGCAGGTTGGTGAGCAGGTAGTGGGCCAGGAAGTTCACCTGGAACGCGATCTCGTTGCCGTCCTCGGTGACGGTGTGGCGCTCGGGCGCGGCGACGGCGGCGTTGTTGACGAGGACGTCCAGGCGCGGATGGGCCGCGGTGACCCGCGCCGCCAGCGTCGCCACCTCGTCCAGCCGGCTGAAGTCGGCCGCACAGGCGCACAGGAGTGCGCCGTCGGTGCCGGTGGTGGCGATCAGCCGGTCGACCGCCGCTCGACTCTCCTCGGGAGTGCGGCCGTGCAGCAGCACGGTCGCACCGCGCGCCGCGAGCTGTCGGGCGGTTTCGTAGCCGATGCCGGAGGTCGCCCCGGTGATCAGGACGGTGCGGGACGACAGGTCGACGACAGACATGGTCCATCCAAAGGAGAAGGAGACGAAGACGGAGAAGGTTCGGGCCGTCGCGGCTCGAACGGTGGGAGGAAAGGTGAACGTGTGGTTCCAGGGGCGCCGGAGGTCGGGTCACGGCGCCCCTGGTGCCGGTTCGGCCGCCCGGTACCCGGCGCGCTCAGCCGCGCGGAGGTGGGGAGGAGGGCGACCTCTTGCAGCGGGGCACGCGGCCGGCCGCCTTATGGGGCGGTCGGTCGGGGTGGGGCCACGCGCTGTTCACGCACCACATCGAAGCCGCGGCGCGACGCGTGGACAAGAGCGGCGCACGCTTGCTGACGTGCCCTTGCCGTCCCTCTGACGTCTCCTTGACGCAGCCGGCCCCGCGGCCGCCCCGACAGTTCCCGACACCCCTTGCGTCAGATACCCCCTGGGGGTATAAATAACTTCAGCGAGATACCCCCTAGGGGTACAGGAGAAGGGGGGAGAGTCATGGCGTCGTACCAGACCACCTACCGCGTCGGCGGAGTCAACAGCGGCCACTGCAAGGCGATCGTCAGCAAGGCGCTGCGTGAACTCGACACGGTCAACACGGTCCAGGTGGAGATCTCCACGGGGCTGCTGACGCTCGACACCACGGCGGAGCCGGACGACGCGGTCGTCTCGGAGGCGATCGACGAAGCGGGGTACGACTTCCTGGGCAGGGCCTGAGTGCCCGAGTGTCCGCGCCGCGGTCGCGACCGCGCGCATGAGGGGGCGCGTCCCTCCGGTGGAGACCGGACGGGACGCGCCCGCTGTCGTACGTCGGCCGCTACCGAGGCACGGTCACGTGCGTGGAGCCGCCCGGCACCAGTGCGCACGGCACCGAGAGCGGCTGGGGCGTCAGCCCCGAGAGCGCGTCGATCAGCATGCCCGCGCACAGCGCGCCCGTCCGGCGCGGCGCCAGCGTCAACAGGGTCAGCGCGGGCCGGGCGCCCGGCCCGCTGTCGCCCATCGCGGTGATCTGGAGGTCCCCCGGGATACTCAGCCCCAGGTCGTCGGCGGCGGCGCGCAGCGCCTCCCCGTACGTCTCGTTCAGGGCGTGGACCGCGTCCGGTCGCTCGTCGGCGAGCAGCAGTCGTCGTGCCGCGTCCCGCGCCGGCTCCCCGTCCCGGACCCGTTCGACCGCGGCCGGTAGCCCCCGCTCCGCGCACCAACGCGCGTACGCCTGCTCGCTGTCGAGGGTGTACGAGTCGATCTCCGGCCCGGTGAGCAGCCCGGTCCGGCGCGCCCCGCCCGCCCGCAGGTGTTCCAGTGCCAGCGGCACGCCGGAGCCCATGTCGCTGTGCACGTACGGGAGATGGGCGTGCGCGGGGTCGATCGGGCGGCCGTCGGTGACCACCGCGAGCCCGCGCCGCAGCGCCTCGGTGATGACGGGGTCGCCGGCCACGGGGTCCACCACGATCAGACCGTCCATCGGGATCCGGGTCCACAGGTCCGTACCCGGCCGGGCCGGGACGACGACCAGCGCGTAGTCCCGGTCGACGGCCGCGACCATCGCGCCCGCGGTGAGGGACGCGTAGTACGGGCGGTACGTCCGCTCCCACGCCTCTGCGCTCTGGTGCCCGGCGGCGAGGCCGACGACCCCGGTGCGGCCGGTGAGCAGCACCTGCGCCGCGGGGTTCGGGCGGTAGCCCAACTCGTCCGCGATGTGCCGCACCCGCTCCCGGGTGCGCGCGCTCACCTTGCCCTTGTCGTTCAGGGCGTGCGAGACGGTGGTGATGGAGAGCCCCGCGGCCCGGGCGACGTCCTTGATCCCGACGGATCGCGCGGTCTGCGGACCGTGCTGCGTACCGGTCGGTGGGACCATCGCGTCCCTCCTCCTCGTGGTGGCTGCCCGTGCCGGGCGTCGGTGCCGGTGGATGCGCGTGCCCGCGGCGGGTGGCCGCGGGGTCGGCGCGTGTGCGGTTCCTGGCCGCGGCCCGCGCCCGGGCGGCTCCAGCAGCCGCCCGGTGACCCCGTCCGAGGATCAATCTTCAACGATCTCTTGACTGCCAAAACCTTTTGGTTGAGCATATCGGCCATCCTTGCCGTCCAAAGGCTTTTGGTTCCCGTCGCGTCCGGGCTTTGGCTGGATCTGGGCGGCTCCTTTTCGACGTTTCGAAGGCAGGACGACGTGACGGAGTCACAAGTCACTCCCCGGATCCTGACGATCCAGCACGAGGACGGCACGGGCCCCGGGCTCGTCGGCAAGGCGCACAAGGAGTCGGGCCTCGCACTGCACACCGTCCACCCCTGGGCCGGCGAGCCCCTCCCGACGGACCTCGCGGGCTACGCCGGACTGCTCGTCCTCGGCGGCGCGGCCAACTGCGAGGACGAGGAGGCCGCGCCCTGGCTGCCCGTGGTGCGCACCCTGGTGCACCGCGCCGTCGACGAGGACGTCCCCCTGCTCGGCATATGCCTGGGCGGGCAGATCGTGGCCCACGCCCTGGGGGGCCGCGTGGTGGCGCGGGACCGTGGGCCCGAGGTGGGCACCGTACCGCTGCGCCGGCTGCCCGCCGTCGAGGACGACCCGGTCTTCCGCGCCGTGCCCGAGGGCGCCCCCGCCGCCCAGTGGCACTGGGACGAGATCGGCGAACTGCCGCCCGGCGCGGTTCCGTTGCTCGGCGGCGACGACTGCCCGCACCAGGCGTTCCGGATCGGCGCCCGCGGCTGGGGCGTCCAGTTCCACCCCGAAGTGCTGGGCGACGCCGTCGCCGGGTGGTCCGCCTCCGACGGGCCGGCCGTGGCCCGGGCCGGCGGCGACCCGGACGCGGCCGTGGCGTCCGTCCGCGCCGCGGAGCCGGCGCTGCGGGCGACCTGGTCGCGGGCCGCCCGCGCTTGGGCGGACGTGGTCCATGCGGCCGGTTGAGCCGCGGGCCCCACCGCGGCGGCGGGGACGACGACAGCCGCCACCCGGGGGTTCGGTGGCGGCTGCCGTCGGCTTCGGGGCGGGACGGGCGGGCTCAGGGGACCTTGGGTCCGTCGACGAGCTCGCCGTCCGCGTCGTACACCCACGGGTTGGCGGTGCACCCGCGCAACCCCTTGATCTGCTGCATCATCGCGGGCGCCGGCTTCCCGGGCCCCGCGCAGGTGCGGTGCCCGTAGCCGAGGACGTGCCCCACCTCGTGGTTGATGATCAGGGCGTGGTAGTCGTGCGGACGCCCGCGGTACTGCTCGCTCAGCTCGATCCAACGGCGCACGTTCACGATCAGGTCGGGCGCGTTCGCACAGTTCACCTGCCCGCCCGTGTCCAACCCCCAGGCGCCGCACAGGGTGTCCGTGGTCGCCGGCGACACGATGTGGACGAGCATGTCGTACGGGGGAGAGCTGACCCGCTGGAAGGACGCGACGCCCTTGCGGGTCCAGCCGCGCTCGTGCCGCAGGATGCCGTCGATCTCGGCCGCGACGTCGTCGACGTCGAGACCGGTGCCGTCCTCCAGCTTCACCCCGTACCGCACCAGCCGACCGGAGTGCCCGGCCCGGGCCCCGGTGCCGCGCGCCCAGGTGTACGTGCCCGGTCCGCGCTCGCGGTACGAGGAGCGCGCCGGCCGCCCCTCGCGCTCCTCGGAGGAATCGGCCGGCCGCTCGGCCTCGGGCGACGGCTTCGTCTTCGCCGTGTCGGAGGAGGCCGCCTCGGGCGGAGCGCCGGCGTCGGGGTCCGGCCGGTTCGGCCCGGACGAGGCGGCGTCGCGGGAGTCCGACGGGTCGGACAGCACGGCGAGACCGCCCCAACCCACCGCCCCCACGCACACCAACAGGAGCAGGACCTTCAAGGAGGCCGAGGGCCCGGAGCGACGGGCCCGCCGCGTGCGGCGACCCGGCGGGCTGGGGGCACGGCGGGCACGGCGGCTCCGGCTGTGGGAGCCGGTCGAGAGCCGACGGTCAGACATGGGAGGTCCAGCCTTCGTGGGGAGGGGAGCGGTGCGGACCCCAGTGCACGCGAAGGCACGTGCGATCTCGGTGAGCGAAGCTGCTCACACTGCTTTCACATCGGACACGGATACTTGGTGCAGATCAACGCGGTGAGGAGCGGGTGGGACGCATGAGGGTGCTGGTGGTCGAGGACGAGGAGATGCTGGCCGCGGCGATCGCCGAAGGGCTGCGCGACGAAGGGCTCGCGGTGGACGTGGTCCACGACGGCGAGGCCGCCCTGGAGAACCTCGCCGTGCACGCGTACGACGTGATGGTCCTCGACCGGGACCTGCCCCTGGTCCACGGCGACGAGGTGTGCCGGCGCACGGTCGCCTCCGGCGCGGACGTACGGGTCCTCATGGTCACCGTCTCCACCACCGTCGCCGAACGCGTCGCCGGCCTCGGCCTCGGCGCGGACGACTACCTGACGAAACCGTTCGCCTTCGCCGAACTCGTCGCCCGCATCCGGGCGCTCGGCCGCCGCTCCCGGCCCGCCGCCCCGCCCGTCCTGGAACGCGCCGGCATCCGGCTGGACCCGCACCTGCGGCAGATCACCCGCGACGGCAGGTACATATCCCTGTCGCGCAAGGAGTTCGCCGTCCTGGAGGAGCTGCTGCGGGCCGACGGGGCGCCGGTGTCCGCCGAGGCGCTGCTGGAGCGGGCCTGGGACGAGAACGTGGACCCCTTCACCACGGTCGTCCGCGTCACCATGCGCTCCCTGCGCCGCAAGCTCGGCGACGGGCCCGTCATCGAGACCCTGACCGGCGTGGGATACCGCATCCGATGATCCTGCGCGCACTCGGCGGCAGCCTCAGGGTCCGCCTGACGGTCGTCTTCGGTCTGATGTTCTTCGTCGCCGGCGCGGCGATCTTCGGTGGCGCGCTGATCCTGGTCGGCAACAGCATGGCGTACACCCTGAGTTTGCCGTTCCCCACCGTGCAGGAGGCTCCGCCCACCGAGGTGCCCGCCGAACAGCCGCAGCCACGGCTCGCGGACCCGGATGCGAGCCCGACCCCCGGGGCCGCCCCCTCGTTCGCACCGGATCCCACCGCCTGGCCGCCGTCCCTGGCGGACGTGCCGCAGTCGGCCGAACGGGCCCAGCCCCGCATCGAGATCGACCCCGCGTCCCGCGACACCATCCTGGCCTCCATGCAGAACAACCTCATGGCCAAGGGCGGACTCACCGTGCTGGGAGTGGGCGTCGTCGCCACCACCACGGGCTGGTTGGTCGCCGGCCGACTGCTGCGCCCGCTCAACCGCATCACCTCCACCGCCGAGCGGATCGCCGGCCGCACCCTGCACCAGCGCATCGACCTCGACGAACCCCCGGGCGAGGTCAAACGGCTCGCGGACTCCTTCGACAGCATGCTGGACCGCCTCGACCAGGCGTTCGCCGGACAGGACCGCTTCATCGCCAACGCCGCGCACGAGCTGAAGACCCCGCTCGCGGTGGGCCGCACCCTGGTCGAGGTCGCCGTCGCCCGCCGCGCCGCGCCGCCCGAGGTGAAGCAGCTCGGCGAGAACCTGCTCGCGGTCAACGAGCGCCACGAGCGGCTGATCGACTCCCTGCTCACCCTGGCCCGCGCCGAGAGCACCGCGTACGAGCGACTGCCCCTCGACCTCGCGGCGATCACCGCCACCGTGCTCACCCACACGGCCGCCGGCGCCGAGGCGCACGGCGTCACCGTGGAGTGCGACCTCCACCCCGCGCCCGCCGTGGGCGACCCCGTGCTGGTGGAACAGCTGGTGCGCAACCTCGTCGACAACGCGGTGAAGTACAACGTCCCCGGCGGTGTGCTGAGCGTACGGACGGGGACGGGACGGGCCGGCTCCTCCCTCACGGTCAGCAACACCGGCGCCGTCGTCGGAGCCCATGAGATCCCGGTGCTGTTCGAACCCTTCCGACGCCTCACCGACCGGGTCGGCTCCGCCCGCGGCAGCGGCCTCGGGCTGTCGATCGTGCGCGCCGTGGCCCGTACCCACCAGGGCGACGTCACGGCCGAACCGCGCCCGGGCGGCGGACTGACCGTGACCGCCACCGTGCCGCACGCCGCGCCGACGAACCGCGCCGGGACGCCGCCGTCCGGCGCAACTGCCCGTCCGTACCGCTGAGCTGACCAGGCGCAAAGCTCCGGGCCACACCTTCGGGTGAGGCCGGGCATCACCCCGGCGGGCCGGAGTGGCACATGGCACATGGGGGCGACGTGGTGTTTCAATCCGTGTGCGTACTGTGCACACCTCGCCCGTACGCCCGCTCGTCCCTGCCGTCACTGCGTCAGGTTGATCGCGGTCCGGACGACGGTGTCCGAATCAACAGCGGGCCAGTGAACGGAGAACCCGTTCCGGTGCGAGGGCGCACGCACGCACGACGAATCCGGCATTGATGACGTTCAGGCGACAGGTGTGTCCTGTCGTCTCCGCAGTAAGGGTTCTTCACGTGAGCACCACAACCATCACCCGCGACTGCCGCGGCGCCAGCAGCCACCGTGCGTACCGGCTGGGGCAGGCACCGGGCCGACTTCCGCTGCTGGGCAACGCCCTCCAGCTCTTCCGCGACCCCCTCGACTACCTGCCGAGGCTGCGCCACGAGGGGGACCTCGTCCGGGTCAGGATCGGCGCCACCACGGCGTACTTCGCCTGCACCCACGACGTCGTCCAGGAAGTACTGCACAACCCGCGGACGTTCGACAAGGGCGGCGAGTTCATCGACACGATGAAGCTGCTGCTCGGCGACGGTGTCGGGACCTGCGGCGCCGCCGCGCACAAACGACAGCGGCGGTACATCCAACCCGCCTTCCAGCGGGACCGGCTCGTGCGCTACGCCAGCGTGATGCACGACGAGGTCACCGCCCTCACCGACGCCTGGCGCCCCGGCCGCGTCGTCGACGTCGGCACCGAGATGAGCCGACTCACCACCCGCGTCACCGCCCAACTGATGTTCTCCTCCGGCATCGCCAGCGACGCCGTCGCGGAGGTCCAGCGCTCCTTCCCCGTCGTGTGGAAGGGCGTGTACCGCCGGATGGTGATCCCCTTCCCCCTGCTGCACGCCCTGCCGACCCCCGCCAACCGGCGGTTCACCCGGGCGATGGAGCGGCTCGACGCGGTCATCGCCACCATGGTCGACGCCTACCGCAAGGACACCGCGGACCGCGACGACATCCTCACCGTGCTGCTCGCCGCCCGCGACGAGCACACCGGCCGCGGCATGACCGACACCGAGATCCACGACGAGCTGATGACCGTGCTCGCGGCCGGCGTGGAGACCCCGGCGTCCGGGCTCACCTGGGCCTTCCATCTCATCGGGCAGCACCCCGAGGTGGAGCGGGAACTCCTGACGGAGGTCGACCGGGTCCTCGGCGGACGTCCCGCGCGCTACGACGACCTGCCCGGGCTGCCCTACACCCAGCGCGTCGTCGCCGAAGCCCTGCGGATGTACCCGCCCGTCTGGTTCATCACCCGGCGCGCCGCCGTCGACACCACCCTCGCCGGGCACCCGGTGCCGGCCGGCGCCAGCATCCTGTTCAGCCCCTACGCCCTCCACCGCGACCCGGACGTCTTCGCCGACGCCGACCGCTTCGACCCCGACCGCTGGCTGCCCGAGAACGCGGCGAAGCTGCCGCGGAACGCCACGATCACCTTCGGCGGCGGCTCCCGCAAGTGCCTCGGCGACGTCCTGGCGAACCACGAGAGCACCATCGCGCTCGCGTCGATCCTCTCCGCCTGGCGGTTGCGACCGGTGCCCGGCCACCGGCTCCGTCCGGTGGCCAAGGCCGAACTGACCGCCGGTCCGCTGCCCATGACGACAGAGCCCCGGGCGTGACCGGGCCGCTCGCCCCGCAAGGCGGCCCCCACGGAGCGTCACTCGACCTCTGGCCGAGCCCCGGCCACCCCCTGCTGGACCTGGAACCCCGCACCTCGCCGTGGGTCGACCACCTGGAGGACGCGGTCCTGCACTGGGCCGACCACCACGACCTCCTCGACAGCGCGGCGGCGCGGGACCGGTTGGCCCGCAGCCACCTCGGCGAACTCATCGCCCGCTCCTACCCGGCGATGGGCTTCCACCGCGCCGAGGCCATCGCCGGCTGGTTCACCTGGGCGTTCGTCATCGACGACTGCTACGACCGACAGCCGGAAGGTTTCCTCGACTACGACTCGTCCGCGTTCCGGATGCTACGACTGCTGACCCCCGACGCCTCCGTGCGGCACAGCCAGGCCAGCCGTCTCGACACCGTCCTCTCCCAGGTCTGGCGCGAACTCGCGCTGGCCAGGAGCGCGGCCTGGCGGATGCGCTTCACCCTGCACATGACGCACTTCCTGGCCGCGTTCAAGTACGAGTCGCTCAACCGCAGGCACCGCCACACCCCCCGACTCCTCGGCTACACCCAGCTGCGCCGGGCCTCCGGGGGCATCACCCCCTCGCTCGACCTGCTGGAAGTGGCGTCCGACAGCGAGATCCCCCCGCTGCTCCACGAGACGGACCAATTCCAGACGATGTTCAACCGCGCGTCCGACGTCGTCGTGTGGGTCAACGACATCGTGTCGCTGCGCAAGGAACTGGTCGCCGGCGAGACGACGAACGGCGTCCTCGTCCTCGCCCGTGAGCACGACTGCGGGCTCCAGGACGCCATCGACGCCGTGTACGGCCGCGTCGGGCAGTGGATCGAGGAGTTCTGGCGGGCCCGCGAGGAACTGCGCACCCTGTCGTACCAGTGGTTCGGGCTGACCACCGCGGAGCGCGAGGCCGTCGAGTCGTACGCCGACGGCATGGAGGCGTGGATGCGCGGCAACCTCGACTGGTCGGCCTCCTCCGACCGGTACCGCCGCGCCGACGGCGTCCGACTGGCCAGCGACACCTCGCTGTTGCGGGGCGCGCGCCACGACCGGCTCGGCTGCCACGAGCACATCGAGGCGTCCTGACCGGTCGATGACGAGGGGCCGCCCGCGTCGGAGCGGCCCGGAAGTGACGGCCCGTGCCCCTACGGGCCGTCACCCCTTGCCCCAAAGTGCAGCCACGTGCGCCGAGTGGCTGCCCGGCCGCCCGTACCCGACGGCGTGTTCCGGCCGAGTGCGGTGAAAGCCGTCCGAAAGACCTCTCGCATCGCCTACGCTCCTGGGCTCGACCTCATGAACGGAGGGCCTGTGACGGGGATCGCGGTGCCGGGCCAGGCGGGTGTCAAACCCGACCGAGGAGGGGCGGACCGCCCCGCGGAGCCGGCCACGAGCGAGGCGTGCCGTCTGCTGTGCGTGGGAGCGCACACCGACCCGCGCTATCGCGCCCAGGTCATCGACGAGTTGTACGTCCACGAGGAACGGTTCACCGCGCCCTCCTTCGGCTACGACGCGGCGCGCGTCCTCGCCCATGCCCTGATGGCCCGGCGCACCGAACTGGCCTGGGCGCTGGGGATCCTGGCGCTGTGGGTGGTCGCGGTGCCGCTCTCCGACGGCTACTTCTTCCTACTGTTGCTGCCCAGCCTCGTGCTGGCGCTGGTCAGCCGGTTCAACGCCTCCGCCGCCGGGCCGCGCCCGCTGACCCGGGGCGTCGTCCTGCTGGCCCGCTGGTACGCCCGGCTGATGCTGGCCGTGATGGGGGCGAAGCTGGTGGTCGGCGGGGTCACCGGGCTCTTCGTCGACGCCCCGAGGACCAAAGGTGCGCCCGACGGCTGGACCCTTCCGCCGGATGCCAGACCGTCGTCCGATGCCGTCGACGTCACCGACGGCATCTGGCCCTTCGACGGCGCCGAGACGTCCGACACGTTCAACCCCTTCGCCGACTTCACCGCCTTCGACGGGTTCGGCGGCTTCGAGGACCCGGCCCCCGCGCTGCTGGCCGCCTTCCTCTACGCACTGATCATCTTCATGGTGGGGCTGCGGCGCGGCCAGAGCGCCCGGGTGATCACGGGCCCGCTGTCCACCCCGCGCTTCCCCGACGTCGCAGGTGACCCGGCCGAAGCCGCCGCCAGCCTGCGCGGCCAGCGGATCATGGCCGAAATCCGCAGGGAACAGCACTCGCCGCTGACGATGTACCACTCGTCCAACCCCTTCCGCGGCGCCGGCACCGCCTTCCAGGCGTGGAGCCTCGCGGTCGAACTGCGACCCCGCGCCGACTGCGAACCCGTGCCGTTGGACAACCACGCCGTGCTGGAGCGCATCCGACCGCTCGTCGAAGCGCTGCGGACCCCGGCCCCCGGCTCGGCGGGCACCGTCGAAACGGTCCGGGACCGGCTGAGGGAACTCCGCATCGACGAGTGCGTCTTCCTGCCTGCCGAAGGCATCCCCGACCGCGACGGCGCACCGTACGAGGCCGAACTGGCGGCGGAGCACCTGGCCGACGCCGTCGAGGAGGGCGGCGAGGCCCGCCGGCACTTCCTGCGCGTGCGGGTCGGCGGCTGGGAGGAGGACGTGGTCGTCACCGTCTTCGTCCGGGTCCACACCCAGGGCGGCATGCTGATGCTGGAGGTCGCACCGCACGTGCTCGCCCCGGTCAAGGAGCGGTTCCGCGAGGCCGAGCGCGACGCGCACCGGTACGCGTACAACAGCACCGCGGGAAAGCTCGCCTACGCCGTCATCAACACCCCCGCGTCGGTCGGCACGGCCGTCTTCACCCTCTACAGCTCCTGGCTCGGACTGTGGGAGCAGATGACGGGCGGCCACGGCGACGGGCTGCCCGAAGGCCCGGCCCTGTCCGTGCGGGAGCACGGCTCCAAGAACGACGGCTCGCTCCCGCAGAAGGAGAAGGTGTCCCTCTTCCAGGAGATGGACGTCTCGCGGTACCTGAAGAGCGTCCAGGACCGGATCACCGACGGGGTGTCCCAGGCGCTGCGGGAAGCGGGCTGGCAGACCGAGGAGTTCGAGCAGAAGATCGTCCACGTCAGCGGCGGGGTCTACATCGACTCCGCCAGCCACAGCGCCTTCGGCTTCGGCGAACAGAGCACCGCGACGGTGACCAACCTCAGCAAGACCCAGGGCAAGGGCAGGAAGCTGGTGGCAGACCATGACTGGGACTGACGACCTCCCCGCGCGGGGCGACCGGGCGGCGGACGCCGCCGGCGCCGCGGGCGCGACCGTCCGCATCGGCTCGGTGGCGAACAGCGCGCTGACCTTCGGCGCGCACTCCACCGCGACCACCACCAACGTCAGCCACGGGGAGCCCGACGGCGCCCAGCGCGAACTGCTGGCCGCCGTCCGGGCCCTGCGGGCGGACCTGGCACGCTTCGTCAGCACCGCCGACACGGAAGTGCTCGACGCCGAACTCGTCGCCGCCGAGGAGGAGATCACCGCCTCCGGCGAAGCCGGCCGGCCCCGGCTGGAGCGGCTGCGCACCTCGCTCGCCTCGGCCGGCGAGTGGGTGGGCGCCCTCGGCTCGGGCGTCGCCGTCGCCGAACTCGTCACTGCCCTGCTGGGAGGCTGAGGTGAACGACGACGGCACGGCGCGCTGGGACGCGCGGGCCCAGCGGTGGGAACGGGACGAGGAGCCGGTGCCGTACACCGCCCCGCCGCCCCCCTTCCCGCTGCTCCCACCGCAGTGGGACCCCTCCGCCACTGCCTCCGCGCTCCCCACGGTCAAGATCGGCCCCGACGGGGAGGTGGTCCCTGGCCCGCCGCCCGCCACCCGCCGACGGCGGCGGGGTCGCACCGCCGCCGTCGTGGTCGCCTCGATGGCAGCCGTGGCCGCCGTCGCCACCACAATCTGGTACGCCGTCGAGGACGACGGCTCCGCCGGCGCGCGCCCGGGGGCCTCGGCCTCCGCGTCCGACGGCGCGAACGGATCGGGCGACCCGTCCGAGGGCCTGGACCGCACGGACTACACGGTCACCCAGGCCGACGGTTACACGCTCGCCGTCCCCGACGGGTGGCAGCGCAACACCGACTCCAGCAGCATCTACTACACCGATCCGCAGGGCGACGGGGTGCTGATGGTCATGGACCACTCGACCAGCAGCGACACCCCTCTCGACCTGGTGACCAAATCCGACAACGTCCTCACCGGCCAATCCGGCTACCGCCAGGTGGAACTGGGGTACGTGACGAGCGGCGAGGAGAACCCGAGCGACGACGCGGCCGAGCTGACCTACCAGTTCCAGCGGTCCACCTCCGACGAAATGCGCACCTGCATCGAGCGGGCCTTCACCGCGGACGACAGCGACGTCCACGTCGTCTTCATCTGCGGCTCCACCAGCGACATGCCCTTCCAGCGCCGGCTGATGACCACCGTCCTGAAGCACTTCGACCCACCCGGGTCCTGACCCACGGCACGCCCCGCACGGACCGCACGGACCGGGTGACGCGGTGTCGGTCCCATCTCGTAAGCTCCCGGCCATGAGCGGCGGGGACAACGGGAACGCGGCAAGACGCGTCATCGACGAGCGGTTCGAGCTGGAGGCGCGCCTCGGCGGCGGCGGCATGGGGATGGTGTGGCGGGCCAGGGACCTGCTGCTCGACCGGGCCGTGGCGCTGAAGGAGGTCCGGCCGCCGGACCCGGCGCTGGCCGAGTTCGACCCGGAGGCGGCGCGCTCCCTGCGCGCCCGGGTGCTGCGCGAGGCCCGGGCGCTCGCCCGCGTCGACCACCCCAACGTCGTCACCATCCACCACGTCGTCGACGGCGGCGTGGACACCTACCCCTGGCTGGTGATGGAGCTGGTCACGGGCGGTTCGCTCGCGGACCGGCTCGCCCGCGGCCCCATGGAGCCCGTCGAGGCCGCCCTCCTCGGCCGCGAGGTCCTGGCGGCCCTGAGCGCCGCGCACGCCGCGGGCATCCAGCACCGCGACGTCAAGCCGGCGAACGTCCTGCTGCGTCCCGACGGCCGCCCCGTCCTCACCGACTTCGGCATCGCCGCCATCCGCGAGTCCACGGTCCTCACGGCCACCGGGTCCATCATCGGCACCCCGGACTACATGGCCCCCGAGCGCATCACCGGGGAGGACGGCGGCCCCGAGTCCGACCTGTGGTCGCTGGCGATGATGCTGTACGTCGCGGTCGAGGGCCGCCATCCGCTGCGGCGGGCCACGACGCTGGCGACCCTCGCGGCCGTCCTCAACGAGCAGTTGCCGCCGCCGCAGCAGGCGGGCCCGCTGACCGGGGTGCTCCAAGCAGCGCTGGTGAAGGACCCGGCGGCGCGGCCGGGACCGGACGCCCTGGACCGGATGCTCGCCGAGGCGGCCTCGGGGACGGGCGCGGTGCCGGCGTCCACGTCGGGGGGCTTGGCGCCCGGCGCCGCAGACGCCGTTGCCGCCGCGAGCCCGGCCGCCGTCACCGGGGCGCCGTCCGCCGACGCCACGTCGTACCAACTCGCACCGCCGGGCACGGCGGAAGGCTTCGGCGCGCCCACGCCCGCGCCCACCCCCGTGCCCGGGCAGGGCCCCACCGGCCCGCTGGCCGACCCCGTGCCGCAGCCGAGTCCCCCCTCGCGCCTCGGCCGCCGCCTCATGATCGGCTCCTCGCTGCTGTCCACGGCGCTGATCGGCTCCCTCGTCTGGCTCCTGATCCCGAACGGCCAGGACGACAGGAAGGACTCACCCGGATCGGTCGGCACAGGCACCACCGCCCCGCCGAGCCCCGGCGCGAAGGCGTCCGGCGCCACCGCGGGCAAGGGCACGGACCAGGGGAAGGGCACCGAGAAGGGCGAGGTGAAGGACCTTCTGACGCCCGAAGGCATCCGGCTGGCCGTCAAGGAACTGTCGGCGGTCACCGACACCAAGCGGATGGGGCGCTTCACCGTCTACCCGGAGTACGTGGTCGTGCAGACCATGGTCAAAGGCAGCGACACCAAGTACGACACGTACATGTACCGCCTCAACGAGGGCGTCTCCCAGCTGCCGATCAAGGGCGTCCTGTTCACCGGCAACAAGCCCTTCGACGTCGGCGCCTTCAACTGGGACGCGGTCCCCGCCCTGATGGCCAAGGCGAAGCGCGATCTGAACGTCCAGGACCCGACCACCCGGTACCTGGTCGTCAGGGAGCCGAACACCGTCTCCGACCGGAAGCTGGGCATGGCGGTCTACCTGTCGAACGAGTACCGCCAGTCCGGCTATCTGGACGCCACCCCGCAGGGCAAGGTGACCCGGCTGATGCCCGCGGACTGACGGGGCGCGTCAAGGAGCTCCCAGCGCGGCGACGACCCGGCCGACGTCGTCCGACGCGTCGGCCGGCAGCCAACGCGAGGCGTGCACCTGGTGCAGCGCGGTCACCAGCCGGACGCGGTCGTCCTCGCCGCCGAGGTCCGTCAGGTACGCGGGCAGGACGAGCCCGAGCGCCTTGAGGTCGCCGCGGGCGCAGAACCCGGCGAGCAGCTGCGCCACCAGCGGCTCGGCCGGCCGTTCGCGTACCGCACCCGACCAGCGCAGGCCCTCGGCGACCGCGATGCGGATCCACTGCGCGTACGGCCCCCGACAAGCGCAGGGCAGGTCGTCGAGGCGTTCGGCGGCGCGGGCGAAGTGCTCCCGGGCCCGGTCCGGTTCGTCGAGTTCGCGGTACGCGGCGCCGAGGTTCAGGTGCAGCGACGGATAGAAGCCGCTCACGCGCTCGTCGCCGACCCGGTCCGCCCGCTCCAGGCAGACCAGGTTCCAGTGCAGCGCGTCGCGGGGCGTCGGCTGGTGCCGGGCGAGGTAGTGCGCGGCGATGCAGGCGGCGTGGTCGTCGACGGGGTCGGCGGCCTCGGCCGTCTCCCACGCCCGGCGGAACAGGTCGTGCGCCTGCTCGGCGGCGCCGGCCGCCTCGGCGCGCATGCCTTCGGCGCACAGCGCGACGACGGGGTGCTGGGGATCCATGGTGCTGGCCTTTCGGTTCTCGGTCAGTGTTCGGTGCTGGTGCTGGTGCTGGTGCTGGTGCTGGTGCTGGTGTCGGTGTCGGTGTCGGTGTCGGTGGTCAGGCGGACGGGCATCGCGAGGGTGGTGAAGCTGCCCTGGTCGGCGGAGCGGATCACGACGGGCTGCGTCGCGTCGGCGACCTCCAGCAGCACGTCGGGGCCCACGCTCGCCTCCAGGGCCGGCAGGAGGACGTCCGGGTCCATCGCGAACGGGATCGTCACACCGGGGGCGATGGCAGACAGTTCGGTCGGCGCCGCCCCGCGCTCGGCGACGGACGCGATCGTCAACCGTCGGTCCGTGGCCGTGAGCCGGAGCGGGCCCGTCGGGCGGGCGCCGTCGGCGACGGCGGCGCGCAGGGCGCTCCGGTCGACCACGATCCGCTGTCGCACCGTCGGCAGACCCGAGAGGACCGCTCCATAGTCCGGATACGTCCCCTCCTCGGCGTCTGCGGACCGCAGCGGCCAGCTGCTGCCGTCCTCGCCGGACAGCCGGCCGCCGGCTGCGTCGGCGCATGCCTCGATCACGACCCCCGGCTGCCGCAGCGCCCAGGCGGCGACCTCCGGCACCACCCCGGCCTCCAGCGTCAGCCGGGCCCCACCACCCTCAACAGAAACGGCGCGCAGCTCGCGCACCGCGAGCCGGTAGCGGTCCGTGGCCACCACGCGCACCTCCTGTCCGTCGAGTTCGACCAGGACGCGTCCGAGTACGGGGAACTCGCGGCGTGCGGGGGCCGGGGCGACCGCGGGCGCGACCTGGCGCAGAGCGCTCGCCCATTCCGCGCCGCCGACCACCGCCCGTGCCGTCGCAGCCGTCGTCGCGGTCAGCGTGCCCAGGACGTCCGCGAGCGTGGCGTGCGCCGCCGCCGCGGTCCGGCGGACCCGGTGCGCGTGGTCCGCCAGGACCTCCCGGGCCCGCTGCCGGTCCCCGTCGAGGACCACGGTCGCGTCCGTGAGCGGCAGCCCGGCCTCCCGCAGCCGCCGCACCAGCACCGCGCGGGCTTCCTGGCGGGGCGCGTAGGAGCGGTACCCCGTCACCGCGTCCACGTGCGCGGGCCGCAGCACCCCGCAGTCGTCGTAGAACCGCAGGGCGCTGGGCGCGAGGCCCACCAGCCGGGCGAAGGCCCCGATGCCCATCAGCTCGTCGTCACGGCCGTCGTCGGAGTGGTCGTCGGTGTCGTTCATGACCGTGATGGTGCGGGTTCAAGCCGCTCGAAAGTCAAGCGCGGCCTGCGGCCTCCGGCGCCCTGCTGGCCGGGGTCCTCAGATGACGGTCACCGGGTGCCGGACGACGGCGTCGAAGAGGTAGCCCTGGGTGTTGTGGGCGGTCCGCGCGGGCTGGGTGTTCCCGGCCTGGTCGGTCGTCCGTGACAGCAGGTGGACGGGCCCGGTGTCCTCGGGTCGCCAGGGCAGGGCCCACCGCACCCAACCGTCGGGGCGCGGCACGTCGCACAGCCGTGCCGTGCTCCAGTGCGCCCCGCCGTCCATGCTCACCTCGACCCGTCGCACCGGAGCGGCTGCCGACCAGGCGCGGCCGGTGAGCAGGTGCTCCCGACCGGCGGGGAGCTGCGCGCCCGGCGCCAGCTCGAAGGCGCTCTTCAGCGTCTGACGGGTCAGCGGCGCGGACCCCTCGGGCGGGTGGCCCGCGCCGAAGAGCCGGTAGAAGCGGGTGGTCCACGGCGAGTCCAGCGGCGTCTCGCTGACCTCGATGTCGCCGACCCACTTCACCGAGGCGATCCCTATCCACGACGGCACGACGACCCGCACCGGGAAGCCGTGGTCGTACGGCAGCGGCTCGCCGTTCATCTCGTACGCGAGGATCACGTCGTCCACCGCCTTCGCCAGCGGCAGCGGGCGGCGCACCCGCCCCAGGCTGACGCCGTCGGTGACGAACTCGTCGTCCAGGCCGCGGGGCATCACGGCGACCGCGGACGGCGACGCGCCCGCCCGCTCCAGCACGTCCCGCAGCCGCACCCCGCGCCAGCGGGCCGCGCCGATCGCCCCCAGCGTCCACGGGGTGCCGCTGACCGGCTCGCCCTGCTGCGTGGCGAAGTAGCTGCGGCCGTTGCCCGCGCACTCGACGACGGCGGTACGGGTGACGGACGGAAGCGAGCGCAGCCGTGCGTAGTCGAACTCGACGGAGCGGCGCCCCCGCAGCCCGCTGCCCCACACCGTCAGCTTCCAGTCGCCCTCGCTCAGCCGGGGAGTGGAGGTGTGGTTGCGGACGAAGAAGCGGTCGGCGGGGGTGAGCAGCCCGGTGCCGCGGAACGCTTCCGTACGGGTCTCGGCGTTGGTGCCGCGCAGGGTGAACACCTCGGGCGGCAGCGGTTTGACGATGCCCGGCGCCGCCCGGGCGACGGGCGCGGCCGATGCGGTGGCGGCGGTGGCGACGGGTGCGGCCAGGGGAGCGGCGGCCAGCAGCTTCAGCAGGTCACGGCGGTCGATGGCAGGGGACACAACAGCCTCCCGGCAGAGGGGGAACGCCCTTCGCCGCGATGCTAGTTGCACCGGCCGCGCCTCCTCTGTCCGTTCATCGAGTCGACACGATCGACAGGCCGGGGGTGTCGCCTGCCGTCGGGCCGCGGTCAGAGCAGCAGGACCACGGCGGCCCAGAGGAGGGTGAAGCCCGCGAGGACCGGGCCGAGCGGTGTGCCCTGGTCGCGGGACTCGGCGTCCTCGGTCGGGCGCAGCTCCGGGTAGTGCAGCATCGCCCGCAGCGCCTCGCTGGCCTCCGTCGCGGCGGAGCCCTTGCCCAGGCGCCGCTGGAACCAGCCGGCGCTGACCGGCATCAGCTCGATCTCGTCGTGGCTCCCCGAGATGCTGATCTCGATGGTGTCGTGGGCGTGCCGGACGCCGGCGATCCGCTCCCAGCGCACATGGCGCACGCGCCAGCCGCCCCGCACCCACACCCCGCCGCGGTCCGCGGTCAGGCGCCAGTTGAGCGCCGTGGCCACGATGGTCGTGAAGAAGGACAGCGCGAACAGCGCCAGCACCTTGTGCCAGGACCAGTCGCCGTCCAGGACCTGTGCGAGGGTCAGGCCCTGGGCGAGCAGCAGGAACACGCCGACGCCGCGCGAGCCGCCGTCGGCCGTCCAACTGCGGGGGGCGGCGGTCGGTCGCATCCCGTCGGCGACCTCGCGCACCGGGCGGCGGCGCGGTCGCCGACGGGCGGACTGCTGCTCGGGCGTCCTCGCCGTGCCCCGCAGCCGGGTCCCGGCGAAGGCCGCGGGGTCCACGAGCCGCGGGCCGTACGGCCGCACGGGGGTGACGCTGCGTTCGACGTCGACCTGCTCCGTGCCCGTCGGCTCCGGGGCGAGGAAGGCGACTTCGGCACCGGAGTACGGTGCGCCGAGGAGCACCGCCTCCCGCAGCGGCGGGTTCTTGCCGCACGCCAGCAAGGCGTCGAACCGTTCCTGCTCGTCCTCCTGGGCTTCGACGACCTCCTCGAAGACCTGGTCGATGCCGTCGTCCGGCTGGTGGCCCGCCTCGGTGACGTACAGCGAGTGGAAGGTGAGGAGCGGGCGTTCGGCGGCGCGGTCGTCGGCCGCGTACACGTACGTACGGGCGTCCTCCTCGCCGTCGTGCACCAGGACCCGGAGCGCGGGCAGCGCGCGGCCGTTGAGCGAGCGGGCCCTGAGGTGGCCGGTCACCCCGTTGACGAGGAACGCGAGGCCGGGGACCGCGCTCAGCACCAGCAGCAGCTCCCAGTCGAAGATGTCGTACGGCTCCGCGACCAGCCGGACCCAGTCGCCGTCGACGACGAGGTCCACGGTGGTCCCCACGGGATAGTCCTCGGGGAAGACCGTGTCGAGGGTGTGCCGGCGCTGGTCGTCCCGGGCCTCGACGACCAGCGTCGACGTGTCGTCCTCGTCGGCGTCGACCTCGATGACCTCGGCGCTCACCCGGGTCGCGCCCGCGGCCCGGTCCTCGTGACCGGACACCACGTCCAGGGCGCGCCAGAGGGCGAACGTCGACACCGCGAGCAACAGCACCCCGACGACGAGGGAGAGTCGACCGCGCTTGAAGTCCCCCGAGCCGTGAGGGAGTTGCTGCCGTACGTCACCGGCAGCCGCTTCGGCGAGCGTCCGTTGGCGCCGGGCGGCGCCGATCCGGTGGACCATCGTCACCATGGCGAAGCCGAGCGCGCCGAGCAGCGCGAGTGCCCCGGTGCCGAGGTCGGACGGGGCGAAGCCCGCCTCGATCAGAACGGCCGCGGTGAGCGTGGACAGGCCGGCGAGGGCCAGGAGCGGCTGGCGCCAGACCCAGTACGGGCACAGCAGCGCCAGCACCGACAGGGTGAGGCTCGGCCACGAACTGGCACACGGCTGGGCCGTCGTGCACGCCTCCTCCGGAGCGGACGCGACGAACCACACCATGCCGACGGCCAGCGCGAGGACCGCCCCCATCGGGTGCGCCCAGCGTCGCGGGGCGGCGGCCGACCAGCGCGCGGCGTCCGCGGACCGCCAGGCCGCGGTGCCCGCGGGTATGTGCTCGGCAGGGAGGGGAAGAGGAAGTTCGCTCACAAATCGCATTATTGCGTGAGCTGTTAGTACGGTGTGACCTGGGCCGACGCCGGCCGATCAGGCGGCGGTGTCCGGCTCCGGGCGGTGCTCGCGCGGCGCGCCGTCCCCATCCGGGCGACGGGCCCGGCCGGGCCGGGTGTCCAGCGTCCACAGATGGGTGCAGTTCGGGCACTGGAGGTGGACGACGGGTCCCTTGTTGGCGATCAGGTAGCGCCAGTGGTCCCGGCAGTTGCGACGCTGGGCGCAGGTCGTGCAGGAACGGGCGTCGTCACAGGCGGGGCAGGCCACCCAGGCCCGCCGCGCGTCGTCCGCCTGCGGGTCAATGGGCAGCCGCACGGCCCGGCCCCTCGTTCCGCAGCACCCCGGCCGCCACCAGCATGTCGTAGGTCCGGCGCTGCTCGGCGTCGAGGTTCGCGTACAGCCGTGCGTACGCCTCCTCCTCGTCGCGCAGCGCGGCCACGGGGTCCCAGTCCGGGCCCAGCGCGGCGACGACCTCGGCCCGACGGCGGGCCTCCTCGAAGGTCAGGTCGATCGCGAAGGGCACGAGGCCGGGGGCCTCGTCGCGGTTCTGGTCGTCCGTGGCTTTCATGGCATTGCTTCCGGTGTGGGGGTGTTCCTCCCAGCTGTACCAGAGGCCCGCCCGGACAAGGAAGGGTGACCTAAGTCTCCTGTCCCGGACGGCGCTGCCAACACCCCCGGGCCGGGCGGTCGGCCACGCAGGCCGGCGGTCGGCGTGTGACGCGGATCACCGCTGCGCCGGGTCGCGGGACCCCCGCCCGGCCCGGGCCGCGCCCCTACCGCTCGGCCGGTGGCGCGTCCAGCAGCGCGCTGCCGATCTCGGCGAGGCGCTCGGTGAGGTCGGGTCGGCCGCCGAGCCGGCCGGTGCGCACCGCGTTGTCGACGACCGTCAGTACGGCGCTGACGACGATCCGCGCCTCGGCGGCGTCCGCCTCCGGCCGCAGCTCCTGGTAGAGCCGGCCCCACAGCTCCAGGTACTCCCGCTGGCCCTGGCGCGCCGAGCGCCGCTCCTTCTCCGGGAGCTGGTCCAGCTCGCCGAGGAGTAGCCCGATCAGATGGGCGTGCTCCAGGGCGAAGTCGATGTACGCCCGCAGCAGCCGGTGCAGGGTCTCGCGCGGGGTCCCCGGGGCCTCCAGTGCCCGTGCCGTACCCGCCCGGCGGCCCTCGCCGCCGCGCAGGATGCCCGCCACGAGCAGGTCCGTCTTGGTGGGGAAGTGCTTGTAGATGCTGGGCCCGGAGGCGCCCGCCGCCTCCCCGATGTCGTCCGTGCTCACCGACTGGAAGCCCCGCTCGTCGAAGAGGCGCAGGGCGGTCGTGAGGATCTCCTCGCGCCGGGACACCGCGAGGGCGGCGTACGCGCCGGGCGCACGCTCCTCGGGCGCCGCGCCGGGTGCGGCGTCGGCGGTGCCCAGCTCGCAGTACGCCACGGCGGACGCCAGCCGTCGCAGCACGTCCTCGAAGCGGCGGCGCGGCAGCGAGGTGCGGTGCCAGGAGATGGAGCCGTACACCGACAGCAGGGACCAGGCGAGCAGGGTCCGGTCGGCGGGGGACAGCTCCGGGCGGCGGGAACCGATCAGCGCGGCGAGCTGACCCGCGATCTCGATCAGGGTGTGCCGGGCCCGCTCGCGGTGCTCCGCCGGCAGGTTGCGCGCCTCCCGCTGCCAGATGACCGCCGTCCCGCGGCGGTCGATGGTCTGCGCCGTGACGGTGGCGAGGTAGTCGTCGAGGTCGTCCGCCGCGGCCACGGACGCCGTCATCGTGTCGAGGGTGCGGTCCACCACGTGCGCCAGCAGGTCGGGCTTGCCGCGGAAGTGCCGGTACAGCGCGGGGGCCGTGATGCCGACGGCGGCGGCCACGTCCGCCACCGCGATGTTGTGGTAGCCGCGATCGCGGAAGAGTTCGTGCGCCGCGTCGACGATCCGCGCCTTGCGGTCCGGGGGCCTACGGGTGCCCGTGCGCTTGGCGGCTTCGGTGGGCATCGTGGTCCGTCCCTCGCTGTGGGCCGCCCCGGGGGCGGGCCACTTGCCCGGGTCGGCGACGTCGTTCGTTTCGCACAAGGTACCGCAACCACCCGGCCGTTGTGATCAAAGACTCACCAAGTGGAGTCGTCCCTTCCGGCTGCTCTCGCCCGCAGGTTGCTTTGTGCCCCTTCGTTCTTGCGCGGCTCTGCCGCTGGCCCCCTCGCCCGAAAGTGAACAATCCCTAACGTAGGGCGCACCCGTTCGCGTTCGCCGTACCGGCGCCCCGGGGGTGCGCCCCCACTCTTGCGTCCGAAGGATCCGGGCCGGCGCCGGGCCCCCGCCCGGGTCGCTCGTTGAACTTTCTTTGAATCCCTGACGGGGTCGCCGGCCCGGGCTCGGTCACCGAGCCTTGCGGTGACTGTGGAAAAACCATTTATCTAGCAAGAGAACCCCTTGACACAAGCCAAGACGGCCAAGAAAGTGAAGATGCGATAACCGAAGCAAGGGAGGGTGACATGAGTCGGCGAGCGCTCGTGGCCGGAGTGGGCATGGTCCCGTTCGCAAAACCCAGCGCGGCCCGTACGTACGACGAGATGGGGGCCGGCGCCGTCGACATGGCGCTCCGCGACTCCGGACTCGACTACGCCGCGGTCCAGCAGGTCTACGCGGGATACGTCTACGGCGACTCCACCTGCGGACAGCGGGTGGTCTACCGCTTCGGGATGACGCGCGTGCCCGTGCTCAACGTCAACAACAACTGCGCATCCGGCTCCTCCGCGCTGTGGCTCGCCCGCCAGGCCGTCGAGAGCGGCGCGACCGAGTGCGCGCTCGCCGTCGGCTTCGAGCAGATGCCGCCCGGCGCCCTCGGCGCCAAGTGGACCGACCGCCCCGTCCCGCTCACCGACTTCGCCGCCGCGCTGCGCGAGGTGTACGACGTCGACCCCGAACTGCCCATGACCCCGCAGTACTTCGCCGCCGCCGGCGAGGAGTACCGGTCGAAGTACGGCATGCGCGCGGAGACCTTCGCCAAGGTCGCCGTCAAGGCCCGCCGGCACGCCGCGGCCAATCCGTACGCCGTCTTCCGCGACCCCGTCAGCGAGCGGGACGTGCTGGACTCCCCGCGGATCGCCGGCCCGCTGACCCGGCTCCAGTGCTGCCCGCCCACCTGCGGCGCCGCCGCCGCGATCGTCTGCTCCGAGGAGTTCGCCCGCGCCCACGGCATCGCACCGAAGGTCGCCATCGCCGCCCAGGCACTCCAGTCGGACGCCGCCGGACTCTTCGACGCCAAGAGCGCCATCTCGCTCGTCGGCGCCGACGTCACCCGCGCCGCCGCCACCGAGGTGTACGAGAAGGCCGGCGTCGACCCCCGGGACGTCGCGGTCGTCGAGCTGCACGACTGCTTCACCGTCAACGAGGTCCTCAGCTACGAAGCGCTCGGCCTGTGCGACGAGGGCGACGCCGAGCGGTTCATCCTCGACGGCGACAACACCTACGGCGGACGCGTGGTCACCAACCCCTCCGGCGGCCTGCTCTCCAAGGGCCATCCGCTCGGCGCCACCGGACTCGCCCAGACCGCCGAGATCACCTGGCAGCTGCGCGGCGAGGCAGGCGCCCGGCAGGTCGAGGGCGTCACCCTCGGCCTCCAGCACAACCTCGGACTCGGCACCGCCGGAGTCGTCACCCTCTTCGAGAAGGTCTCGTAACCGATGCCCATCGACCGTGCCGTCATCGGCACCCGCACCCCCGACCACACCGTGGAGGTGGAGCGGGGCCGGCTGCGCTTCTTCGCCCTCGCCACCGGGCAGACCGACCCCGGCTACCTCGACGCCGCGGCGGCCGACGCCGCCGGCCACCGCGACCTGCCCGTCCCGCCGACGTTCTTCTTCTGCCTGGAGATGGAGAACCCGCACCGCGGCGACCTGCTCGCCGACCTCGGCGTCGACCCGCGCACGATCCTCCACGGCGGCCAGTCCTTCGCGTACCACGCCATGGCGTACGCGGGCGACCGGCTCACCTTCAGCACGGAGGTCACCGACGTGTACGCGAAGAAGGGCGGCGCGCTGGAGTTCGTCGTGCGCACCACCCGCGTCACCCGCGACGGCGCCCCCGTCGCCACCCTCACCGGCACCATCGTCGTCCGCGGCGGCTCCACCGGCTCCACCAAGTCCAACAAGGCCACGGAGGCGGCGGCATGACGAGCGGCATGAAGACCGGGGACACCTTCACCCTCGTCGCACCCGAGGTCACCCGCACCGTGCTCGCCCTGTACGCGGGCGCGTCCGGCGACCACAACCCGGTGCACATCGACATCGACGCCGCCCGCGCGGTCGGCATCGACGACGTCTTCGCCCACGGCATGCTCTCCATGGCCTATCTGGGACGGCTGCTCACCGACGCCGTCCCGCAGGAGCGCATCCGCTCGTACGAGGTGCGCTTCACCGCGATCACGCCCGTGCGCGCCACCCCCACCTGCACCGGGACCGTCACCCGCGTCGAGGACGGCGCCGCCCACCTCGATCTGACGGTGGCCCTCCCCGACGGCACGGTCACGCTCCGCGGCGGCGCCGTGATCGCGCTCGACCCCGCGACCGCGTGACCCCCCGACTCCGAACCGATCTGAAGAGAAGAGACAGCACCATGGGAACCATGGACGGCAAGGTCGCCATCGTCTCCGGCTCCGGCCGGGGCATCGGCCGGGAGATCGCCCTCAAGCTCGCCTCCGAAGGCGCCGCGGTCGTCGTCAACGACCTCGACGCCGCGCCCGCCGAGGAGACGGCCAAGGACATCGAGGCCGCCGGCGGCCGTGCGGTGACCTGCGTCGGCTCCGTCGTCGACGCGGACTTCGCCGAGCGCTTCGTTACCACCGCCACGGACACCTTCGGCGGGCTCGACGTCATCGTGAACAACGCCGGGTACACCTGGGACACCGTCATCCAGAAGATGACGGACGAGCAGTGGGACGCCATCCTCGACGTCCACTTGAAGGCCCCCTTCCGCATCCTGCGCGCGGCCCAGCCCTACCTCCGCAACAACCCCGTCGACCACCACCGCAAGGTCGTCAACATCGCGTCGGTGTCCGGGCTCTACGGCAACCCGGGGCAGGCCAACTACTCCGCCGCCAAGGCCGGGATCATCGGTCTGACGAAGACGCTCGCCAAGGAGTGGGGCCGCTACAAGGTCAACGTCAATGCCGTCGCGTACGGCTTCATCCTGACCCGGATGACCGAGGCCACCGCCACCGACGACGCGTTCGTGGAGATCGAGGGCCGACGCATCAAGGTCGGGGTCTCCCCGCAGATCGCCGCGGCCGTCGCCCGCACCAACCCCTTCGGCCGCCCCGGCACCCCCACCGAGGCCGCCGGCGCCGTCTACCTGCTGTGCACCCCCGAGTCGAACTACATCAACGCCCAGGTCCTCACGGTCGACGGCGGATCCCGCTGACGTCCGTACCCGCTCCGCCGCATCCCCAGCCCCTTCGTCGAACCCAGGGACCCGCCATGAAGCGCAGTATCTACAGCCAGGAGCACGAGGACTTCCGCTCCATGATCGCCGACTTCATCACCAAGGAGGTGAAGCCGCACTTCGAGCAGTGGGAGCGGGACAACCTCGTCGACCGCGACCTGTTCCGCAAGCTGGGCGCCCTCGGCGTGATGGGCTTCGACGTCCCCGAGGAGTACGGCGGCAGCGGCGCGACCAGCTACAAGTACCAGGCGGTCATCACCGAGGAGAGCGCCAGGGCCGCGGTCTCCTTCGGCCACTTCGGCGTCTCCACCGGCATCGTCCTGCCGTATCTGCTCAACCACGCGAGCGACGAGCAGAAGAAGCGCTGGTTCCCCTCGATCGCCACCGGCGACACGATGCTGTGCATCGCGATGACGGAGCCCGGCACCGGCTCCGACCTGGCGGGCATCCGCACCACCGCCAAGCTCTCCGCCGACGGCACCCACTACGTCCTCAACGGCGCGAAGACCTTCATCACCGGCGCCCGCAACTCGGAGTTGTGCGTGGTCGTGGCGCGCACCTCGCCGGCCCGCGCCGACGACCGCCGCTTCGGCCTGAGCCTGCTGGTGGTCGCCACCGACAGCGAGGGCTTCGAGTTCGGCCGCAAGCTGGAGAAGATCGGCCTGCGCTCCTCCGACACCAACGAACTGTCCTTCACCGACGTCCGCGTCCCCGTCGAGAACCTCCTCGGCGAGCAGGACCGGGGCTTCTCCTACCTGGGCCGCAACCTCGCCCGCGAACGCCTCCAGATCGGCGTCGGCGCCTGCGCCACCGCGACCGCCGCGATCCAGTTCGCCAAGGAGTACACCCAGCAGCGGCAGGTCTTCGGCACCGCCGTGGCGTCCTTCCAGAACACCAAGTTCGTCCTCGCCGAGTGCGCCACCGAGGTCGCGGCCCTCCAGGCGATGGTGGACCAGGGCGTCGAACTCGACGACGCGGGGGAGCTGACCGCCGCCGACGCCGCCAAGATCAAGCTCTTCGGCACCGAGGTAGCCGGCCGCGTCATCGACAAGTGCCTGCAACTGCACGGCGGTTACGGCTACATGCTGGAGTACCCGATCGCCCGGCTGTACGCCGACACCCGGGTCTCCCGGATCTACGGCGGCACCAGCGAGGTCATGAAGACCATCATCGCGAAGGACCTCGGACTGTGACGGAACGAGCCGGGGCCGCCGCGCGCGGCCCGCTGGCCGGGATCCGGGTCGTCGAACTCGGCGGCATCGGACCCGGCCCGTTCGCCGGGATGCTCCTCGCCGACCAGGGCGCCGAGGTCATCCGGGTCGACCGGCCCGCCGAAGCCGGCACGCCCTCGCGCCACCCGGTGCTGCACCGCGGACGCCGCTCGGTCGTCCTCGACGTGAAGGACCCGGCCGGCGTCGAGGCCGCCCGCCGACTCGTCGACACCGCGGACGCCCTCATCGAGGGCTTCCGCCCCGGCGTCACCGAACGGCTGGGCCTCGGCCCGAAGGAGTGCCTGGCCCGCAACCCCCGGCTGGTGTACGGGCGGATGACCGGCTGGGGCCAGGACGGGCCGCTCGCCCAGGCGCCGGGCCACGACATCAACTACATCGCCGTCGCCGGCGCGCTGGGTGCCCTCGGCGACGACGGCGAAGTCCCCCCGGTGCCGCTGAACCTCGTGGGCGACATGGGCGGCGGGGGCATGCTGCTCGCCCTCGGCATCACCACCGCCCTCGTGCACGCCCAGCGCACCGGCGTCGGACAGGTCGTCGACGCCGCCATGACCGACGGCACCGCGATCCAACTCGCCCTCATCCACGGGCTGCTGGGCGTCGGGCGCTGGACGGACGCCCGCGGCGCCAACCTCTTCGACGGCGGCGCCCCCTTCTACCGCGCCTACCGCACGTCCGACGGCGGCCACATGGCCGTCGGCAGCGTCGAGCCCCAGTTCCACGCCGTCCTGCTGGACGTCCTCGGCCTCGGTGACGACCCGCTCTTCGCCCGACAGCACGACCGCGCCAACTGGCCGCGGATGGCGCAGCGGATGGCCGAGGTCTTCGCCACCCGCACCCGGGACGAGTGGACGGCGGCCTTCGACGGCACCGAGTCCTGCGTCACCCCCGTGTACGGCCTCACCGAGGCGGCGCACCACCCCCACAACGCGGCCCGGGGCACGTACTACACCGAGGACGGGCTGCTCCAGCCGGCGCCCGCGCCGCGCTTCGCCGCCACCCCCGCCGACCGGCCGCGGCCGGCGCCCGTCATCGGCGCCCACACGCGCGAGGTGCTGGAGGAACTCGGTCTCGACGCCGCGGCCGTCGACGCCCTGGCCCTCGGCCCGAGCACGACCACCCGCTGACCTTCAGCACGACCGAGGAAGTAGACCCATGGGAACCATGGACGGCAAGGTCGCCATCGTCTCCGGCTCCGGCCGGGGCATCGGGCGGGAGATCGCCCTCAAGCTCGCCTCCGAAGGCGCCGCGGTCGTCGTCAACGACCTCGACGCCGCGCCCGCCCACCAGACCGTCGAGGACGTCGTCGCCGCCGGGGGCCGCGCCGCGGCCTGCGTCGGCTCGGTCACCGACGAGGGCTTCGCCGAGCGCTTCGTCGCCACCGCCACGGACACCTTCGGCGGGCTCGACGTCGTCGTGAACAACGCCGGCTACACCTGGGACACCGTCATCCAGAAGATGACCGACGAACAGTGGCACACCGTCCTGGACGTGCACCTCACCGCGTCCTTCAAGATCCTGCGGGCCGCCCTGCCCTACTTCCGCGCCAACCCAGTCGACCACCACCGCAAGGTCGTCAACATCTCCTCCACCTCCGGCTTCTACGGCAACCTCGGCCAGGCCAACTACGCCGCCGCCAAGGCCGGGATGATCGGTCTGACGAAGACGCTCGCCAAGGAGTGGGGCCGCTACAAGGTGAACGTCAACGCGGTCGCGTTCGGCTTCATCCTGACCCGGATGACCGAGGTCACCGCCGCGGACGGCGCCACTCTGACCATCGACGGCCGGGAGATCAAGGTGGGCATCAACCCGGAGCGGGCCGCCAGCGCGGCCAGGACGATCCCCCTGGGCCGCCCCGGCACCCCCGAGGAGGCCGCGGGCGCGGTGTACGCCCTGTGTCTCCAGGAGACCAACTACGTCTCCGGCCAGTGCCTGGTGGTCGACGGCGCGCGCGTCTGAGCGAGCCGCCCCTTCCGCCGGTGCGGTTGCTTCGGCGGGCGCGGTGGCGCCGCGCTGGTTGCGCGGTGATGGCGCCTGCGGCCCGGCTGGGCTGTTCGCGCAGTTCCCCGCGCCCCTGTTTCGCTGCCGCCGGTACTTGCCTGCTGCCCGGTGGGGACCAACGCTTCCGCAGGGTATAGCGGCTCCGTCCAAAGACACCCGGGAGCGCAACCTTGCCCACCTTTCGCGGAGTTCCGGGGCGTACGACTCGATGACGCGGCGCTGGCCGTCCAACTGCGCCGGGGCCACGGCTCGGCCCCCGCTCTCGACGACGAGAGAGCGGGGGCCGAGCCGTTCGCACGCGTCAGAGCAGTTCCAGGACCGTCGCTTTCGCCATTCCGCCCGCCTCGCACATGGACTGGAGGTCGTAACGGATGCCGTTGTCCCGCATGTGGTGGACGAGGGTGGTCATCAGCCGAGCCCCGGAGCCGCCGATGGGGTGGCTCCGGGGCCATGGCACCGCCGTTGGGGTTGAGCCGTGCGTAGTCGGCGCCCGTCTCGCGCAGCCAGGCCGCCGGCACCGATGCGAACGCCTCGTTGATCTCGTATGCGCCGATGTCGTCGAGGGCGAGTCCGGCCCGCTTCAGCGCCTTCGCCCTCGCCGGGTCGAGCCCGGTCCGCTCGACGAGCGCGGTGAGGACGGCGGCCGACAGGGACGCCGAGTGCAGGGTGGACAGGGAGCCGCCTCGTTTGCCGACGGCGGTGCGTACCGCGTCGACGATCACGGCGCGCCCATGGGACCTCTCCTGGGCAGGTGGTGACGGAAGGCGGTGGAAGGGGGGACGGATCAGGCGATGTCGATGACGGTGCGCAGCGCCTCACCGGTGTGCATCTGGCGGATGGCCTCGTTGATCCCGCTCAACGGCACGTGGTGGGTGATCATCGACTCCAGGTCGATCCGGCCCGCGCGCCACAGGTCGATGATGGTGGCGTACGTACGGCGGACGTCATCGCCGCCGTAGAAGGACGGCAGCACCTTCTTCTCGTTCATCACGAGTTCGGCCAGGTTGAGGTCGGTCAGATCGCTCCGGCCGCCCGCCCCGACGAGGCAGACCGTGCCGCCCGGGCGGGTCGCGTCGTACGCGGCGCGCAGCGTGCCGGCCCTGCCGACGGCCTCGAAGGCGTAGTCGAAGCCGATGCCCCCGTTCGACCGCTTCGCGGCATCCGCGAGCTCGTCGGGGGAGACCGCTTCGGTGGCGCCGAACTCCAGCGCCATCCGACGGCGGTTGGGCGTCGGGTCGACGGCGAGGATCCGCGCGGCGCCGGCGACCTTCGCGCCCTGGAGGATGCTCACGCCCACCCCGCCGAGGCCGATCACCACGACGGAGGAGCCGGGCCGGACCCGTGCGGTGTTCAGCGCGGCGCCGATGCCGGTGGTCACCCCGCAGCCGATGAGGGCGGCGATGTCGTACGGCACGTCGTCGGGGACGGGCACGGCCGCGTACCCGGCTATGACGACCTCCTCGGCGAAGGTGCCGGCGCCCATCATCCCGGGCAGCGCCCGCTCGCCGTGGCGGAAGTTGGGGGTGGCGAGGTTGCCGAAGCCGCTGCGGCACAGATGGGTGTCGCCGGTCGCGCAGACCGCGCAGACGTCGCACGGCGGCATCCAGCAGACGATGACCCGGTCCCCGGGCGCGACGTGGGTGACGCCCTCCCCGACTTCGACGACCTCGCCGGCGCCCTCGTGGCCGGGGACGAAGGGGGCGGGGTGGGCGAGCACCCCGCTCATGGCGGACAGGTCCGAGTGGCACAGTCCGGCGCGGTGCATCTTCACCCGGACCCGCCCGGGCCCGAAGGAGGCGGACGCCACCTCGGCGACGTCCAGGTTCTCGTCGCCGGTGGCGTGAAGGATGGCTGCGTGCATGAACGTCTCCTGGTGCGTGCTGGATTGCGGGTGGTCGGCCCGGGGTCGTCGGGCCTGGGTCGTGTCGGGAAAGCTCCGTTGCCTTGGCGTGCGGGGTGTCGCCGAAACGGGTGTGCGGTGAGGCGTCTGCGGGCCGTCGCTGGTTGCTCGCGCAGTTCCGCCCCCTGTGTCCTGCGGACACGGAGGGCCCCAGCGCCACCTGACCTACCCGCCGTAGTCCCTGGGACCTTTGGTCTCTGCGGGTCGTCCCTGGCTGGTCGCGCAGTTCCCCGCGCCCCTCACTGCCCACGCCCTTCGGGCGTAGGGCGGACTGGGCGGGACCCGCAGACGGCTACCAGGAGGAGCGAAACAGGGGCGCTGTGGTCCCCCGTGTCCGCGGGGCACAGGGGGCCGTTGACGACCGACGACAACGCGGCGTGGGGGTACCTCCCGGGCCGAAGGCCCAGGAGGAATGGTGCCGGAGCACGCGAGCCCAGCAAGATCCGAACGAGAGGCCCTAGTCCGCCGCGGGGCGCGGCAGGTTCAGGGTCTGGTACTCGACGTACGACTCCAGGCCCTCGGGGCCGAACTCGCGGCCGATGCCGGAGTGCTTGAAGCCGCCGAAGGGCGCGGCGAGGTCGAGCCGGAAGCCGTTGACGGTGATCGTGCCGGTGCGGATGCGGCGGGCCACGGCGCCCGCCCGCTCCGCGTCGGCGGAGAACACCGCGCCCGACAGGCCGAAGTCGGAGTCGTTGGCGATCTCGACGGCCTCGTCCTGCGACCCGTACCGGATCAGACAGACGACGGGGCCGAAGATCTCCTCGCGCGCCACCCGCATGTCGTTGGTGACGTCGCCGAGCAGGGTGGGCTCGACGTACCACCCGCGGGTCAGCCCCTCGGGCACCCCGCCGCCGGTGAGCACCGTGGCGCCCTCCTCGCGGCCGATGCGCACGTACTCCAGGTTCCGCTGCTGCTGGGCCCGGGTGACCAGGGGGCCGACGACGGTGGCGGGGTCGGTCGGGTCGCCGACCGCGAGGGCGGCGAAGGCCCGGGTCAGCGCGGTCGCGACCTCGTCGTAGCGCGTGTCGGGGACCAGGACGCGGGTGAGCGCGACGCACGCCTGACCGCTGTTGGCGCCGCAGGTGCCGGCGACGATCGCGGGCACGGCGGTCGCGAGGTCGGCGTCGTCCAGCAGGATCGCCGCGGACTTGCCGCCGAGCTCCAGCGAGACGCGGGTCAAGTTGCCCGCCGCTGCGGCCATGATGGCCTTCCCGGCGGCCACCGACCCGGTGAAGGCGACCTTGTCGACGTCCGGGTGGCCCACCAGGTGCGCGCCGGTGTCCCGGCCGCCGGGCAGCACCGACAGCACGCCCTCGGGCAGCCCGGCCTCGACGCACACGTCGGCCAGCCAGTTGGCGTCCAACGGGGTCTCCGGCGACGGCTTGAGCACCACGCAGCAGCCGGTGATGAGGGCGGGCGCCAGTTTCGCGGCGATCGTCATCTGCGGCACGTTCCACGGGGTCACCGCGGCCACCACGCCCACCGGCTCCCGGCGCACCAGGACCGGTCCGGCCACGCCGGTGCGCTCCTCCTCCGGCCGGAAGCCGGCGGCCACGGCGAGCGCCGCGCCGAACGCGCCGACCGCGGACAGGGCCTGTCCGCGCACGGAGAACGCGAGCGGCGAGCCGTTCTGCAGGGTGATCAGCTCCGCCAACTCCCGGTGCCGCTCGGCGATCAGGTCCTTGATGCGGGTGACGACCGCGATCCGCTCGGCCAGCGGGGTACGGGGCCAGGGGCCGTGGTCGAAGGCCGCGCGGGCCGCCGCCACCGCCGCGTCCACGTCGGCGGCGGTGGCGTGCGGCACCCGGCCGACGACCTCCTCCGTCACGGGGGAGACGACGTCGATGACGTCGCTGCCCGCGGGCGCGGTCCAACGACCGCCGATGAACAGCTCCTGGTACGAGACGACTCCGGTCTGCGCGGACATACGGGCTCCTCGTTGTTGCTCGGTGGTGCTCGGTGGTGCACGGGGGTGCGGTGGTACGACGGCGGGGGCGCGGCGCCGGGTTGCGTCGGGCGGGACGCGTCAGGCGTCCGGGTGGTGCCGCAGGCGCTGGCGCAGCTCGGACTTGAGGACCTTGCCGGTGGGCGTCAGCGGCAGCGCGTCGACCAGGTGCACCTCGCGGATCTTCTGGTACGGCGCGACGCGCGCGGCGACGTGCGCCATGAGTTCGTCCAGGAACGTTCCGTCGCGCTCGGCCCGCTCCCGGGCGGCGGGCTGGGCGACGACGAACGCGACCGGGACCTCGCCGACGACCGGCTCGTGCCGTCCGACGACGGACGCCTGCGCCACGTCCGGGTGGGAGCACAGGACGTCCTCCAGCGGCTGCGGATAGACGTTGTAGCCCTTGTAGATCAGCATGTCCTTCGCCCTGCCGACCAGGAAGAGGAAGCCGTCGCCGTCCAGCCGTCCCACGTCGCCGGTGCGCAGCCAGCCGTCGACGAACTGTTCGGCCGTCAGCTCCGGCTCGCCCTGGTACCCGTCCGTGATCTGCGGGCCGCGCACCCACACCTCGCCCGCCTCACCGACCGGGCGGACGCCCACCCCGTCCTCCGCGCGGATCTCGACGGTGGTGAGCGGCAGCGCGCGCCCCACGGAGCCGTCGCGCGCAGGGGTGCCCGGCGGGGTGATCGTCACGCCCATCGTGGCTTCGCTCAGCCCGTAGCCCTCGGTCACCTCGGCCTGCGGCAGGACGGCGCGCAGCCGCGCCAGCGCCTTGCTGTCGATGGGGGCCGCGCCCGAGGTGACCAGGCGCAGCGACGACAGGTCGCGCCGGTCCAGCTCGGGGCTGGCGAGCATGGCGTAGTACATGGCGGGGGAGCCGGCGAGGTGGGTGACGCCGTGCGTCTCGATGTCCCCGACGAACGCGTCGGCATTGAAGCCGCCGCCGGAGATGACACAGGTGGCGCCCATGAGCGTGTTGCCGTTGTGGCCCACCAGACCCAGACCGTGGAAGAGCGGTGCCACGGTCAGGTTCACGCACGCGCCCGGGACGAGGCCGAGGTCCGGCGCGTCGGGGGAGCGCCGGGCGTGCAGCCCGCCGTCCTCGTCCAGCTCCGGCCGCGAGAAGGAGCGCCAGCAGGCGGCCTGGAGGACGTTGGCGACGAGGTTGCGGTGCAGGACGCGCACGGCCTTGGTCCGTCCCGTGGTGCCGCCCGTGAGCTGGAGGTGGGCCACCAGCTCCGGGTCGGGCCGGTAGCCCTCCAGCGGCGGACCGGTCAGCAGGTCGGCCAGCGCCGGCCAGGTGTCCGGCAGCGCGCTGTCGGCCGGGGCCGGGCCCGCGGCGGTCGACGGCACGTGCACCACCAGCCGCGCCCGGTCCAGCGCCGCGACGGCCTCCGCGGTGCGGACGGCGGCGGGGTGGGTGAAGACCGCGGTGGCCCCGCAGTCGTCGAGCTGGCCGCGCAGCGCCTCGGCGGGCTGCGCCGGATTGATCGGGGCGACCGTGAGGCCGGCGCAGAGCGCCCCGTAGTACGCCACGACGTACCACAGCGTGTTCGGCATGTGCAGCGCCGCGACGTCGCCCGGCTCGAAGCCGCGGGAGCGCAGGGCGCCGGCCACCCGCAGCGCGGCCTCGCGCAGCTCTTCGTACGTCAGTGACTCGGCGCCGTCCCGCAGGGCGACGCGCCGGGGGTAGGCGCGGGCGGCGCCGGCCAGGATCGCGTCGACGCCGACCCGGGGGATGTCGAGGGATGACGGGAGGTGCGAGGGCCAGGCATGGGTCACGAGTTCTCCTGGTGACTGGCGATGGAGGCGGGACGAAAGGCGTCTAGTGAACAGCCAGTAGCTCGTTCTGTTGTCATGCGCGCAGCGGCGAGGGGATGCGGCCGGCCGTCAAGCGCGGATCAAGGGGGCGCGTGAAGTACCCCATAAAGATGAAGTTAATTCACGCTAACGTTACTGTCTACGGTTGGGGTGGAGTTCTTCCGTCGGCCGGCACGGCGCTGTGGGCCGGCTGTGCCGGGCCTGTGCGCAGGGCCGTGCGTCGTCGGTCAGGGCCGGGGCGAGGCGTACGGGCGCAGCGCTGGCTCCCGGAGCTTCTTGGGCGCGGTGGCGAGGGCCGTGGCCGCCGCGGGCGCCACCACGGTCGTCGCGTGCACGACGTCGCCCGCGTCGACCCCGGGGACGTACGGATCGCCGGAGCACGCCCCCGCCGGCAGCCGCTTCGGATCGGCCGGCCCGGGCCGGCCCAGCGCGTCCAGTACCAGCCGGAACGCCACCGAGTCGTACACCAGGCCGATGTGGGTCACCAGCCGGATGCCGCACACCTCCTGGATCCCGATGTTGCGCGCCCCTTCCTTGACCGCGGTCCGGTACGGCGTCACGACCAGGTCGTCCCGGGTGAAGATCGAGGTGTACGAGACGTCGCCGGGGGTCTGGTCGCCCGAGTTCAGCGCGGTGAGGAAGGCGGAGCCGCGCTTCATCTGGTGCGCCGCGGCGGCACAGGGCAGCGCGCACAGCAGATCGCCGGCCGCGGCGCCGTGCTCGGGGGTGCCGAGGCTGACGACGTCGTCGACCGCGGCCCGCAGCCCCGGCCACCAGGTCAGCCCCCAGCGGACCTGGAGCCCGCCCTGGCTGTGCGCGACGACGTCGGCCTTGCGGCCGGTGGCGGCGTGCAGTGCGGCGACGGCGTGGACGACGTACTCGGCGGACTCCTGGATGTCGCCCGTCGAGCGGGCGGGCAGGTCCACGGTGCACACGTCGTACCCCTGCGCGCGCAGTGCGGGCGCGTAGTTCCAGCCCCAGTTGAGCCGGGCGTCCACCCCGGTGCCGTGGACGAGGAGGACCGGTTCGCGCTGCGAGCGCGGGAAGTCGGACGGGCAGTCGAGGGCGGCGGCGAGCCGATCGGGCGGGGTGGTGAGCGGCGGGCCGTCAACGGTGGCGGGGACCTTGCGGGCGGCGGCCTGTGCCGCGGCGGGTTCGACGGGAGCGAAGACGGTGGCCGCCGCGACCACGGCGAGCAGCGCGCCCAACACCCCGAGGGCGCTCAGGACGCCGACGACGCCGCGACGGCGACCCGGTGCGGTCCGTCGGTTCGGCCGCGGGCGGTTCGGTTGGTTCGGTTGGTTCGGTCCGTGCACGGGTCACCTCCGCGTTCGTGACGTCCCTTAGGTGAGGGACGAATAACGTCGTGGTCCATGGATGCGGGTGGAACAGGGGAAGAGCGGTTCATCTCTTCCCTGGAGAGGATGTTTCAGATTCACTTGTGCTGAATCGACGCACCGTCGGGGAGGGAGCCGTGATGCGGGTGCAGGGGCGGAGCGGTACGGCTGTGGAGGCGGAGGCGGGAGCGACGTCGGGTGTTCCGTACGACGAACTCGCCGAGTTCTACCGGGTGATCGACACCGCGCTGGCGGCGTGCGCCGACTTCCGCGGTGCGCTGGAGCAGGTCGAGCACTCCCTGGTGGAGCTGCGGGCCCTGCGCCGCCCCGGTCCACCGCCGGTGGTGCTGGGCGGGGGCGCGACCAGGGAGGCGTGGGCGGAGTTCTCTGCGGCGTTCCGGGCACTGAACGGAGCGTTGACGCATGCGCGGGTGGAGGGCTATCGGGCGGCGGTGGACGACGGCGGCCTGACGCTGTCCGAACTGGCCCGCATGTCGGGCCGCTCCCGCCAACAGGTCACCCGCCTGGTGAACCGTGGCCGCGACGCCCACGATGCCCCTCCGGGGAGGTCATGAGCCTAGGACGCTCCAACGCCATGTGACGCACGCGCCGTTGCCCAAGCGGTCCCGTCGGCCCCCGCACCCCGGTGGTGGGCTTGTCGCGCAGTTCCCCGCGCCCCTGTCTCGCTCCTCCTGGTGGTCGTCTGCGGGTCCCACCCGGTCGGTACGCCCCACGCCCGAAGGGCGTGGGCAATCAGGGGCGCGGGGAACTGCGCGACCAGTCACCCACCGGGCCGCGGAGACCGATGTTCCCGGGAGGGAAACGGCGGGGGCGCTGGGGTCCCCCGTGTCCGCAGGGCACAGGGGGCGGAACTGTGCGAGGTCCTAGGGCGCCGCCACTCCCGCGCCGCGCGCGGCTTCGCGGGCGTCCTTCGGGAGGGACGCGTCCAGCCGGCCCCGACCCTCACCCCGCACCAGACGGTTCAGTTCCCAGCCGCCCCGGTCCTTTGCCGTCGCCCGCAAGTTCCACGACGACGCCATGCCCGCGTACAGCAGGCCCTTGTCCTCGAAGGGCAGGAACACGCGCACGCCGTGCTGCGAGCGGTTGCCGAAGCCGTTGAGCGTCTCCGCCACCGCAGGCTTGCCCGGGTCGTCCATGCGCCAGACGTCACCGCCGCCGAGCGTCGCCTTCAGGGACGGGCCGACCACCGACTCCAGGCTTCTCTTCGTCGTCTGCGACAGCCCGTTGTTGACCGCGGTGAAGTGCGCGCCCGGGGTGATCAGCCCGGTGCTGTCGAACGTGGCCATGTACAGCCGGTCCTGGAAGACCGTGAAGGTCCAGGCGTACGCGTTGCCGACGTTGCCGTTGAAGCCGGAGGGGCCGAACGTCGGTTTCTGGCCGAGCAGGTTGGGCTTGGCGGTCCAGCGCTTGGTGTTCGGGTTGTAGACCGGCAGTTTCTCCTCCCCGTACAGCAGGGTGGTGCGCTGCTCGGGCGTGCCCGGGTCGCTGATCCGGAAGACGGTGGTGGGGCGGCTGGCGGAGAGCATGTCCCGCTTGCGCAGCACGTCGCCCTTGGGCTGCCCGTACGCCTGCCACATCGTCTGGACCGCGCCGACCGCCGCCTGGTTGTAGCTGCCGACGTACAGTTCGCCGCGCCACTCGGCGAGCGCGCCCCACGCGACGCCCTTGCTGAGCACCGGGTCCGGGTCGTACTCGTCCCACGAGAAGATCGGCTGCCAGGCCGCCGCGCCGTCGAAGGTGAGTCCGGCCGAGGGGATCGGCGGGCTCATCCAGACCTTCGCGGGGCCGCCGCTGACCGCGCCGCGCTCGCCGGGCACCTGGGTGCCCCAACCGGAGGCGACGAGCCGGTCCTTGAAGGTGGTGAGGTAGCCGGGGTCGTTGGCCAACTGGGCGACGACCTCGAAGGAGAACGGGGCCTCCTTGTCGCCGGTCCACCGCAGCACCCGGCCGCCGTTGACGCCGGGCGCCCGGCCCGCCAGGTACAGGTTGCCGTCCGCGGCCACCACACCGCCGCGGGCGCTGACCAGGTCCGTGTACGCCTTGGAGCCGAGGAACTTCCCGGTGCTGCCCTCGAAGGCGAACATCGACAGGCCCTGGCCCACGGTCTGGCCCTCGTTCACCGACTGGCCGAAGAGGAAGACCACGTCGTTGTGCGCGGCGGCGCCCCGCAGCCCGACGGTGCGCTTGAGCAGCGGATCGGAGGCGGGGGTCAGGTCCTCCACCTTCTGGGTGTCGGCATTGACACGCAGCACCTGCGGGGTGCGCGCGTCGCCGTAGATCTCGCCCAGGTTCCCTGCGTTCGCACCCTTGTCGAACTCGCACACGTCCGCGTTCCTCACCAGGTACGGCGTGGTGTCGCCGGAGTAGGTGGAGGAGGCGTTGCAGGTCACGTTGGACAGCGTGCCGAAGTACGCGTAGTCGCCGGAGCGGGCCGCGCTCCACACGTACGCACCGTTGATCTTCGGCTGCGAGCCGGACGGGCAGGCGCCGTCCTTCGGCTGCGGGCTCGGCCCGCCGATGGACGTGAAGCACTCGTCGACCTGCGCACGGGCGGCCTGCTGCACGTCGAGGATCGGCCCCGGATGGGCCGCGGTCGACGAACGAGCGCCCTGCTTGGGGCCGGTGGGCGCGGCCGTGGCGCTGGCGTTCGGCGCGAGGAGCGCAGCGAGGGCCGTCGCGCCGGTGGCCAGCAGCGCGACGCGGCGGCTGCGGGACGGGCCCGGTCGGCCGGTTCTGGTGGGATTCATGTCAGGGGCACCTCTGTGTCGTCGTCCGCTCACGTTCTGGGACGTGAGGGAGCATCGGGGTGCACGTCGGGGGTGCGTCAACCCCCCCCGGAGCGACCGGCAGCCACCCGCCCCGACGCCGAGTTGCCACTTCGGCTCGTCATCCCCTGCCACGCAACGATTCTGACGGACCGTCGCGTTCTTCGGCCCTCTACCCGCCCCACCTGTCCTTCTGTAGGTTCTGCGCGATCACCGTCCGGTGATCACCGCGCCACCCCCACCGGGTCCCGAACCGGGGCCCACACAGGAGAGACAGCAGATGCGAAGATCCCCCCACCGCCGACTGCGCACCGCCGCCGTCGGCGTGCTCGCGACGGCCCTTGCCTCCCTCGGGCTCGCGGCGCTGCCCGCGAGTGCGAACGGCGCCGCTGACGCACGACTCGCCGTGCAGTACCGCACCACCGCCACCGCGGCCACGTCCCAGCAGGCCGCGCCCCAGCTCACGGTGCGCAACACCGGCGGGGCGCCCGTCCGGTTGGCCGATGTGAAGCTCCGTTACTACTTCAGCGCCGACGCTCCGGGCGCGGCCCACCGCTTCGCCTGCGACTGGGCGGTGCGGGGCTGTGCCAACGTCACGGGCACCTTCGCCGCCGTGCCGACGCCGACCGCGACCGCCGACCGCTATCTGGAGATCGGCTTCACGGCCGGCGCCGGCTCCCTGGCCCCCGGCGCCGAGACTGGGGAGATCCGGCTGCGCTTCCACCGCGCCGACTGGCAGTCCCTGAAGCAGTCCGACGACCACTCCTTCGGTGCCGAGCGGACCGCGTACGCCGACTGGACCAAGGTCACCGCCCACCACGCCGGCACCACCGTGTGGGGCGCGGCGCCGGGCGGCGGGCCCGTCGACCCGCCCGCCCGCGCCCTCTTCGACGACTTCGCCTACACCGGGTCCGGCGATCCCGCGCTCGCCGCCCACGGTTGGAGCGTGCGCAGCTGGCCCGGCGGCCCGGGCGTGCCCGGTGCGACGTGGACGCCCGGGAACGTCTCGTTCGGCACCGCGGACGGCGCCTCGGTGATGACGCTGCGCACCGAGACCGCGGGGAGCGCCGCCAGCACCCGGCAGGCCGAGATATCCACCTCCGCGACGAAGTTCCGCAACGGCACCTACGCGGCCCGGGTGAAGTTCAGCGACGCACCCGTGCACGGCCCCGACGGCGATCACGTCATCCAGACCTTCTTCGCCATCAACGACCTCAAGGCGCCGATGGCCGACGACTACGCCGAGTACGACTTCGAGTACCTGCCCAACGGCGGCTGGGGCGAGACGGGCAACACGCTCTTCGCCACGTCCTGGGAGACGTACGACCCGAACACCGGGCAGGTCGTCAACCGGCACACCGCCGACCGCGCCGGCTACGGCGGCTGGCGCGACCTGGTCCTCACCATCGACGACACCGCCGTGCGCTACTACGTGGACGGCCGGCCCTTCGCCACCCACGACGCCGCGTTCCTGCCCGAACGCCCCGTGCTGATCGCCTTCAACCAGTGGCTGACGGGCCTCGCCGGGCAGCCGAGCACCGAGCCCCGCACGTACGAACAGCACGTGGACTACGTGCTGCACGTGAAGGACGAGGTCCTGACCTCCGCGCAGATCGCCGAGCGCGTCACGGCGTACCGCACGGCGGGCACGACGTTCACGGACACCGTGCCCGCGGCGTGAGATCCGGCGGGCACGGCCGCCGCGCCCGGCCGCCGTGCCCGCCCTTGCACCGGACTTCGGCCCGGTCAGCCGATCGCGGCACCGTAGACGTGGTCGACCGTCATCGTGATCAGCACCCGGCGGTCGGAGACCATCACCGAGCGGTACTCCGCCCAGTCGGGGTGCTCGCCGGCGGCGGCGCGGTAGTACGCCACCAGCGCCTCGACCTCCGGGCCCTCGGGGTCCGTGCCGGGGCCGGTGATCGTCGCGACGCCCTCGGCGGTCGCCCACGACATGCCGTCGGGCGCGGTCACCTCCAGCGTGGCCCGCGGGTCACGGAGCAGATTGACCGTCTTGACCAGGCCGGCGCGGGTGGAGACGTGGATGAGGTCGGCCTCCGGGTCGTAGTAGGGCTGGACGGGGGAGAGCTGCGGACGGCCGTCCGCCTTGATGGTGGCGAGGACGCCGAGTCGGCTGCCCGTGAGCAGCGTGCGCGGATCGAACGGTGTGGACGTCATGCTCCCGATCATGCACGGATCACGGCGCCGGTGCGCCGGGACGCGGTGATGGCGCGGCCGCGGGCCCGCAGCCGTGGGCGGCGTCAGTACTCGGTGCCCACGTTCTCGGGGGAACACCCCGGGACCCCTCCGCGCCACACGGCTTCGGACATCGCGGACCGTTGCTGTCCGCAAGGCTCGCTAGCGTGGGCGCATGGCCACCACGACGACGCCTCCCGTCCTCAGCGACCGCGCCCTGAACCGGGCCACGCTCGCCCGTCAGCTCCTGCTGCGGAGCGCGCCCCGTACCGAGGTCTCCGTCGAGGGAGCCGTACGCCAGCTGGTCGGCCTCCAGGCGCAGAACGTCAAGCCGCCGTACGTCGCCCTCGCCGCCCGGCTCGCGGCCTTCGACCCCGAGGAGCTGTCGTCGCTGATGGCCGAGCGCACGGTCGCCCGGATGGTCACCATGCGCTCCACCATCCACACGCACACCGCGGACGACTGTCTCGCCCTGCGCCCCCTCTTCCAATCGGGCGGCCCCGACCGCGAGTTGCGGATCTTCCAGGCCCGGGGCGGCCTCGACGGCGTCGACGTCGAGCGGTTGGCGACGATCGCCCGCGAGCTGGTCGAGGAGGAGCCCCGGACGATGAAGGAGCTGCGGGAAGCCCTCCTGGTCCACTGGCCGCACGCCGACCCCGCGTCGCTCTCCGTCGCCGCCCGCTGCGCCCTGCCGCTGGTGCAGGTCACCCCGCGCGGACTGTGGGGCCGCAGCGGACGGGTCCGACTCACCACCGTCGAGCGGTGGTTCGGCCGTGCCGCCGGCCCCGCGGCCACCGCCGACGACGCCGTCCTGCGCTATCTGGCCGCCTTCGGCCCGGCGTCCGTCAAGGACATGCAGACGTGGTCGGGGCTGACCCGGATGCGCGACGCCTTCCTACGGCTGCGGCCCCGGCTCCTCGTCTTCCGCGACGAACGCGGCACCGAGCTGTTCGACCTTCCCGACGCCCCGCGCCCCGCCGAGGACGTCCCGGCGCCGCCCCGCTTCCTGCCCGAGTACGACAACCTGCTGCTGTCCCACGCCGACCGGCGGCGCGTCCTCCTCGACCCGGCGCACGCCGCACGGACCTGGCAGGGCAACCAGTCCTTCCCCGTCTTCCTCCTCGACGGCTTCCTCGCGGGGACCTGGCGGCTGACGGAGGAGCAGCGGGCGGCGACCCTCACCGTGCACCCGTTCCGCACGCCCACCGCGGCACAGCGCGCGGAGCTGGCCGCGGAGGCGGAGCGCACCCTCACGGCCCTGGCCCCGACCGCGTCGCACGACGTCCGCTTCGACGAAGGCTCCTGACGCACCGACGGCACTGACCGTGCGGGCCGCGCCCTGCGCGCCGCGTGGCCCGCGGCGCCGTGGGATCACAGGCCGACGTCACGGGCGCGGTGGTCGTCGAAGCCCTCCCGGCGCACCAGCAGCCGCGACCGCGCCCCGGACACGGCGACCACGGGAGGGCGGCCCGTCATGTCGTACCCCGACGCCATCGACACGTGGTACGCGCCCGACGCCGGGACCGCGAGGACGTCACCCGGGCGTACGTCCTCCGGCAGTTCGGCGCCCTCCGCGAGCACGTCGCCCGCCTCGCAGTGCCGACCGACCACCGTGGTCGCGCGCGTCGGGGCCGCGGAGGCACGGCCGATCAGCCGCACCGAGTACCGCGCCCCGTACAGCGCGGGCCGCGGATTGTCGCCCACCCCGCCGTCGACGGCGACGAAGGTGCACCCGCCAGCGGAGCGCCACACCGCCAGGACGCGGTAGAGCGCCACCCCGGCCGGGCCCACGACGGAACGGCCCGGCTCCACCGTCAGCCGCGGCACCGGCAGGTCGAACTCCGCGCAGCAGCGCACCAGCGCGTCCTGGATGCGCCGGCCGTACGCGGCGGGCGTCGGCGCCGGGTCGCCCGGAAGGTACGCCACCGCGAACCCGCCGCCGAGGTCCACCTCGGGCAGGGTCACGCCGAAGCGCTCGCGGATCCGCGCCAGGAACGCCACGACGCGGCGCACCCCCCGTACGTACGGCTCCGGAGCGGTGATCTGGGAGCCCAGGAAGGTGTGCACGCCGACGAGTTGCAGCCGCGGCTGGCCCAGGATCCGGGCCACGGCGTCCTCGGCGTCACCCGTCGCGACGGACATCCCGAACGGCCGCCCCTCGCCACCGCCGCGCAGAGCGCGGTGCCCGCCCGCGGCAGCGCCGGGGGACACCCGCACCATCACCTGCTGGGCTTCCGGCCCCGGAACGCGGGAGGCCAGCCGGGCGATCTCGCACGGCGACTCGATGACGACGCGGCCGACTCCCAGCCGTAGCGCGGTCGCCAGGTCCTGCGGCGACTTGGCGTCGCCGTGCAGCACGATCCGGTCCGCCGGGAAGCCGCGGGACGCCGCCAACTCCAACTCGACCGCCGAACACACCCCGAGGCCCAGGCCCTCCTCGGCGATCCAGTCCACCACCGCCCGGCTCAGGAACGCCTTGGCCGCGTACACCACGTCGGCGTCCGGCAGGGCCCGCCGCCACGCCCGGGCGCGGGCGCGGACCTCGCCCTCGTCGAGCACGTAGGCCGGGGTGCCGTACCGCTCGGCGACGTCCATCAGGGGCACTCCGGCCACCGCCACGTCCCCGTCGGGCGCGAGCACGGCGGACGCCGGCCACACCGACGGCGTGGCGAGCGCGGGGATCGACACCGGGACCGGAACAGCGGGTACCGCCGTCATGCGTACACCTCCACGAGGAGACGAAAGGGGGGAAGGGCGATGGGGAGGGGCGTCAGTCGATGAAGGCGTGCACCGCGGTCACCGCCGACCAGACCGCGGCGGCGGCACCGGTCAACCGCAGCACGCCCACGGCGTCCGGGTCCCAGCCGCGGCGCGCGCACGGCTGCGCCACGGCGGCCGGGGCCCGCCGCACGGTCGGAGCCGGCGCGGTGAGCTGCGGGTCGACGGTCAGCGCGGTCACCCCGAGGGGCGCGGCGAGGGTGCGCAGCGCCGGCTCCGCGAGCCGGATCCAGCGCGCGTCCGCCCCGAGCGCGTCGGTCAACCGCCGGGGGCTGGTGAAGGCGACCGCGGTGCGCACCCCGAGCGGGGTGCGCATGAAGCGCAGGTGGTGCCCACCGGCAGAGCCGAGCCGAACCGGCACGTACAGCAGCCCTGCCGGGCCGTGTTCGTGGGGGTCGGCGGCGTCGGTGTCCTCACGGGTGAGCGTGCTCATGGTCGGTCCTCCCTGGACGGGGCGTGGGGCTCGTTCGAAGCTATGCCCGAGGAGGGAGGAGACGGACGTTCCATGACGCAGCGCTGATCTTCCGGGCCCGGTCTTTGACGCGCTCTTGGCGGACGGGCGCCGCTCGGCGGAGCGCGCGTTCGTTCCCGGCGCGCACCGGGGCACGGACTTCCCACGGTGCGCCGCTCAGTCCGCGCGGCCCGTCGTCGCGACCGTGAACCCGAGGCCGATCATCGCCACCCCGCCCGCGCCGCCCACCATCGACAGCCGCCGCTCCGAGCGGGCGAACCAGCCGCGGGCCGCCGCCGCGCCCAGGCCCCACAGCGTGTCCGTGACCATCCCGATGCCGATCGGGACCAGCCCGAGCAGCAGCATCTGCCAGGGGACGCTACCCGCGGAGTGGTCGACGAACTGCGGCAGCACCGCCGCGAAGAAGACGATGCCCTTCGGGTTCGTCGCCCCGACGACGACGCCCTCCACGACCGTCCGCACGTCGCCGCGCCGTACCTGCGCGCCCTGCGCGTCCACTGCGGACACCGTCAGCTCCCTGCGGTGCCGGAACGCCTGCACGCCCAGGTGGACCAGATAGCCGGCGCCCGCCAGCTTCACCACGGTGAAGGCGGTGGCGGACCGCTCGATCAGCGAGCCCACGCCGAAGGCGACCGCGACGACCAGCAGGTACGAGCCGAGGATGTTGCCGACCACGGTGGCCATCGCGGTGCGGCGGCCGTGGGTCAGGGCCCGGCCGATCACGAAGAGCACCGAGGGGCCGGGGATCGCGATGACGAGGAGGGACACGGCGGTGAACGCGAGGACCTTGTCGAGTGACACCATCCGCCCATGACAGCCGCCGGCGCGCCGCCGATCAAGAGGTCACGCCGTCCCCCGCGGCGCCCGTACGCCCGTACGCTCCTGCGCCCCGCGCACCACCGATCGCAGCGCCCCTACGGCAGCACGCCCGCCCGGCGGGCCGCCACCACGGCCTCCAGCCGGGTGTGCGCGCCCAGTTTCCGCATGGCGTCGCGCAAGTAACCTTTCACCGTCTCGTGTCGCAGCCCCAGCCGCTGCGCCGTCGCCGCGTTCGTCGCACCGGACGCCACGCACGCCAGCACGTCCACCTCGCGCGGCGTCAGCGCCACGGCCGGCTGGTCGGCCTGCACCCCCGCCGCCGACAGCCTCGTGCACACCGACAGGATCGTCTCGCGCAGCGCCGGGTCCCCGACGAGCGGGGCGAGCGCCCGCAGTTCGCCGTACGCCTCGCGCACCTTCTCCCACGACACCGAGTCCACGTCGGGCACCCGCACCTTCGTCAGCAACTGTCGCACCTCGTCCCGGACCACCAGCGCCTGCTCCACGTCGCGCGCCGCGGCCACCGCCGCGTCGAAGATCCGGTCACCGAGCGGAACCGGCTGCCGCATCGCGCCGTACAGCACCCCGCGGACCCGGCGGCGCACCACGACCGGCACCGCCAGCACCGAACACAGCCCCTCCGCCGTCACCGCCGCGTCGTACTCGTGGCTGATGTGGCGCGCCTTGCGGTAGTCCGTCACGCCGCAGGGCCGGGAGAGCGCGATCGACTTGCCGCCCAGACCGTTGCCCGCCGAAATGCCGAGGCCCTGGAGGGCGCTGGTGCGCGCCCCGCTGACCTGCGCGATGCGCAATCGATGCGGATCGTGCAGCAAACCGCCGAACACCACGGACACCCCGGTGTTCCTGCGCAGCCGCACCAACGCCGCCTGCATCTCCGCCACCTCGGCCGAATCGGACATGGCCCTGCTTTCCTCGTGGCTCGTCCCTGCCCGACCACCCCCCCGATCGGGGGTGGTGAGACCTACATCACTGATTACACGATGCTACTGAGTGGTGCGGCAAGGAGGAGGTCACATGGTGACAAGCGGCGTGACACAGGAGTTCCGGGAGGCCCGGGACTTCCTGCTGCGGCACCGGGACGACTACCAGAGCGCGTACGACGGCTTCGCCTGGCCGCGTCCCGCGCACTTCAACTGGGCGCTGGACTGGTTCGACCAGATCGCGGCGGGCAACGACCGCCCCGCCCTCCACATCGTCGACGAGGACGGCACCGACACCCTGCTGACCTTCGCCGAACTGTCCGAACGCTCCAACCGGGTGGCGAACTGGCTGCGCGCGCAAGGGGTGCGCGCCGGGGACCGCATGGTGGTGATGCTGGGAAACCAGTACGAGTTGTGGGAGACCGCGCTCGCCGCGATGAAGCTGCGCGCCGTCGTCATCCCCGCCACGCCGCTGCTCGGCCCCGTCGACCTGCGGGACCGCGTCGAGCGGGGTCGGGCTACGCACGTCCTCGTACGCTCCGTGGACGCCCCCAAGTTCGCTGACGTACCCGGCGACTACACCCGGATCGCGGTCGGCGCGCCGGTCGAGGGCTGGCTCCCGTACGACGCGGCGCACGCCGAGGGCGCGCCGGACTTCCAGCCGGACGGCCCTACCCGTTCGGACGACCCCCTGATGCTCTACTTCACCTCCGGCACCACCGCCCACCCCAAACTCGTGGAGCACACCCACACCTCGTACCCCGTCGGTCATCTGGCGACGATGTACTGGATCGGCCTCAAGCCCGGCGACGTCCATCTGAACATCTCCTCGCCGGGGTGGGCCAAGCACGCCTGGTCGAACCTGTTCGCACCGTGGAACGCCGAGGCGACCGTCTTCGTCCACAACTACGCCCGCTTCGACCCGGCCCGGCTGATGGCCGAGATGGACCGCGCCGGCGTCACCAGCTTCTGCGCGCCGCCCACGGTGTGGCGGATGCTGATCCAGGCCGACCTCGGCCTGTTGCAGAGCCCGCCGCGCGAGGCCGTCGCCGCCGGCGAGCCGCTGAACCCCGAGGTGATCGAGACCGTACGGCGCGAATGGGGCGTCACCATCCGGGACGGCTTCGGCCAGACGGAGACCGCGGTCCAGGTCTCCAACAGCCCGGAGCAACTGCTGAAGGCGGGCTCCATGGGCCGTCCCAGCCCCGGATACGTGGTGGAACTGCTCGACCCGGTGACGGGCCGCCCCGGGGCGCAGGAGGGCGAGATCGCGCTGGACCTCTCCACCAGCCCGGTGGGACTGATGGCCGGCTACCACGGCGACGAGCAGCGCACGGCCGCGGCGATGGCCGGCGGCTACTACCGCACCGGGGACATCGGCACCCGCGACGTCGACGGCTACATCACCTACATCGGCCGCTCCGACGACGTCTTCAAGGCGTCCGACTACAAGATCTCCCCCTTCGAGCTGGAGAGCGCGCTGCTGGAGCACGAGGCCGTCGCCGAAGCGGCCGTCGTCCCCTCCCCGGACCCGGTGCGGCTCGCCGTGCCGAAGGCGTACGTCGTCCTCGCCGACGGCTGGGAGGCCGGCCCGGACACCGCGAAGCTGCTCTTCGACCACTCCCGCTCGGTCCTCTCCCCGTACAAGCGCATCCGGCGCATCGAGTTCGCGGAGCTGCCGAAGACGGTCTCCGGCAAGATCCGCCGGATCGAACTGCGCGAGCGCACCGCGAACGGCACCGGCAGCACCGAGTACGACGAGGGGGACCTGCGATGACGACCGCGCCGACCACCGAGCCGACGACCGCGCCCACCCCGGCGGCCTCCTACGAGCACGGCACCGACCCCCGCGGACTCCTCGGCGACACCATCGGCGAGAACCTGGCCCGCGCGGTCGCCGCCCACCCCGACCGCGAGGCGCTGGTCGACGTGGAGTCCGGCGCGCGCTGGACGTACGCCGAGTTCGCCGCCGCCGTCGAACGCCTGGCGCGCGCCTTCATCGGCGTCGGCGTCGCCAAGGGCGACCGCGTGGGCATCTGGGCGGTCAACTGCCCCGAGTGGGTCCTGGTGCAGTACGCCACCGCCCGCATCGGCGCCATCATGGTCAACGTCAACCCCGCCTACCGCGCGCACGAGGTGGAGTACGTGCTGCGCAAGGCCGGCATCACCGTGCTGTGCGCCACCGAGCGGCACAGGTCCAGCGACTACCGCGCCATGGTCGAACAGGTCCACCCGTCCTGCCCGGAGCTGCGCCGGGTGTGCTACGTCGAACACGCCTCCTGGGACGACCTGCTGGCCGCCGCCGACGGCGTGCCCGCCGAAGCGGTCACGGCCCGCGAGGAGGAGCTGTCCTGCGACGACCCCGTCAACATCCAGTACACCTCCGGCACCACCGGCTCCCCCAAGGGCGCCACCCTCTCCCACCACAACATCCTGAACAACGGCTACTTCGTGGGCGAGACCCTCAACTACACCGAACGGGACCGGATATGCATAGCCGTGCCGTTCTACCACTGCTTCGGGATGGTGATGGGCAATCTCGCCGCCACCTCCCACGGTGCCTGCATGGTCATCCCGTCCCGCACCTTCGACGCCGAGGCCACCCTGCGCGCCGTCGCCGAGGAGCGCTGCACCTCCCTGTACGGCGTGCCGACGATGTTCATCGCCGAGCTGAACCACCCCCGCTTCACCGCGTACGACCTCTCCTCCCTGCGCACCGGCATCATGGCCGGCTCGCCCTGCCCGGTCGAGGTGATGCGCCGCGTGGTCACCGAGATGCACATGGCCGAGGTCTCCATCTGCTACGGCATGACCGAGACCTCCCCCGTCTCCACCCAGACCCGCCGCGAGGACGACCTGGAGCTGCGCACCGGCACGGTGGGCCGGGTCCTGCCGCACGTCGAAGTGAAGGTCACCGACCCGGTCACCGGGGTGACCCTGCCGCGCGGCCGGGCCGGCGAGCTGTGCACCCGCGGCTACAGCGTGATGCTGGGGTACTGGGGCGAGCCGGAGCGGACCGCCGAAGTCATCGACTCCGGACGGTGGATGCACACCGGCGACCTCGCGGTGATGCGCTCCGACGGCTGCGTGCAGATCGTGGGACGCATCAAGGACGTGATCATCCGGGGCGGTGAGAACGTCTATCCGCGGGAGGTCGAGGAGTTCCTCCACGGGCACCCCAAGATCGCGGACGTGCAGGTCGTCGGGGTCCCCGACGAGCGGTACGGCGAGGAGATCCTGGCCTGCGTCATCCCGCGGGACCCCGCCGACCCGCCCACCCTCGACTCCGTCACCGCCTACTGCCGCGAACGGCTCGCCCACTACAAGATCCCGCGCCGGCTGGAGATCCTGGCCGACTTCCCGATGACGGTCAGCGGCAAGGTCCGCAAGGTGGAACTGCGCGAGCGCTACACCCCCGACTGAGCCGCTCCCTAGAACGTGTCCGCGGGCGCGCCCGAGGCCACCAGGTCCGCCGCCGCCTGGTTCACCGGCTGGGGCGTGCCCGTCAGGTCCAGGACGAACAGCGGGATCCCCAACCGGTCCGCGCGGGCGCGGGCTTCGTCGGAGTACCCGGCGAGGGAGAAGTACACCGTGGTGACGGCGGAACTCAGGCCGTTGAGCCACAGGCACTCCACCTCGCGCAGCGTCGCCCGCCGGACGGACGGCTCGACCTGGGCGAAGACGCCCGGCCCCCGCAAGTCGACACCGGAGGACCCGGCGCCCTCGCGGTGGCCGCGGGCATCGGGCCGGTGGACGACCTGCTGCACCACGTCGCGGAAGCCCAGCCACGTCAGGTACAGGGCGGCGGCGTTCACCGCGTCCCGCGCCGTGCGGATGGTCAGCGGACGGAACCCGGGGCGCGGCGTCGCCGCGGTCCGCGGCAGCGGGACGTGCCCGGACGGCGGGACCGCGGGCGGCACGGCGGGCCACGTCGGCGGCGGCGGGGCGTGCGACTCCGGCGGACCGGCCGGCTCCTCCTCGTGGGCGTCCACGGGCCGTACGGGCATGCGCAGCAACGTGCCGCAGGGACAGCCCAGTTCGGGCTGCGGCCAGTCGTCCACCCGAGCGCACTCCGGACAGCGCACGCTCACCCAGTCCTCCCGCCAGGTCCGCCGCAGCAGCGGATCGGGCGGCACCGTGCGCGCCAGCGGCGGCGACACGGGCGCGCCGCAGGGGCACGGGAACACGGGCGCCGCGAACTGGTGCTCCCGCAGACAGGACGGGCAGCGCACGCTCACCGCGTCGGCCATCGAACTCTCCCGTCACGCTCCGTCGTGTCTTGCCGAGGACATCGTTGCGCACTTCGCCCCGCCGTGGGAGAGCGCGGTGGTGCGCGACGACGCACGGTGCGCCCGGACACCCCGCGGCGCTTCGGCGCGACCATCCCACCCGCGGGCCCGGGGACTTGTCCAGCACGCACACCTCCGCACCCCGCACCGCGTTAGGTTGGGCCCGTGCGATTGAGAGTGGAGTTCACTACCGAGCCGTTCGACCTCGACGAGGCGCCGGCACATGCCGTCGTCGCGCGGGAAGTGATCCGGGCCGCCGACCTGGACGCGGTGGACGTGGGGCCCTTCGGCAACACCGCGGAGGGCCGCGCCGACGCCGTGCTCGCCGCCGTCGACGCGCTGTTGCGCGATTCGCTCGGGGCCGGCGCGACCCGGATCTCGCTCCAGCTCAACGTGGTCGCGGAGGGAGGCGAGTGACCGCTCGCGACCGCGCCTCGATCGAGCCCGTGCCCGCCGGGGGCGACGTCGGGGCCGGGCACCCGCTCGCCCGTGCCGTCCGGCCGCTGGTCGACGCGATGGGCGGAGAGATCCTCCGTCCCGACCGCGCCGGCCCGGAGGACGTCGTCCTCGCCTGGGAGGGGCAGGACGTCCTCGCGGTACGGCTGCCGCAGCTCGCCGATTCGCTGGACCGCATCCTCGCCGCGCTGGAACGCAGCCACGGCATGCCGTTGGCCGCGTTGGACCGCAAGGCGAAGCAGTCGGTGGTGCGGAACCTGGAAGCGCGGGGCGCGTTCTCCGTACGGCACGGGGTGGAGACCGTGGCCGGTGCTCTCGGTGTCAGCCGCTTCACCGTCTACAACTACCTGAACAGGGAGAAAGCCGCGAAGGGCGAGTAGACCGGCTGCTTATTTTCAACAAAGTGTTGACGGGGCTGTCGTTGGGCGCGTTAGCTATGCGCAGCCCTTCGACGCACCGCGAAAGCAGCCACGGAGGTTCCCGTGCCGCCGAGTTCACCGCGCCTTCCGGGAGTACGGGGAGATCCGACCACGCCCCGCGCCGCCCCCACCGCCCTCGCCCGCTTCAACGCACTGCCCGAGCGGGCCGCGAGCGCCGAGCTCCACGAGGTCTGCGCCAGCACCGCCTGGAGCGCCCGGCTCCTCACCCACCGCCCGTACGCCACCGTCGACGCCCTCTTCGCCGCCAGCGACTCGGCCGTCGCCGAACTGACCCCGACGGACCTGGCCGAGGCCATGGCAGGCCACCCCCCGATCGGCCGGCCGAAGACCGGGGACCCGCTCTCCGCGAGCGAACAGCGCGGAATGTCCGGGGCGTCCGACGACCTCAAGAACGACGTGCTGGAGCTGAACCTCGCGTACCAGGAGAGGTTCGGGCACGTCTTCCTCATCTGCGCCACCGGCCGGACCGGGGAGCAACTGCGCGACGCCCTGCGCGCCCGGCTCGGCAACACGCCGGAGCAGGAGCGCGCGATCGTCCGCACCGAGCTGGGCAAGATCAATCGCATCCGGCTGGCCCGGCTCGTACCGCCCGCACGACGGGCGTGACCTCCACGGCACCGGGTCGGCGCAGGCCAACGCAGGTCAACGCAGAGGAAGTCATGCCCATGAGCACGGAATCCACCGCGTCGGTGTCCACCCACGTCCTGGACACCAGCGTCGGCCGCCCCGCCGCGGGCGTCGCCGTCCACCTGTCGACCCGCACCGGGCCCGCCGGCGCCTGGACGGCCCTCGGCGGCTCCACCACCGACGCGGACGGCCGCTGCAAGGACCTCCCGGCGCCACCGGCGGGCACCACCCACGTACGCCTCGACTTCCGGACCGAGGAGTACCTCCTGACCCGGCAAGGCGGTGCGGACGGAGCGTTCTTCCCCGAGGTGACGGTCGCCTTCGCCGTCGTCGGCGGCGAACACTTCCACGTACCGCTGCTGCTCAACCCGTTCGGCTACTCCGTATACCGAGGGAGCTAGGTCGATGCCCACGATTCTCGGCCAGAACCAGTACGGCAAAGCGGGAATCCGCGTGGTGCGGATCGTGCGGGACGGCGCGACCCACCACATCAAGGACCTCAACGTCTCCGTCTCGCTCAGCGGCGACCTGGACGAAGTCCACTACTCCGGCTCCAACGCCAACGTCCTGCCGACCGACACCACCAAGAACACGGTGTTCGCCTTCGCCAAGGAACACGGCGTCGACTCCGCCGAGCAGTTCGGCATCCACCTCGCCCGGCACTTCGTGACCTCGCAGCCGGCCATCCACCGCGCCCGCATCAGGATCGAGGAGTACGCCTGGGAGCGCATCGAGAGCAGCGCCGCGACGGACTCCCGGCGCAGCGGCGCCGCCGCCACGGCGAAGCACTCCTTCGTCCGCAAGGGCGGGGAGACCCGGCTCAGCCAGGTCAGCCACGACGGCGAGCGCTGGCAGGTGATCTCCGGGCTCAAGGACCTCACCGTGCTGAACTCGACGGACTCCGAGTTCTGGGGGTACGTGAAGGACGGGTACACCACCTTGAAGGAGGCGTACGACCGGATACTGGCGACCGACGTCCGGGCCCGCTGGCGCTTCAACTGGACCGACGACGAGCAGCCCGCGCCGGACTGGGAGCGGTCCTACGAGCAGGTGCGCACCCACCTGCTGCACGCCTTCGCCGAGACGTACTCGCTCTCCCTCCAACAGACCCTCTACCAGATGGGGTCCCGGGTGATCGACGGCCGCAGCGAGATCGACGAGATCCGCTTCTCGCTGCCGAACAACCACCACTTCCTGGTGGACCTCGAACCCTTCGGGCTCAAGAACGACAACGAAGTGTACTTCGCGGCCGACCGGCCCTACGGCCTGATCGAGGCCACCGTCCTGCGGGACGGGGCGCAGCCGGAGATCCCGGTCGACCTCACCAACCTCTGAACGGGCCGGCACCAGCACGAACGCCGAGCAGCAGAACGCAGGGATCCGTCGAGAATCGAGGAACCATGGCGCCTTCGCGCACCGTCATCGAGAACTGCGCCATCGCGACGGTGGACGCCCACGACACCGAACACGCCTCGGGGCACCTCGTCGTCGCCGGCGACCGGATCGAATCCGTCGGCGCGGGCCCGGCGCTGGAAGGGCTCGCCGACGTCGTCCGACGGATCGACGCCACCGGCCACCTCGCCACCCCCGGCCTGGTCAACACCCACCACCACTTCTACCAGTGGCTCACCCGAGGCCTCGCCACCGACCACCACCTCTTCGACTGGCTGGTGGCGCTCTACCCCGTCTGGGCCCGGATCGACGAGCCGATGGTGCGCGCCGCCGCACAGGGCTCCCTCGCGATGATGGCGCGCGGCGGCGTCACCACCGCCGTGGACCACCACTACGTGTACCCCAGGGGCTGCGGCGACCTGACCGGGGCGATCGTGGGCGCGGCCCGGGAGACCGGCGTCCGCTTCACCCTGGCCCGCGGGTCCATGGACCGGGGGCAGTCCGCCGGCGGACTGCCCCCGGACTTCGCCGTCGAAGCGCTCGACGCCGCCCTCGCCGCCACCGAAGCGGCCGTCGACGCCCACCACGACGCGTCCTTCGCGGCCATGACCCAGATCGCGGTGGCGCCCTGCTCGCCCTTCTCCGTCTCCACCGAACTGCTGCGGCAGGGCGCCGAACTCGCCCGCCGCAAGGGCGTGCGGCTGCACACCCACGGCTCGGAGACGGTGGAGGAGGAGCAGTTCTGCAAGGAGCGCTTCGGCCTCGGGCCCACCGACTACTTCGCTTCCACCGGCTGGCTCGGCGACGACGTGTGGATGGCCCACTGCGTCCACATGAACGACGCGGACATCGCCGCCTTCGCCCGCACCGGGACCGGCGTCGCCCACTGCCCCTCCTCCAACGCCCGGCTCGGCGCCGGCATCGCGCGCGTCCCCGACCTGCTGGCCGCCGGCGTCCCGGTCGGTCTCGGCGTGGACGGCACCGCCTCCAACGAGTCCGGCGAACTGCACACCGAACTGCGCAACGCCCTGCTGGTCAACCGGCTCGGCGCGCACCGCGAGGCCGCCCTGACCGCCCGTCAGGCGCTACGGCTCGGCACGTACGGCGGCGCCCGCGTGCTCGGCCGCCAGACGCAGCTCGGATCCCTGGAGGTCGGCAAGCTCGCCGACCTGGTGCTGTGGCGGATGGACACCCTGGCCCACTCCACCATCGCCGACCCGGTGGCCGCACTGGTCCTCGGCGCACCCGCGCCCGTCACCCTCTCGCTCGTCGGCGGCGCCGTCGTCGTCGAGGACGGGCGGCTCACCGCCGTCGACGAGGACGCCGTCGCGCGCACCGCGCGGGCCGAGGCACGGCGCCTCGCCGAGATCGCCCGCCGCTGACACCGATCGGGGCGGGGGAGGCCCACCGAGGGGGACGGCCCTCGGACGGCGTCGCGGGACCGGTCCCGGGACCGCGGCGGCCACTGCCGTGAGGAGGCGCACCCCGGCCGTCGGTGCCACGGGTGCGGTGCGCCTCTTCCGGCAGCGGCGACGGACTCCCCGCGTCGCGTACGACCTCACCCCTCAGGAGGACCGCTCCCCACCACCACCGCACTGCCGCACCAGTGTCGCTCCACTTCGCACCACCTCCCTGACACCCACGTCCGTGCCGACGTGCAACCGACCGGAGGAACCGCCGTGGCCGCCAACCCCACGCCGCACAGCGACACCAGCGACCCCCCAGAGCCCAGCACCTCCGCAGCCTCCGCCGTCGACGGGTCGGGCAAGCATCCCGTCGACCGGACCCTCCCGCCCGCCAAGCTCTTCACCAGCGGACTCCAGCACGTCGCCGCGATGTACGCGGGCGTGGTAGCCCCGCCCATGATCGTGGGCCCCGCCGTCGGCCTCAGCGCCCACGACACCGCCTTCCTCATGGGCGCGAGCCTGTTCACCGCCGGCATCGCCACCCTCCTCCAGACCCTCGGCGTCTGGAAGATCGGCGCCCGGCTGCCGTTCGTCAACGGCGTCTCCTTCGCCGGGGTCACCCCGATGATCGCCATCGGCAAGGACCGCGGCACCGAAGGCATCGCCGTCATCTTCGGCGCGGTCCTCGTCGCCGGACTCGTCGGCTTCCTGCTCACCCCGTACTTCTGCAAGCTGGTGCGCTTCCTCCCGCCCGTCGTCACCGGCACCGTCATCACCCTGATCGGGCTCTCCCTGCTGCCCGTCGCCTTCCGCTGGGCGCAGGGCGGGGACGCCGCCGCCGACGACTACGGCTCGATGCGCAACGTCGGCCTGGCCGCCCTGACGCTCGCCGTCGTGCTGGCGCTGCGCAAACTGCTGCGCGGCTTCCTCCAACAGATAGCCATCCTGCTCGGGCTGGTCGTCGGCACCCTCGTCGCCGTCCCCCTCGGCATGACCGGCTTCGACGCCGTCGCGGACGCGGACGTCGTCGGCTTCCCCACGCCCTTCCACTTCGGCGCGCCCCAGTTCGAGATCGCCGCGATCCTCTCCATGTGCATCGTGATGCTGGTCTGCATGACCGAGTCCACGGCCGACATGCTCGCCCTCGGCAGGATCGTCGACAAGCCGGCCGACGAGCGCACCATCGAGGGCGGGCTGCGCGCCGACACCCTCGGCAGCGCCCTGAGCCCCCTCTTCAACGGCTTCATGGCGAGCGCCTTCGCCCAGAACGTCGGGCTGGTGGCGATGACGAAGGTCCGCAGCCGCTTCGTGGTCGCCGCGGCCGGCGGCATCCTCGTCCTGCTCGGCCTCTTCCCCGTCGCCGCCTCCGTCATCGCCCTCGTGCCGCTGCCGGTCCTCGGCGGCGCGGGCGTCGCGCTGTTCGGCACGGTCGCCGCGAGCGGCATCCAGACCCTGGCGTTGGCGGCGCTGGAGAAGGGCGAGAACGCGCTGATCGTGGCCGCGGCGGTGGGCATCGGCACGATCCCGATCGCCGCGCCCGACTTCTACCACGCCTTCCCCGAGGACCTGTTGGTCGTCCTGGACTCCGGCATCTCGACCGGCTGCATCGTGGCGATCGTGCTGAACCTCGCCTTCAACCACTGGGGCCGACGGCCCGCCGCGCAGGACGGGCCCGCCGACGCCGGTCGAGGCGGAAGCGGTCGTCACACCGGCTTCGTCCACGTCAGCGAGTAGCGGCGGAGCACGTGCCGGCGGTAGCGCACCCCGGGCAGCAGCCGCCGCGCTTCCGCCCGCACCTGCCCGTAGCCCATCTGCGGATCGGTCGCCGGCATGCCCTGCGGACCGCCGGCGCGGCGCACCACCTTGGTGACCCTGACCACGGGCGCGGCGGCGAGGAACGCCGCCCACTCCGTCGGGCTCGTCTCCCGGGCCAGGCCGACCACCACCAACGTGCCGCCGGGCCCCAGGAGTTCGCGCAGGCGCACCAGCGCCGCGGTGAAGTCCATGTGGTGGACCGTGGACACCGAGCAGACGAAGTCGTACCCGCCGACGGGCAGGTCCGCGGTGAGGACGTCACCCGCGAGGAAGGTCAGGTCCGCACGGCCCGGCCAGAGTTCGCGGGCGCGGTCGACCATGGGCGGTGACGCGTCGATCCCGGTGACCCGACGGGACCGCGCGGTCAGCTTCCGCGCCAGCAGCCCGTCCCCGCAGCCGACGTCCAGCGCTTCGTCGCAGCCCGCGGGGACCGCGCGGAGGATGCCGGGGTGCCGGGCGACGTTGGTGTTCCAGTACGGCTTGAGATCGTCGTGCTGCGGCATCGGGCCATCCTAGGAGGGCCGTTCGGACCCTGCGTCGGGGACGGTCCGCGGGGGTCGGTGTCAGACCCCCGTGGCATGCTCCACGTATGGATCATGACGGGGTTCTCGCGGAGCTGGACGGCGTGTGCTGGGGGGATCTGGAGCACGCCTACGGGGAAGCGGGCGACGTGCCCGCGATGCTGCGCGGGCTCGTGGGGGACGAGGACGAGGCGTCCGAGGCGCTCGGCGAGTTGTGGGGGAGCATCGTCCACCAGGGGACGGTGTACGAGGCGACCGCAGCCGCCGTGCCGTTCCTCGCCCGGCTCGCCGCCGGCGGGGTGTGCACCGCCGATCTGCTCGTCCTGCTCGGCGCCATAGCCGAGAGCGCCGACGAGTGCGGCGTGCCGCAGCCCGGGGCGTGCCGGGGCGCCGTCGCGGCGCAGTTGCCGCTGGTGCTGCCGCTGTGCGGGGCGGCGGACGAGGAGGAGCGCCGGGCCGCGGTGTGGGCCGCGGGGCGGACGGGGGACGCCTCGGTGCTGGCGGTGCTGCACGAGCGGTGGGCGCAGGAGAAGGCGGCGGGGGTGCGCGCCGAGGTGCTGGCGGCCCTGGCACACGTGGACCCGGCCGACGCGACGACGCTGGCGCGCGGCGCGCTCGCGGCCGACGTCCCGGGCGAGGTGCGGCTGGTGGCCGTGATGGCGTGCGTGGACGCGGGGCTGCCGTTCGACGCGGTGCACCAGGAGACCCTGCTGTCGCTGCTGCCCGCCGATCCGCTGGTCTCCGGCCGCTTCGACGAGGACCGCAGCGAACCGCTCCACCACGTCGTCGACGCGCTGCTGCTGCGGGACTCGGCCGCCGACCGGGAGGCTGCGTACGCCCTGGTGGAGGCCGCGCTCGCACTGTCCGACCCCGAGGCGCGGGCTGAGGCGCTGTGGGCCGCCGAGCACGCGTGCCTGATCTCCCGCGGCGCGCCCCCGCGGCTCGCGCCGGTGGTGGTCCCCCTGCTCACGGACCCCTCCTTCCCGCACACCGCTTCCGTGCTGCCCGTCCTGGAGAAGATGGGCGCCCACGCCGCCGCGGGCGCGCCCGCGCTGGGCGTGCTGGCCGACGGCGGGGGCGAGTTGGCGGACCGGGCGCTTGAGGTCCTGGCCCGGCTCGCGCCCGAGCAGGCCGCCCGGCTCCTCGCGCGGGACCTGGGCGCCCGGTCCGGGGCCGTCGGCGCGATCGCCCGGGTCGTACCCCTGCCGTACGCCCCCGAGTTGCTGAACGCGATCCGCATCGAGCTGACCGCGAGCGCGGAGGCGGTGGAGGCGTCCGGCGCGGTCCGGGGCGAGGACCCGCGGCGCAGGCTCACCTCGCTGCTGACGGCCTGGGGCCCGCAGGCGTCCGCGGCGCTGCCGGAGCTGACGGTCCTCTTCGGCCGGTCGCCGGCGCTGTTCGCCGGTGCGCTCGCCGCGGTCTGTCCGCCCGAACGGCGCGTGGAGACGGCCGAGTTGCTGCGCGCCGCTGCCACCGCAGGGCCGGTGGACGACCGGTACGCGGCGGCCGAGGCGCTGTACGGGCTCACCGGTGAGAGCGCGCTGCTGATCGCCGCGCTCCGGGACGCGCTGGCCGTCGGCGCCGAGCCGCGCGAGCTGGCCGTCATCGAGACAGCGGGCCGCTTGGGCGGTGCGGGCGCCGCCCTCGTGCCGTACCTCCGGTCCGCCCTGACCCCCGCCGGCACGCACCGCGTCGCGCACGAGCTGGACGTGGACGCCGCGGTGGCGCTCGCCCTGTGGCGGCTGACGGGCCAGCCGCAGGAGCCGCTGACCATCCTGGGCGGGGTCCTCTCGGAGGCCCGGGACCGGGAGTTCATGGTCGCGTCCGTACGCCGCTGTGCCCGGGCCGCGGCCGACATGGGCGCGGCGGCCGGCCCGTTGGTCCCGGCCCTGACGTCCTGTCTCACCGAGCTGCGGTACGTCCCCGCCGCGGTCCTCGCGCTGCACGCGATCGGCGCCGCTCCGGCGGACGCCGCCGCGCTGACGCTGACCTGCGTCGAGAAGGGCGTGGACGCGGCGACGGCGCTGGATGCCCTGGAGGTCCTGGGGCGCGGGGCGCGGACGGCCGAGGACACCGCCCGGCTCGCCGCGCTGGCCGAGCGGGACCTGCGGATATGGGCCACCCGCCGGGAGCGGCAGCTGGTCGCGGTCGACGAGCGCCTGCGGGAGCGGGCGGCCCGGCTGCTCAGCGGGGCCAGCCCGGCTGACGGCCGCTGAGGCCGACGACCCGGTCCAGCAGGGGAGCTCCGGTGGGGACGGGCACGATCGGGCCGAAGATGACGCCCCGCATCGGATCGTCCGCACCGGTGGCCGCCAGTAGTCCGTACGACACGCGCAGCGCGTCCTCGGGCGGGTCGTACGACTGACCGGTGGCGCGGGCGAGGTCCCAGCCATGGACGACGAGTTCGTTCAGGGCCACCGTGCCGGCGACGGGCGCGGGCAGGGTGACGCCGCCGGCCCGGGTCGTGCCCTCCCACGCCGCCGGCTGCGACCACGCCTCGGCGAGCTCGTCGAGCCGGCGCGGCAGCACGGCCCGCCAGTCGGGGTCGAGGAGGGGCCGGGCGCTGTTGGGATCGGTGTCCGTCGTCGCGCCGAGTTCCTTGCGCGCGGCGTCCCGGAAGGCGACGGTCAGCATGACCAGGTGCCCCAGCAGCTCGCGCACCGCGTAGTCGGGGCAGGGGGTGGGCGCCGCCAGCTGTTCGTCCGTCACGCCGGGGAGCAGCCGGGCGACGGCCTCGGCCGTGGGGCGGAAGTCGGGCGGGGGCGCGTCGTCGGGGTCGGTCATGTCGTTCGCTCCGTGAGTGTCCTGCTGGTCGTCCATGGGAAAGGGGACCGTCGGCGCGGCTGGAACTCATCGATCGCCGCCCGCGACCGGTGGTGCAGGCAGGGGCGCGGCTCGGGCGGTGTTGCTCCGCACCGGCTCAACCTCCCGTCGAGCAACTGCGGTTCTTCCAGGTGTGCGATGGATGATTGATCGTTTCGCCGGGGTGTGAGGCTGGCCGCGATTCGTCCAGGGGGCTTGTCGCGGAAGCCCTTCGACAGCCATATTGGACGCGTATTGGTCTGGACCATTACTGCGTCACCTCCCCCCACCGTCGCCGTTTCCCCCTCAACGGAGGCTTGATCGTGCACCGTCCCCCCACCCTCGTCGCGCTGGCCTGCGCGGCGGTCCTCCTCCCCGTGACCCTCACCGCCTGCGGCGGCGACGACGGGAAGGGGAAGAAGGACACCGAACCCCCCACCACGCCCGCCGGCGTCACCGCACAGGCCGGCAGCGCCACCTCCGTCCACGTGATGTGGAAGCCGGCCACCGACGACGCGGCCGTCACCGGCTACGAGGTCCATCAGCAGGACCGCAAGGTCAAGTCCCTGCCCGGCAGCACGACGATGGTCGACGTGGAGGGGCTGAAGCCCGGCACCGCGTACGGCTTCACCGTCCGCGCCCGCGACGCCGCCGGCAACGTCTCCCAGCCCAGCACCGCCGTCTCCGTCACCACGCCCGCCGCCAAGCCCGAGGACAAGAAGGCCCCCACCACGCCGGCCGGGCTGCGCGGCACCGTCGACGGGGAGCGCGCGGTCACCCTCACCTGGCGGCCCGCCACCGACGACGCCGGGGTGACCTCGTACGACGTGTACCAGGAGGACACCCGCATCCACAGCGTCGCCGGCACCGAGACCACCGCCCGCATCCCCCACCTGCGGCCCGGCACGGTCTACACCTTCACCGTCCGCGCCCGGGACGCGGCGGAGAACTCCTCGCCCGACAGCAACGCCGTCGACCTGACGACCCCGGCCGCGCCCGGCGCCGGCCCGAACACCGCCCCCACCGACCTGGTGGCCACCGCCACCAAGGGGAACATCGAGCTGAACTGGCTGCCGCCGAAGGCGGACGGGGCCGTCAAGTCCCACGAGCTGTACCTCAACGGCAAGATGGCCACCACGATCGTGTGGGGCGCCGAACCGCCCGCGGGGCGCGCCTCGTACACCATGACGATCAGCGACCCGCCCGGCACCCGCTACAGCGTCAAGCTCCGGGCGAAGCTGCCCGACGGCAAGTGGGGCGACTTCTCCGCCCAGCGCACGGTGGTGACCCGCTGACGGGCCACCACCCGCGAAGGGGCCCACGGCCTACCGGCGTGCGGAGCGCTGCCGGTGGGTCGCCGTCAGCAGGACGCCGCCGGTGAGCACCACCGCGCCGGCCAGTCCGCCGACGCCGACGAGCGCCAGCGCGCCCGAGCCCGTCCCGGCCAGCGCCGCGCTCTTCGGCGAGCCGGTCGAGGTGGCCTTGGCCGCCGCGCGGATCTGCTCGGCGACGACCTCCGGGTGCGACATCATCGACACGTGCGACGAGTCGACCTCGACCGTCGTCGACTTCGCCCGCTCGGCCTGGAAGCGTTCCAGGTCGGGAGCGATCGCCTTGTCGTGCTGGGAGACCACGAACCACGACGGGACCGTCCGCCACGCCGCCCCGGGCGCGGCCTCCTCGAAGCAGGCCGCCGCGATGGGCCGTTGCTCGACCGCCATCAGCCGCGTCTGCGAGCGCGGCAGGTCCGCCGCGAAGACGTCGTGGAACGTGTCCGTCTTGATGTACAGGTCCGAGCCCTCGGTCTTCCCGTCCGAGAACGGGACCGGGTTCAGCGCCGGCTGCAACTCGCTGCCCTGGAACTTCGTCGAGAGCGCCCCCAGCGTCTCGCCCTTGTCCGGCATGAACGCCGAGACGTACACCAGCGCCCTGACGTTCGGGTTCCCCGCCGCCGCGCTGCCGATCACCGCGCCGCCGTAGGAGTGGCCCGCGAGCACGATCGGGCCGTCCACGCTCTTGAGGACGCTCGCGACGTACGCGGCGTCCGAGGTCAGGCTGCGCAGCGGGTTCGCCGGCGCCAGCACCTCGTACCCGTCGTTCAGCAGCCGTTCGGCGACCGCGTTCCAGCCGGACGCGTCCGCGAACGCCCCGTGCACCAGGACGACCGTCGGCTTGTCGCCCTTCCCGCCGCCCTTCCCGCCGCCCTTCCCGCCGCCCTTGTCGGCGCCGACGGCGGCGGTGCTCGCGAGCGCCGGTGCGGCGGTCAGCACCGTGGTGGACAGTGCCAGCGCGACGGCGCCCGCCCGGGATATGCCACGGCGGCGGGAGCGGCGCGGCGCCAGGGGCGGGGAAGCGGCGGGGGAGGGGGACGCAGCCATGATCGTTTCTCGATTCTCGGGGTGGGAAACGGCTGTCGCTCCTCAGCGTTTTCGCGCCGCCCCGTCCCCGCACCCCCCGCGTGGCGCGAGAGTGACGACCCGGACCGTCCGGGTGACCGCCCGGCGCACGGAGGCACCGCCACCGCGGGTTCGCGACGGCCGTCAGTCCGGCAGCCGACGCCCGCCGAAGGCGCCCGCGGAGTCCGCCCGGTGCCACCACTGCGCCAGGGCGGGCCCGTCGAGGGAGGGCCAGTCGGGGGCCGAGGTCACCAGGGCGTCGCCGAGCCGGCGCCCCAGGTCGACCATCGTGCGGCCCAGGGCGGCCCGGGAGGCGTCGTAGCGGGCGAGGGCGGCTGCGGGGTCGGACGCACCGCGCAGCGCGGCCTCCAGCAGCGCCGCGTCCTGGAGCGCCTTGACCGCGCCGGCCCCGGTGTGCGGTCGGGCGATGGTGGCGGCGTCGCCCAGCAGCGCCAGACGGCCGACGACGCCCGGCTCGGCCGTGACGTCGTACATCGGCTGGACGAAGAGTTCGTCCGGCGCGGTCACATCGATCAACCGACCCCAGAACGGCGGAAGGTGATCGTGCGTCAGTTCGGCGAGACGGGTGCGCAGGGCGGTGCTGAGGGTGCCGGGCGGCAGGCTGGTCGGTGTGGCGAGCGGGAGGTCGAGACCGGGCGGCGGTGCGGTGTACAGCACCCAGTTGACCCGGTGGCCGCCCGCGCCGTCGGGGATCCGGTAGACCACCACGTGCCCGCCGGGGAACACCACGTACGCCGCCGCGTCCCGCTGCCAGCGCTCCCCGTCGGGCAGCCGCTCCTCCGGGTACGCTCCGCGCCAGGCCAGATATCCGGCGTAGCCGGGGCGCGCCTGCGGGCACACCGCGCCCCGCACCGTCGAACGGTAGCCGTCGGCGCCGATCACCAGGTCGTGCCGGACGGTGCCGGCCGCGGTGCGGACCTCGGCGCCGGCGGGGGAGTCCTCGACGCTCAGGACGGTGCTGCCCTGGTGGAAGGCGACCGCATCAGGGACGCGGGCCCGTAACTCCCGCCACAGCGGCCCCCAGGCGTACGTGCGGAAGGGGAAGGCGTCGGTCCTGATCCGTCGCCCCAGGCCCGGGGCCGTGCCGTCGCGGACGTACCACTGGCGTTCGACGAGCGGCACGCACGCCATCGAGGCGTCCAGGAAGCCCGCCGCCTCCAACTCCGCGTACCGGGCGTCGTGGACGCCGATGCCGACGCCGCGGTCCGCGAGGTCGCCGTTGGTGCGCTCGTGGACGGTGACGGATCCGTACCCCGCCCGGTGCAGCGCCAGCGCCGCGGCACAACCGCCGATGCTGCCGCCGACGACGGCCGCCGACGCTCCCGCCTTCGACTCCATGCGCCTCATGATGACAGCCCGCCGCCCCCGGCAGGGGCGACGGGCCGTCGCCCCTGCCGGGTCGTCAGCCGGTGAGTTGCTCGTACGCGGGCAGGGTCAGGAAGTCCTCGTACCTCTCGTCCAGCGCCACCTGCAACAACAGGTCGTGCGCCTGCTGCCAGCGACCGGCGGCGAACGCCTCTTCGCCCAACTCGGTTCGGAGCGCGGCGAGTTCTTCGGCGGCGACCTGGCGGGCCAGCTCGCGGGTGGCGCGCTCGCCGTTCTCGAAGACCACGCCCGCGTTGATCCACTGCCAGATCTGCGAGCGGGAGATCTCGGCCGTGGCCGCGTCCTCCATCAGGTTGAAGATGGCGACGGCACCCAGGCCCCGTAGCCACGCCTCGATGTAGCGGATGCCGACCTGGACGGCGTTGCGCAGCCCCTCGTACGTCGGGCGGGCGGCCAGCGAGTCGACGGCGATGAGGTCGCCCGCCGCGACCGACACGTCCTCGCGCAGCCGGTCCTTCTGGTGCGGCCGGGTGCCGAGGACGGCATCGAAGGAGGCCATGGCGATCGGCACCAGGTCGGGGTGGGCGACCCAGGAGCCGTCGAAGCCGTCCGCCGCCTCGCGGTCCTTGTCCGCCTTCACCTTCTCGAAGGCGACCTCGTTGACCTCCGGGTCGCGCCGGGAGGGGATGAAGGCCGCCATGCCGCCGATGGCGTGGGCGCCGCGGCGGTGGCAGGTGCGGACGAGCAGTTCGGTGTACGCGCGCATGAAGGGCGCCGTCATCGTCACCGCGTTGCGGTCGGGCAGCACGAACTTGGGGCCGCCGTCACGGAAGTTCTTCACGAGGGAGAAGAGGTAGTCCCAGCGGCCGGCGTTGAGCCCGGACGCGTGGTCGCGCAGCTCGTAGAGGATCTCGTCCATCTCGTACGCGGCGGTGATCGTCTCGATGAGGACGGTGGCCCGGACGGTGCCCTGCGGGATGCCGACGTACTCCTGGGCGAAGACGAAGACGTCGTTCCACAGCCGGGCCTCCAGATGCGACTCCGTCTTCGGCAGGTAGAAGTACGGGCCCTTGCCGAGGGCGATCAGGCGCTCGGCGTTGTGGAGGAAGTACAGGCCGAAGTCGACGAGGGCACCGGGCACCGCGCTGCCGTCGGCGGCGCGCAGATGGCGCTCGCTCAGATGCCAGCCGCGCGGTCGCATCACGACCGTCGCCAGCTCCTCGGCGGGCTTCAGGGCGTACGACTTGCCGGAGCGGTCGTCCGTGAAGTCGATCCGGCGGGCGTACGCGTCCATGATGTTGAGCTGTCCGAGGACCACGTTCTCCCAGGTGGGCGCGGAGGCGTCCTCGAAGTCCGCGAGCCACACCCGGGCGCCCGAGTTCAGGGCGTTGACGGTCATCTTCCGGTCCGTGGGGCCGGTGATCTCCACGCGGCGGTCCTCCAGCGCCGCGGGCGCGGGCGCTACCCGCCAGGAGTCGTCCGCGCGGATCGCCGCGGTCTGGGGCAGGAAGTCGAGCGTGGCGGTCCGGGCGATCTCGGCCCGGCGCTCGGCGCGCCGGGCGAGCAACTCGTCCCGGCGCGGCGTGAACCGCCGGTGCAGCTCGGCGACGAACGCGAGCGCGGCCTCGCTCAGCACCTCCTCCTGACGGTCCAGCGGGGCGGCGTCGACGACGGCGAGCGGGGACGGCGCTGATGCGGACACGGGCGGTCACTTCCTTCGGCGGGAGGCGCGTGGGACGTGCAGCGAGCGGTGTGAGTGGATACTAGTTTCCTCATCGTGGAAGTCAAGGTCCACTGCTTCCGCCGCCGGCGTGGGCGACGGCGCTGGTCCGGGTGTCCCGTCCCCCAGGTCGCCGCCCCGCGCCGCCGCTGAATCAGCGGCGTCCCCACAGGAGTTGCGGCAGCTGTCCCGTCCTGTTCTGGTCCCCGGGCCGCAGGCCGACCTCGGCGGTGTTCGCCCACTCCATCCGCACCACGGGGGCGGCGCCCTCACCGACGTCGACGCGCGCCCCGGCGAACCGTTCCCCCGCCGCCGTCTTGGGACGCAGGGCGTCCGCCACGGCGCTGGCCGCATCCGCGGACTGGGTGACGGCGCACAGACGCTCCTTGGACGTGCCGTCCTCCGCGGCGCGGGCACCGATGGCGAAGAGCGTGAGCCCCGGCAGCTGGCGCGGCCGGTCCTTGCCGTAGAACGTCGCGAGGTAGGCGTCGTCGCCGAGGCAGTCGACCGCCGCCCGGTGCGCCGGGTCGGTCGCCACGGAGTCCTTGGGCGCGGACAGCGGCAGGAGCGGCCCCTCGTCCTTGCCCGAGGAGGAGCGGACGTCGGCGGACACGGTGACCCGCGCGCCCTCGGCGCTGAGCAGCGGTGCGCCGTCGACCTTCGTCTCGGTCCAGCCGCGTTCCTTCATCGCCCCGGTCACGGCGGCGACGTCGAAACGGCCGGTCAGCCGGGTGGCGTCCGATCCGACGAGCACGGAGGTGTCCACCGTCGTCTCGTCGAACCCGACCGCCTCGCGCGCCGCCTCGCCCTTGTAGCCCGCCTCCACCACCTCGGATATGCCGAACCCGGCCAGCGGCTCGTACAGCTTCCGGTCCTGTTCGACGAGGCGGCGCGCCTCGGGGACGTTCCAGTACGTGAGCGTCTCGCCGGCCTGGTCCAGGGGGACGCCGCCGAGCGCGGTCGACAGCCCGATGTCGGCCTTCTCGCCCCCGGACGTGCCGCCGGGCCCGTCGCCGGAGTCGTCCCCGCAGGCCGCCGTGGTCACGGCGAGGGCCGCCGCGAGCACCGTCGCCGTGACCGTGCGCTGCATCCTGCGGCCGTACGTGCTCATCCTGATCCCCTTCTTCGCACCCTGTGCTGCTGATGACCGACGCAGTCTTCCAGCCCACGGGCGGTACGGACCAAGGGGATGACACCGTCGACCAGCCGCTGGTGCCCGTCGAGCGGGGCAAAAGCCCCTAGACGGTGTCCAGTCGACCGCGGATCTGGGCGACGACGGCGGAGACGAGCTGGTCGAACTGGGCGTCCGGCGGGGGCACGGGGAGCGCGGCGGCCCGGCGCAGGGTCGGGACGTCGAGGTCGGCATGGGCCGTCAGCCAGGCGTCGGGGACGAGCGTGCTCGCGCTCGTCGTGGTGTGCGCGGCCGGGTGGTCGACCAGCAGGACGAAGGAGAGCACGAGCAGGGAGAGGTGGCGGTGCACCTCCAGCGCGGCCGGCAGGTCGAGGCCGAGCCCGTCCAGGAGCTGGAGGAAGCGGTCCAGGTTGCGCAGCCGGTTGGGGTGCACCGACGAGGGGGGCGCGTCCTCGTCGAGGGAGACCAGCAGGGCGCGCGGCCAGCGCCGGTACACCTCGCGCAGCGACCGCGCGTAGCCGGCGACGGACTCCTCCCAGGCCGCGGGGGAGAGCGGAGGCGGGTTCCAGGAGTCCAGCATGAGGCCGAGGGCGAGGTCGACGACGTCCTGGCGATCCTCGACGTAGTTGTACAAGGCCCTGACGGTCACGCCGAGTTCGGCGGCGAGGGCCCGCATGCTGACCGAGCGGAACCCCTGCGCGCCGGCCATCTCCAGCGCCTTGGCGGCGATGGCCTCCCGGGTGAGGACGGGGCGCCCCTTGCGCGTGGCGGGGCGGCGGCGGGCGGCGGGCGGCATGGGGTCATCGTACGGCTCCCGCTTGAACTTCACACGTGTTGACTTTTAGCGTCGAGTGCCAGCAGGCTGAGGCCACAGCCCGCTTCCCGCCCGCTTCCCGCCCGCTTCCCGCCCGCTTCCCGCCCGTTCGCGTCCGGAGGTCGCACCCCCCATGAGCACGCAGAAGTCCAGTCGCCCCGGCCTCGCGCGCCTCGCCCCTCGGCTGCCGCCGCTGAGCGGGGTCCTCGTCCTGGTGATGGCCACCACCGGTCTGGTCGTCGTCGACATCACGATCGTGGCCATCGGACTGCCCCTGATCAGTGCGGACGTCGCCGACGGGGCGTCGGCGGAGTCCGTGGTGGTGACCTACATGGTCGCGATGGGAGCGCTCACCCAGGTGGCCGGAAGCCTCTCGGACCGCTGGGGCCGACGGACCCTCTTCCTCGCCGGCATCGCCGTCTTCACCCTCGCCTCCCTCGCCGCGACGTTCGCCCCGGACCTGTGGTGGCTGAACGCCGCCCGAGTGGCCCAGGGCTGCGGCGCCGCCGTGATCATGGTGAACGGCATACCGCTGATCGCGGACCGCTACGCCGGCGAGGAACGCAACCTCGCCATCGGGGCCTGGGGGTCGGTCGCGACCGCGGCCGGACTCCTCGCCCCGGTCCTCGGCGGCGTGCTGGTCGACGCCTTCGGCTGGCGGGCGGTCTTCGCGGTCAACCTCCCGCTCGGTGCGGCGGCCTGGGTGCTGGCCGCGCGCGTGCTCCCGCGCAACGCGCCCGGGAACCTTGCCGCGGGGCGGGTGGACTGGTCCGGCAGTCTGCTGCTCATGCTGGGCCTCGGTACGGCGACCCTGCTGATGCTGCGCCCCGGCGACGAGCCGTGGACGGGACAGGAGATCGCGGCGCTCCTCGTCGCCGGCCTGGCGCTGGCCGCGTTCCTCGCCCTCCAACTCCGCCTGCCCGCCCCGACGCTGGAACTGCGGATGTTCGCCCGGCCCGCGTTCTCGGGCGCCATGCTCGCCGTCCTCCTCTCCCGGGTCCTGACCATCGGCGGCTCCGTCTATCTGGTGCTGTACCTGGCGGAGGGGCTGAACCTGAGCCCGACCGCGGCGGGGCTGCTCATGACGCCGATCCTCCTCGCGCAGATCGCCACCGGCATGGTCGGCTCCAGGCTGCTCAGCCACTGGGCCCCCGGCGTGGTGATCGGCTCCGGATACGCGCTCAAGGGCGTCGGCCTGCTGTCCCTGGCCCTGCTGATCACCCCGGACACGCCGTGGTGGGCGCTGCTGCTGCCGCTGCTGGCGTGGGGAGCCGGCGGCGGGATCGCCGGCGCCCCCGTCATGGCCGTGGCGGTACGGGTCACCGAACCGGAGCGGGTCGGCATGGTCGCCGGGACCGTGTCCACCCTCGCCGCCCTCGGCGCCGGCGTCGGCACCGCGGCACTGGGCGCGGTCTTCGCCGCGTACGAGGGCGCCGGCGCCGACGGCCAGGCGGTCACCGACGGCACCCGGGCCGTCCTCGCGGCCTCCGCGGCGCTCGCGTTCACCGCCGTGCTCACCACGCTCGCTCTCATCCCCCCGCGCCGCGTCCCGAGCCCCGCCCCGGGCGGGGACCGAGCGCGCCGGCCGGCCGGTCGAACGAGCCCGGCCGGCGAGTGATCACTGGTGCGACACGGGGCCGAGCGGCTCCGTCGGGCGGGGAGCGAAGATCCGGAACGCATTGCCCTCCGGGTCCCGGAACACCACCCAGCGCACGCCGTCCTCGTCGTTGTCGCTGACCCGCTCCGCGCCCAACGCCTCCACCCGATCGGCCTGCTCCTCCCAGCCGTCCTCGCCGCTCAGATCGAGCATCAGACGGTTGTCCCCGGCGGGGAGTTCACCGTACGGCTGGTGGAACATCCAGGTCGGGCCGGTGCCCTCGAAGCCGATCGTCGCGAAGGCCGGTGTCGCCCCCTCGTCCACCGGACGCATCAGCACGCCCGACCAGAAGCCCGCCAACGCCCCCGCGTCCCGACAGTCGAAGGAGTACATGCCGACCTGCATGCCGCCCTGTGCACCCATCTCCGTGTCCTTCCCCTCGGTTGCTCTTCAGGAGGAGACCCGTTGCACCGGAGGAACTCATCGCGGCGCCGTCGGACCGCGGTGACCGCGACGGGCTGAGGTGGCTTGTCCTCAACCCTTCTTGAGGTTCTACGTTGCAGGGGAGATGTCGATCCAGACGTGAGGAGCGGTGATCCCGATGCGTGCGATCCAGGTGGCGGAGTTCGGCGGACCCGAGGTGTTGACGGTGGCGGAGGTCGCGGACCCGGTGGCGGGTCCGGGGCAGGTCGTGGTGGGGATGGCCGCGGCCGACGTGATCTATCTGGACACCCTGCTGCGGGCCGGCTGGGGCGGTGACTACTTCCCGTTGGAGCCGCCGTACGTCCCGGGGGGCGGCGGTGCGGGACGGGTGCTCTCGGTCGGGGACGGCGTGGATCCCGGCTGGGTCGGACGGCACGTCCTGGCCCGCGGCACGGGCGGCTACGCCGAGCAGATGGTCGCCGAAGCGGAGGAGGTGGTGGAGGTCCCCGAAGGGGTGGCGTCCGCGGAGGCGGCTGCCCTGCTCCACGACGGCGTGACCGCACAGACCCTGCTGCTCATGGGGAAGGTCGAGCGGGGCGAGTGGGTCCTGGTCGCGGCGGCGGCCGGCGGCGCCGGCTCGCTGGTGGTGCAGTTGGCCGAGGAAGCCGGCGCCCGGGTCATCGCGGCGGCCCGCGGCGAGCGCAAGCTCGCACGGGCACGGGAGTTGGGCGCGGAGGCCACGGTCGACTACTCGCAGCCCGACTGGCAGCAGCGGGTCGTCGAGGCGACCGGCGGAGCGGGGGTCGACCTGGTCTACGACGGCGCCGGCGGCCAACTCGGCCGGGACGCCTTCGACACGGTGCGCAAGGGCGGCCGATTCATCACCTACGGCACCGCCAGCGGCGGCCTCGCCGACGTCGACCCCGACCGGGCCGAACAGCGGGACGTCGCCGTCACCAACGCCCTGGAAGCGGGCTCCCCGGGCACCGAGCAGGTGCGGGCCCTGCTGGCGGAGGCACTGCGCCGCGTGGCCGACGGCACCCTGACCCCGACCGTCGGCGCGACGTACCCCCTCGCCGAAGCGGCCCGCGCCCACGGGGCCCTGGCCGAACGCACCACGGTCGGCAAGTCCCTGCTGCTGATCTGAGGCACGGCACGGAGGAGAGGGGTGCGCGAGCAAGCAGTGCGGCCGGCCGCACACCCTTACCCCTCCAAGCGCCAGAGGTCCGCCTCCGTGTCGATGTCGTACGCCTCGGCCACGTCCCCGCACTCCACCATGACCAACTCCGCCCGATGCGCGTTCAGATAGCCCCGCGCCCCCTGGTCCCCGCACGCCCCGCGCACCACGTCCGGCCAGCGGGCGGCGCCCAGGAACACCGGGTGGCCGCGCTCGCCCCCGTACGCCGCCGTCGCCAGCGCCTGCCGCGACGCGCCCGCCGCCGTGCGCACCCGGGCCACCGCCGCCGCGCCGACGCCCGGTTGATCCACCAACACCACGAGCGCCGCGCTCGCCGACGTACCGGCCAGGGAGGCGAGGCCCGTACGGAGGGACGAGCCCATGCCCTGTGCCCAGTCCGGGTTGTCCACGACCACGCACCCCGCCAGGTCCGCCTCCGTGCGCACCCGGTCGGCCGCCGCACCCAGCACCACGTGCACCGGGTCGCAGCCGCCGGCCCGCAGGGCGCGCACCGCGTGCTCCACCAGCGGCCGGCCCCGGTGGCGCAGCAGGGCCTTGGGCCGGCCGCCGAGCCGGCGCCCGCCGCCGGCCGCGAGCAGCAGCCCCGCGACGGTGCCGGGCCGCTCGGGATGGGTCGGTTCGTCAGCTTCGTACGTCATGGAGGACTGCCTACCGCACCCGCGCCGCTCCCGCTCCGCGCGCCCCCGTCATCCGCATGGAGCCGTCCGCGTGACCTCGGATAAGGTGCAGCCTCCGGTGCGCGGGCCCGAGTCGCGGGCCGCCGTGTGGAGTTGGTCGTGGGGGACGCAGGAAGATGAGTGGACGAGCATCACAGGGGCCGCAGGGATCTCCGGAGCACCAGGGGCAGCCGAGGGCGGTCTTCCAGCCGCTCGGTGACGGGGACCCGCAGCACGTCGCCGGCTACCGCATCGCCGCCCGCCTCGGCGCCGGTGGCATGGGCAAGGTCTATCTCTCCTACACGCCCGGCGGCCGGCCCGTCGCCATCAAGGTGATCCGGCCCGACTTCGCCCAGGACGCCGAGTTCCGTCGCCGCTTCGCCCAGGAGGTGCACGCGGCGCAGCGCGTCCAGGGGTTGTACACCGCGCCCGTCATCGACGCCGACCCGGACGCCGAACAGCCCTGGCTCGCCACGGCGTACGTCCCCGGCCCGTCCCTCGCCGACGCGGTCGTCCAGCACGGCAAGCTCCCCGTGGAGACGGTGCTGCTGCTGGTCGCCGGTGTCGCGGAGGCGCTCCAGGTCATCCACGGCGCGGGCATCGTCCACCGCGACCTCAAGCCGGCGAACGTGCTGCTCGCCGCCGACGGGCCGCGGGTCATCGACTTCGGCATCGCCCGGGCCGCCGACGCGACCTCGCTCACCAGCAGCGGCGTCACCATCGGCACGCCGTCCTTCATGGCCCCCGAGCAGGCCGCCGGGAGCACCGTCACCCCGGCCACCGACATCTTCGCGCTCGGCCAGGTCGCGGCGTACGCGTCGACCGGCCGCGCCGCCTTCGGCGAGGGCACCTCGCACGGCGTGCTGTACCGGATCGTGCACGAGGAGCCGGACCTCACCGGCGTGCCGGAGCAGCTGGTCGACCTGGTGACCCGCTGCCTGGCGAAGGAGGCGGAGGAGCGGCCCTCGGTCGCCGACCTGCTCGCGCTGTGTCAGACCGCCAGCGGGGAAACGGTCCTGCGCAGACCGGAGGAGTGGCTGCCGAGCGTGGTCGCCGCCGAGATCGGCACCCGCAAGGCGGCCCCCGCGCCGCCGGTGACCCCGCCGCCGGCCGCAGCCGGGGCGCCGGCCCAGGTGCCCGCCCCGCCCACCACGCCGCCCGTCGCCCCGCCCCCGCCGGCGCAGGCACCGACGGCCGCTCCGCCGCAGCCGGCCGCGCCGCCCGCCGACGTACCGCAGCCGGCGGCGCACGAGCCCACCGCCGCTTCGACGCCCGCCACGCCGCCGCCCGGCTTCGGGCCCGCGCCGGCGTCCGCGTACGGCTATCCGCAGCCCCAGACGGCCGGTCACCCGCAGGCGAGCGCACCCACCGTCCCCGGCGCCCCCTACGGGAGCGCACCCGGCCAGCCGTACGACACGGGCGCGGGTTCCGACGCCGCCGTACCGCCGAAGAAGAAGCGCGGCAAGGCCATCGCCCTGGCCGTCGCGGCGACGCTGGTCGTGGGCGCGCTCGCCGGCGGCGGTGCGTACCTGGCGCTCGCCGACGACGACAAGGGCGACGACAAGGCTCGGTCGCAGCAGGCCGACCCCACCGACGCCACGGACTCCACCGACACCGCGCCCGCCGACGAACCTCCGTCGGGGGACCCCGGCGAGGTGGTCGACGACCAGTCCCCGCCCGCGGCGCCCGAAGAACCCGTCGCCGACCCCGAGCCCACGGACCACAACACCATCAACCTCGTCACCGAGTACCACCTCACCTTCGGCGACGATCCGCTCAAGCCCGTCAACGACGACTCCAGCTCCGACCTCTCCTACAACTGGGACCTCGGCGAGCTGGAGGTGAGCAACGGCAAGCTGGTCCTCCTGCGCCCCGGCCAGAAGGCCGAACTGGCCACCTGTCGGAGTGAAACCCGCTATGCCCAGGACCTTGACTTGGATGTGCTTCCCAAGGGCTCCAAGTTCTGCGTCCTGACGAACACCGGACACGTCGGCATCGTCACCTACCAGGGGAAATCGCCCGACTCGGACCCGAGCAAGTTCGTGACGGTCGACGTCCGGTTGTGGCTGAACGCCGTGGAAGTCGCCCAGCCGACGTCCTGAATTCGGTCCGATTTCGGTCCGCGGAGTGGCGCGCCCGCCCCTGCATGGCGTTAACTTGCCCGCAACTCTGGGTGGTTGAGTATCGACTGAGAGTCGTCGAGACACCCGGAGGGCGGGTGAGGGGGATGAGTCTGTTGCGAAGCGTGGGGCAGACGCAGGTGACGGACAGCGGCGAGGACCCGAGGGTGTTGGGTCTCCAGGCGGCCGTGTCACGACTGCGCCGGGAGTTGGCGGCGCACCCCAAGCAGTTCTCCGACCGGGAGGTGGCCGAGGACGAACTGGCAGTGTTGGCGGCGATGGCGGAGTGCGGTGATCCCGAGATCCCCCGGATGCGGCGCGCCCTGCTGCTGATCGCCGGTGCGATCGGCTCGCTGAGCGCGCTGGCGCCCGCGCTCCTCCAGGTGCGCAACGCGGTCGACATGTTCGGTGAGCTACCGCGCCAGAGGTAGCCCACGAGCCGTGGCGTCCGCGCTGCCACCTGCGCGGACGCTCGCCGTGGCGCGCCGTGCGCCGGGGTGCGCCTGCCGTGGCGGACCGGTGTGCGCGGTTCTAGCGTGCAGGGGCAGGGGGTGCCGCTGACACGCAAGTGAGCCGAAGGTGTGGACATGACCGACAAGCCGACGATCGTACTCGTGCACGGCTTCTGGGGCGGCGCCGCGCACTGGGGCAAGGCGATCCTCGAACTGAAAGGGCGCGGCTACGACAAGCTCCACGCCGTGGAGAACCCGCTGACCTCCCTCGCCGAGGACGCCGAGCGCACCCGGAAGATGGTCAAACAGGTCGACGGTCCGGTGGTGCTGGTCGGCCACTCGTACGGCGGCGCGGTCATCACCGAGGCGGGTGACCTGCCGAACGTCACCGGACTGGTCTACATCGCCGCGTTCGCGCCGGACGCCGGCGAGAGCCCAGGCCAGATCAGCCAGGAGCACCCGCCCGCCGCGTTCGAGAACATCGCCCCCGACTCCGACGGCTACCTGTGGATCAAACAGGGCAAGTTCCAGTGGAGCTTCGGGCAGGACCTGTCGGACGACGACGCGCTCGTCATGGCGATCACCCAGAAGGCCCCGCTCGCCTCGACCTTCGGCGACAACGTCACCGCGCCCGCCTGGCGCAACAAGCCCGTCTGGTACCAGGTGTCCACCGGTGACCGCATGATCGACCCGGACAACGAACGCCGGATGGCCGCGCGGATGAACCCCCGCAGGATCATCGAACTCGACGCCAGCCACGCGTCCCTGGCGTCCCAGCCGAAGGCGGTCGTGGACCTCATCGAGGAAGCGGCCAACGCCTCCTGACCCTCCGGGGCGCCGCCGCCGTACTGCCGCGCTTCCGGTCCTCCCGGGGCGCGGCAGTCGTCATGCCCCGCCCTGGCCCGTGTCCGCCAGCGCCGCCGACAGGTCCCGCGCCACTTCCTGGAGGATCGGCACGATCCGCTCCGTCGCCTCCTCGGTCACCCGCCCCGCCGGCCCCGAGATCGAGATCGCCGCCGCCGTCGGGGAGTTCGGCACCGACACCGCGAGGCAACGGACCCCGATCTCCTGTTCGTTGTCGTCGACGGCGTAGCCGGCGCGCCGCACCGACTCCAGCGCGGTCAGGAAGCCCTCGGGCGTGGTGATCGTCTTCTCGGTGGCCGCCGGCATCCCCGTCCGCGCCAGCAGCGCCCGGACCTCGTTCGGCGGGAAGTCCGCGAGGAGCGCCTTGCCCACGCCCGTGGAGTGCGGCAGCACCCGCCGTCCCACCTCGGTGAACATCCGCATCGAGTGCTTGGACGGCACCTGCGCCACGTACACGATCTCGTCGCCGTCCAAGAGCGCCATGTTCGCGGTCTCGCCGGTCTCTTCGACCAGCCGCGCCAGATGCGGGCGGGCCCAGGTGCCGAGGAGGCGGGACGCCGATTCGCCGAGGCGGATCAGCCGGGGGCCCAGCGCATAGCGGCGGTTGGGCTGCTGGCGTACGTAACCGCAGGCCACGAGGGTGCGCACCAGACGGTGGATGGTGGGCAGGGGGAGCCCGCTGCTGCCGGACAGCTCACTCAGCCCGACCTCGCCCCCGGCGTCGGCCATTCTTTCGAGCAGATCGAAGGCGCGCTCCAGCGACTGCACGCCGCCGCTGTTCGCTGGCTTGGCGGCGTCGGTGGAGCTGGCGCTGGACGTCGGCACGGGCGGCAGTCCTTTCGGGCGGACGGGCAAGTGAGCAGCCTACCCGGCTGCCGCTGTCCGCACATCGCTGCTGGCCTCGGGTCTTCGCCGGTCAGGGGGCGGTCGCGGGGTCCCGGACGACGCGTCGGACGGCCCCTTTGCGCCCCGCTGGATTCTGCTCGTCGGAAGCCGGGTTCCAGTCGGCGGAAGTGCCGACCTCTTGACGGGTCTCAGTCAGGGTGACGAAGATGCGTTGGGCGTCTCTTCAACAGTTCGTTGAATTCTCGGACGGGGTGGCGGATGACGGACGTGGACCCGAACGGCCCGGACCGGGCGGCGCGCCGGGCGTTCCGCTCGACGCGGGTGAGCCTCCCGGACGGCAGCAGACCCGCGCTCGTCACCGTCACGGACGGCCGGATCGACGCCGTGCTGCCCCATGACGCACCCGTACCGGAAGGCGCCCGGCTCGCCGACTTCGGTGACGACGCGCTGCTGCCGGGCCTCGTCGACACCCACGTCCACGTGAACGACCCCGGGCGCAGCGAGTGGGAGGGCTTTGCGACCGCCACCCGCGCCGCCGCGGCCGGCGGCGTCACCACCCTGCTCGACATGCCGCTGAACTCGCTGCCGCCCACCACCACGGTGCCGCACCTGCGCACCAAGCAGGACGTCGCCCGGGCCGCCGCGCACGTCGACACCGGCTTCTGGGGCGGCGCCGTCCCCGACAACACCGCTGAGCTGCGATCCCTGCACGACGCCGGAGTCTTCGGCTTCAAGTGCTTCCTTTCGCCCTCGGGCGTCGAGGAGTTCCCCGCGCTCGACGACGCCGCACTCGCCCGCGCCATGACCGAGACGGCCTCCTTCGGCGCCCTGCTGATCGTGCACGCCGAGGACCCCGGTCGGCTGACGGAGCAGCAGCCCGGGCCCCGCTACGCCGACTTCCTCGCCTCCCGGCCGCGGGACGCCGAGAACACCGCCGTCACCCGGCTCATCGCCCACGCCCGCCGGCTGGACGCCCGCGTCCACGTACTGCACCTGTCGTCCGCCGACGCGCTGGCGCCGATCGCGCGGGCCAAGGCCGACGGCGTACGGATCACCGTCGAGACCTGTCCGCACTTCCTCACCCTCACCGCCGAGGAGGTCCCCGACGGCGCGACCGAGTTCAAGTGCTGTCCGCCCATTCGCGAGGCCGCGAACCGGGACGCCCTGTGGGCCGGGCTCGCCGACGGCACCGTCGACTGCGTCGTCTCCGACCACTCGCCCTGCACGGGCGACCTGAAGACCGCTGACTTCGCCTCCGCCTGGGGCGGCATCTCCTCGCTCCAACTCGGCCTGCCCGCCGTGTGGACCGAGGCCCGCAGGCGCGGACACGCCCTGGACGACGTCGTCCGGTGGATGTCCACGGGCCCCGCCCGCCTCGCCGGGCTGACCCGCAAGGGCGCCATCGAGCCGGGCCGGGACGCGGACTTCGCCGTCCTCGCGCCCGAGGAGGCGTTCACCGTCGACCCCGCCCACCTGCACCACCGCAACCAGGTCACCGCGTACGCGGGCCGCACCCTGCACGGAGTCGTCCGCTCCAGCTGGCTGCGAGGTGAACGCATCGCGGCCGACGGGACGGTGGCCGGGCCGACCGGCCGACTACTCGAAAGGAACGACTGACGCCATGACCCAGCCGAGCGCGGCCCCCTCGCACCCCACCTTCACGGGCGCCGCCCGCCCCTACGGGGGCGGCGACCCCTACGCCGACTACCGCACCGCCGACTTCCCCTTCGCCGACCTGGCCGACCTCGCCGACCGGCGCCTGGGCGCCGGGGTCGTCGCCGCCAACGATGAGTTCTTCGCCCACCGCGAGAACCTGCTCACGCCGGGCCCCGCGGAGTTCGACCCCGAGCACTTCGGCCACAAGGGCAAGGTCATGGACGGCTGGGAGACCCGCCGTCGGCGCGGCACCGTCGACGCACGGCCCCACCCCGCGGACGGCGACCACGACTGGGCCCTGATACGCCTCGGCGCGCCCGGAGTGATCCGCGGCGTCGTCGTCGACACCGCCCACTTCCGCGGCAACCACCCCCAGTCCGTGTCGATCGAGGCAGCCGCCGTCATCGGCTCGCCCTCGCCGGCCCGGCTGCTCGCCGACGACGTCACGTGGACCGTGCTCGTGCCCCGCACCCCCGTCGGCGGCCACGCGGCCAACGGCTTCGCCGTCGCGGCCGAGCAGCGCTTCACCCACCTCCGCCTCAACCAGCACCCCGACGGCGGCATCGCGCGGCTGCGGGTGTACGGAGAGGTCGCGCCCGACCCCTTCTGGCTCGCCGCCCTCGGCACCTTCGACCTCGCCGCGCTGGAGAACGGCGGCCGGGTCGAGGACGCGTCCGACCGCTTCTACTCCCCGGCCACCAACACCATCCAGCCCGGGCGTTCGCGCAAGATGGACGACGGCTGGGAGACCCGCCGCCGTCGCGACCTGGGCAACGACTGGATCAGCTACCGGCTCGTCGAACAGGCCGAGATCCGCGCCGTCGAGATCGACACCGCGTACCTGCTGGGCAACAGCGCCGGCTGGGCGTCGCTCTCGATGCGCGACGACGGCGCCGACGGCGACGGGCCGGCGTGGACCGAAGTGCTGCCGCGCACCCGTCTCCAGCCCGACACCAACCACCGCTTCGTGCTCGCCGCCCCCGTCGTCGGCCGTGACGTGCGCATCGACATCTACCCCGACGGCGGCATCTCCCGACTGCGGCTCTTCGGCAGCCTCACCGCCCCCGGCGCGGCCCGGCTCGCCGCCCGCCACCGGGAACTGGGCGGATAGCCCGCCCTCCTTCGTCCGTCCCGGCTCACCGGCTGCGACTCTCCGCGATCATCACCGTCACGAAGCCGACGACCGCGATCGCGGCATTGGTCAGGGCCGCGTGGTCGTGCAGGAAGCCGACGTGCTCCGTGAGCAGCCGGGTGGCTCCGAGGAAGGAGGACGACCACCCCGCCAGCTCCCGCACGACGCCGACGGCGCCCAGGAGCAGCAGCAGCCCGCCGACGGTTTCGAGGAGTTTCTTCATGTCACCGATGGTGATCCGGCCCGTCGCCGCCCCGCGTCGGTCCTCCGGCTGTCGCGCACCGTCGAAAGTCTTCGCTTGCGCGACTTTGGTAGCCGTCCGCGGCCCACGGCGGGTGGACCGCCTTTGACCTGCGTAACTTTGTTCCATGACGCGTACGGATTACCCCTGGCTGCTCCCCTCGGCCATGGCTGCGGACCGGGAGTTCCACGACCCGGAGCTGGCGGGGGAGCGGCGCGTGCGGACGACCGCGAAGGGCCGGCCGCGGCGCACCGTGCGCGACTGGGTCGTGGACCTGGTCGCCTTCCTGTTCGCCGCGCTGATCGGCATGGTCGTCATCGACACCAGCCAGCGCGTCAACGGCAGCGGCGCCGGCGTCGTCCGCTTCGACGAGGTCGTGGCCTTCCTGAGCTGCTTCGCGATCTGGACGCGGCGGCGCTGGCCCGTGCAGCTCGCAGCCGTGCTGTGCGTCGTCTCGGTGCTCTCGCCGGCCGCCGCGGGCGCCTTGCTGATCTCGCTGTTCAGCCTCGCCGTGCACCGCCCGTTCAAGCCCGTCGCGATCGTCGGGGTGCTCGGGCTCGTCCTCGGCGCCGTCCAGCCGTTCGTCCGCCCCGACCCGGAGACCACGACGGCCACCTCGATCGTCGCCGGCACCCTCGTCGTCCTGCTGGCGATCGGCTGGGGCCTGCTCGTACGCTCCCAACGGCAGTTGTACGTCGCCCTGCGCGAGCGCGCCCGACGGGCCGAGACCGAGGCCGAGCTACGGGCCGAGCAGGCGCAGCGGCTGGCCCGGGAGGCCATCGCCCGCGAGATGCACGACGTGCTCGCCCATCGGTTGACCCTGCTCAGCGTGCACGCGGGCGCCCTGGAGTTCCGCCCCGACGCACCCCCGGCGGAGGTCGCCCGGGCGGCCGGGGTGATCCGTGACAGCGCGCACGAAGCCCTCCAGGACCTGCGGGAGATCATCGGCGTGCTGCGCGCACCGGGCGAGGGGGAGTACGGCGACCGCCCGCAGCCGACGCTCGCCACCCTGGACGCGCTGGTCGACGAGTCCCGCGACGCCGGCATGGACGTCGTCCTCGACAACGGCGTCCAGGAGCCGGCCCGGATGCCCGCCGCGATCGGGCGCACCGTGTACCGGATCGCGCAGGAGGGCCTGACCAACGCCCGCAAGCACGCCCCCGGCGCCGAGGTCACGGTCGCCGTCCGGGGCAGACCGGGCGACGGCGTCGTCGTACGGATCGACAACCCGGCGCCCGCGGGCGAGGTGGAGCCGGTGCCCGGCTCCGGGCAGGGCCTGATCGGGCTGCGGGAGCGGGCCACGCTCGCCGGCGGCAGCCTGGAGCACGGAGCGACGGGGGACGGCGGATTCCACGTGCGCGCCTGGCTACCGTGGGCGGCATGACTATCCGGCTGCTCGTCGTCGACGACGACCCCCTCGTCCGTGCGGGACTCTCCTTCATGCTCGGCGGTGCCGAAGACCTGGAGATCGTGGGGGAGGGGGCCGACGGCTCCGAGGTGCCCGCACTGGTGGCGCGGCTCGCCCCCGACGTGGTGCTGATGGACATCCGGATGCCGAAGGTCGACGGACTCACCGCCACGGAGGAGCTGCGGCGCCGCGCCGACGCCCCCGAGGTCGTCGTCCTCACCACCTTCCACGCCGACGAGCAGGTGCTGCGCGCGCTGCGGGCGGGCGCGGCCGGCTTCGTCCTGAAGGACACCCCGCCGGCGGAGATCGTGGCCGCGGTGCGCCGGGTGGCCGCCGGCGACCCGGTGCTGTCGCCCGCGGTGACCCGGCAGTTGATGACCCACGTCGCCGACGGGGCGGGCGCGACCGGGTCCCGCGACCCGCGCCGCTCGACGGCGGCGACCAAGGTCGCGGGCCTCGCGGAGCGGGAGCGGGAGGTCGCCGTGGCGGTCGGCCGCGGCCACTCCAACGCGGAGATCGCCGCCACGCTCTACATGAGCGTCCCCACCGTGAAGACCCACGTCTCCCGCATCCTGTCCAAGCTCGCCCTCAACAACCGCGTACAGATCGCCCTCCTGGTCCACGACGCCGGCCTCGTGGACGAGGACCCGCCGACCTGACGGGGGCTCAGCATGCGAGCTGACGGGGGGACATCATCCCGGCCACCCGTGGCCGGACCCCGTCCCGCCCCTGTTCCGGGCTCCGCCCCCGCGACGTAGCCTGACCCGATGACCACCACCCTCGACCTGTCAGAGCTGCCCGGCTTCCGGGAAGACCCCTACCCGTACTACGCGAAGCTGCGCGCACGAGGTCCCGTGCACCGCGTGCGCGACTGCTTACGACCCGTCGGCGACCCCAACGGCCACTTCTGGCTCATCGTCGGCCACGAAGAGGCCCACGCGGCCCTCGTCGACCCCCGGCTCATCAAGAACCCCCAGGCCGTGGGGTTCTCCTCGGCGGACATGGAGATCATCGGGCCGAGCCTGTTGCAACGGGACCCGCCCCACCACACCCGGCTGCGCAAGCTGATCTCCCGGGAGTTCACCGCGCGCCGCATGCAGCAACTGGCGCCCCGCATCCAGCAGATCACCGATGAACTCCTCGACGCCATGGTCCCCGCCGGCCGCGCCGACCTCGTCACGGACTTCGCCTTCCCGCTGCCCATCACGGTGATATGCGAACTGCTCGGCGTGCCGATGACCGACCGCGACTCCTTCCGCGCGCTGTCCAACGAACTCGTCGCCCCCACCGACCTCAGCAAGCGCGAGGACAGCCTGCGCTACTTCGTCGACTACCTCGACGACCTCATAGCGGACAAGCGGTCCGGCGGCGGCAGCGACGACCTGCTCTCCGCGCTGATCCGCACCCGGGACGAGGGCGACGACCACCTCACCGGACCCGAACTGCGCGCCCTCGCCCACCTGCTGCTGATCGCCGGCCACGAGACCACGGTCAACCTGATCGTCAACGGCGTCCGCGCCCTGCTCGCCCACCCGGAGCAACTCGCCGCGCTGCGCGCAGACTTCACCCTGCTCGACGGTGCGATCGAGGAGGTGCTGCGCTACGACGGCCCGGTGGAGACCGCGACGCACCGCTTCACGGCCGAGCCCGTCGAGATCGCCGACACGGTGATCCCCGCCGGCGAGATGGTCGTCGTGGGCCTCGGCCCGGCCGACCGCGACCCGACCCGCTTCCCCGACCCGGACCGCTTCGACATCCACCGCGACGCCCGCGGCCACATCGCCTTCGGGCACGGCATCCACTTCTGCATCGGCGCCCCGCTGGCCCGGCTGGAGGCCCGCATCGCCCTGAAGACACTGTTCACCCGCTGCCCCGAACTGGCCGTCGACCCCTCGGCGGAACCACTCGACTGGCTGCCGGGCCTGCTGATCCGGGGTGTGCGCAACCTGCCGGTGCGCTTCTAGCTGCTCTCCGGGGCGCGGTCTCGCCGTGCGGCGGCCCGCAGAGGCCAAGGCTCCCGCAGGGAAACGGTGGATCCGTCCGGGCCCGGGCGCGGCCTACCCGTCGACGGCGATCTCGGCCAGTCGTACCGGGCGGCGCTCCCGGCGCGAGCGCTCGCACGCCTCGGCGATCCGCAGCGCGGCCAGTGCCTCCCGCCCGTCGCACGGGTTCTCCCGCTCGCCCCGCACCACCGCCACGAAGGCGTCCAGCTCCGCCTCGTACGCGGGGGCGAACCGCTCCAGGAAGCCGGGCCACGGCCGCGGCGCGCGCGGCGGTCCCTGCGGCTCGGTGGAGGTCAGCGGGGTGCGCTCGTCGAGCCCCACCGCGACCTGGTCCAGCTCACCCGACAGCTCCATCCGCACGTCGTACCCCGCGCCGTTGCAGCGGGTGGCGGTCGCCGTCGCCAGCGTGCCGTCGTCCAGGGTGAGCAGCACCGCCGCGGTGTCCACGTCGCCCGCCTCGCGGAACATCGCGGGCCCGGCGTCCGACCCGACCGCGTACGCCTCGACCACCTCGCGGCCGGTGACCCAGCGCAGCACGTCGAAGTCGTGGACCAGGCAGTCCCGGTACAGCCCGCCCGACAGCGGCAGGTACGCGGCGGGCGGCGGCGCCGGGTCGGAGGTGATCGCCCGCACGGTGTGCAGCCGGCCCAGCCGACCCGAGCGCACCGCCTCCCGCGCGGCGCCGTACCCGGCGTCGAAGCGGCGCATGAAGCCGAGCTGCAACTCGGTGCCCGCCTCCTCGACCGCCCGCAGCGCCTCCAACGTCTTCGGCAGGTCCAGGGCGATCGGCTTCTCGCAGAAGGTCGGCAGGCCCGCGCGGGCCGCGCGGCCGATCAGCTCCGCGTGGGACGAGGTCGCCGAGGCGATCACCACCGCGTCCACGCCCCAGCTGAAGACCTCGTGGACGCCGGGCGCCGCCGTCGCCCCGACCTGTTCCGCCACCGCCGCCGCCCGGGCGGCGTCCACGTCCGCGACGACCAGCGAGCCGACCTCCCGGTGGCGGCTGAGCACGCCCGCGTGGAAGGTCCCGATGCGTCCCGTACCGATCAATCCGATGCGCATGCGCCCAAAATGGAGTCCGGCCACCGTCGCTGTCAAGACTTTGTCATGACAACCGGACTTCACGACTTCCCGTCAACATGAGAGCGCACTACGCTCGCCCCCGTGTCCAAGCAGCCCAAACCAGATACGGACCCGTCGGACCCGTCGGTGTCGCTCCAGCTGAGCGTGGACCGCACCAGCCCGGTCCCGCTCTACTACCAGCTGTCCCAGCAGTTGGAGGCGGCCATCGAGCGGGGCGTGCTGACCCCCGGCAGCCTGCTCGGCAACGAGATCGAGCTCGCCGGGCGGCTCGGACTGTCCCGCCCCACCGTGCGCCAGGCCATCCAGTCCCTGGTCGACAAGGGACTCCTGGTCCGGCGCCGCGGCGTGGGCACCCAGGTGGTGCACAGCCAGGTCAAGCGCCCCCTGGAGCTGAGCAGCCTCTACGACGACCTGGAGGCGGCCGGCCAGCGCCCCGCCACCGTCGTGCTGCGCAACGCCGTGGAGCCGGCCGGCGCCCGTGTCGCCGCGGCCCTCGGCGTCGCGGAGGGCACCGAGGTGCAGGCCGTCGAACGGCTGCGGTACGCCCACGGGGAGCCCATGGCGCTGCTCACCAACCAGCTGCCCGTCGGCCTGCTGGCGTACGACACCGAACGCCTGGAGGTCACCGGCCTCTACCGGCTGATGCGCGCCGCCGGCATCACCCTGCACAGCGCCCGGCAGTCCGTCGGCGCCCGCGCCGCCACCGCGGCCGAGGCGGAGCTCCTCGGCGAGGAGCCGGGCGCGCCGGTGCTCACCATGGAGCGCACCACCTTCGACGACACCGGGCGGGCCGTCGAGTACGGCGCCCACATCTACCGCGCCTCGCGCTACGCCTTCGAGTTCCAGCTCCTGGTGCGCCCCTGAAGGTGCTCCCCGGAGCCTCCGCACGAGTGAAATGTCAGGCGCGTAAGAATGTTCGGACAAAGTATTGACGGGGCCGTGTCACCGCCGTAGAAACTCACCAGCCGCAACCGGGCGGCCGGGAGGGAAGGCGGACCCACCATGCGTACCCACCGCACGGCAACAGCCCTGCTCGCCGCGGGCGCCCTGGTCCTCGTCGCCGGGTGCAGCAGCTCCGGCGGCAAGGAGGCCAGGGAGTCCAAGGAGCAGGGCGGCGGGGTCGTCGCGGCCGACACGCCCCGGATGAAGGTCGCCATGGTCACCCACTCCGGCGAGGGCGACACCTTCTGGGACATCGTCCAGAAGGGCGCCAAGGCCGCGGCGAAGAAGGACAACGTCGAGTTCCTGTACGCCGCCAACAAGGAGGGCAAGGAGCAGGCCCAGCTCGTCCAGTCCTACATCGACCAGAAGGTCGACGGGATCGTGGTCACCCTCGCCAAGCCGGAGGCCGTCCGGGATGTCGTCAAGAAGGCCGTCGCCGCCGGCATACCCGTCGTCACGATCAACTCCGGCGGAGAGTTCTCCCAGGCCGTCGGCGCCCTGACCCACATCGGTCAGGACGAGTCCGTCGCCGGCGAGGCCGTCGGCGAGGAGCTGAACGCCCGGGGGAAGAAGAAGGCCGTCTGCGTCATCCACGAGCAGGGCAACGTCTCCCTCGAAGCCCGCTGTGCCGGAGTGCGGAAGACCTTCAAGGGCACCGTCGAGAACCTCAACGTCGAGGGCACCAACATGCCCGCCTCCACCTCCACCATCCAGGCGAAGCTCCAGGCCACCGGCGACGTCGACGCCGTCGTCACCCTCGGCGCCCCGTTCGCCGCCGCGTCCGTGCAGGCCAAGAAGGGGGCGAAGGTGTCGGCGGAGATCAACACCTTCGACCTCAACGCCGACGTCGTCAAACAGCTCAAGGCCGGCGAGGTCGGCTTCGCCGTCGACCAGCAGCCCTACCTCCAGGGCTACCTCGCGGTCGACGGGCTCTGGCTCAACAAGGTCAACCGCAACGTCGTCGGCGGCGGCAAGCCCGTGCTGACCGGGCCCGCCCTGATCCGCCAGCAGGACGCGGATGCCCTGGCGGAGCTGACCGCCGACGGCACCCGATGACCGCGCCGCGAGCGACCCGGACGACCTCCCCGGCGTACCCGATGCCCACCCTCCCACCTGCCGTGACCCATACTTGGGCGGCTGGGGCGCATCATCTGGCCCCCGGACCGCGCCACCGGGCGCGGCCCAGCGCAGGGCGAGCAGCAGTACGGCAGGAAGGGCACGGCGTCGTGGCAAGGGCAAGGACAGGGGTGCGCGCGCTGGGCGCGATGCTGGCGGCGGTGCTCGGAGTCTCCCTGGTGGGGTGCAGCAGCACCGGCGGCAAGCGCGCCGAGGACGCCCGCAAGGCCGCCGCCTCCGGCGGCAAGACCACGGTCACCACGCCCCGCTGGACCTTCGCCATGGTCACCCACTCCGGTGACGGCGACACCTTCTGGGACATCGTGCAGAAGGGCGCCCAGGAAGCCGCCGCCAAGGACAACATCAACTTCCTGTACTCCAAGAACGACGAGGGCCAGCAGCAGGCCCAGCTCGTCCAGGCGGCCATCGACAAGAAGGTGGACGGCCTCATCGTCACCCTCGCCAAGCCGGACGCCATGAAGGACGTCGTCAAGAAGGCCGCCGCCGCCGGCATCCCGGTGATCACCATCAACTCCGGATCCGCCCAGTCCAAGGAGTACGGCGCCCTGACCCACATCGGCCAGGACGAGACCGTCGCCGGCGAGGCCGTCGGGGACGAGCTGGACGCCCGCGGCAAGAAGAAGGCCCTGTGCATCCTGCACGAGCAGGGCAACGTCGGCCACGAGCAGCGCTGCGCCGGCGCGAAGGAGACCTTCGACGGCGAGATGCAGAACCTGTACGTCGACGGCACCAACATGCCCGACGTCCAGGCGTCCATCGAGGCCAAGCTCCAGACCGACCCGTCGATCGACGCCGTGGTCACCCTCGGCGCGCCCTTCGCGGACACCGCGGTCCGCGCCAAGGAGACCGCCCGCAGCAAGGCCGAGATCGACACCTTCGACCTGAACCCCAAGGTCGCGGCGGCCCTCAAGGCCGGCACGCTCGGCTTCGCCGTGGACCAGCAGCCGTACCTCCAGGGGTACGAGGCGGTCGACCTGCTCTGGCTCTACCGGTACAACGCCGACGTCCTCGGCGGCGGCAAGCCCGTGCTCACCGGACCGCAGATCCTCACCAAGGACGACGCGGCGCAGTTGGAGGACTACACCAAGCGGGGGACCCGATGAACTCGACCTCACCACCACCGGTGGGCCTGGACAAGGGGGCCGCCACCGACGAGCGGCTGCTGCACACCTCGGCGCTGCGCAAGCTGCTGGGCCGCCCCGAGCTGGGCTCCGTCGTCGGCGCCGTCGCGGTCTTCCTCTTCTTCTCGATCATCGCGGACTCCTTCCTCCAGGCGTCCAGCTTCTCGACCGTGCTCTACGCGGCCTCCACCATCGGGATCATGGCCGTCCCGGTCGCCCTGCTGATGATCGGCGGGGAGTTCGACCTCTCCGCGGGCGTCCTGGTGACCACCTCGGCGCTGTTCTCGTCGATGTTCAGCTACCAGATGACCGCGAACGTCTGGGTGGGCGTCTTCGTCTCCCTGCTGGTCACCCTGGCGGTCGGCGTCTTCAACGGCGTGCTCCTCACCCGTACCAAGCTCCCCAGCTTCATCATCACGCTCGGTACGTTCCTGATGCTCACCGGCCTCAACCTGGGCTTCACCAAGCTGATCACCGGGCGGGTCTCCACCGACTCCATCAGCGACATGGAGGGCTTCGCCGCGGCGAGGAAGGTCTTCGCGTCCGAGCTGGTCATCGGGGACGTGACCTTGAAGGTGACCATCCTGTGGTGGCTGGGCCTGGTCGCGCTCGCCACCTGGGTCCTGCTGCGCACCCGCTTCGGGAACTGGATCTACGCCGTCGGCGGCAACGCGGACGCGGCCCGCGCGGTCGGCGTCCCGGTCGCCCGGACCAAGATCGGCCTCTACATGGGGGTCGCCTTCGCGGCCTGGGTATCCGGGCAGCACCTGCTCTTCTCCTTCGACGTGGTGCAGTCCGGCGAGGGCGTCGGCAACGAGCTGATCTACATCATCGCCGCGGTCATCGGCGGCTGTCTGATCACCGGCGGCTACGGCTCCGCGATCGGCTCCGCGGTCGGTGCGTTCATCTTCGGCATGACCAGCAAGGGCATCGTGTACGCGGAGTGGAACCCCGACTGGTTCAAGTTCTTCCTCGGCGCGATGCTGCTACTCGCGACCCTGCTCAACGCATGGGTGCGCAAGCGGGCGGAGGCGACACGATGACCGAGAACGCCGAGAACGCCGAGAACGCCGAGAACACCGAGAACGCTGCCGAGCGGCCCCCGCTGGTCGCCCTGGACGAGGTCAGCAAGTACTACGGGAACATCCGCGCCCTGGAGGGCGTCTCGCTCCAGGTGCACGCCGGCGAGATCACCTGCGTCCTCGGCGACAACGGCGCCGGCAAGTCCACCCTGATCAAGATCATCGCAGGGCTGCACCAGCACGACGCCGGCACCTTCTCCATCGAGGGCGAGGAGACCCGCCTCGCCTCCCCGCGCGCGGCCCTGGACCGCGGCATCGCCACCGTCTACCAGGACCTGGCCGTGGTGCCCCTGATGCCGGTGTGGCGCAACTTCTTCCTGGGCTCCGAGCCGGTGAAGGGCGCCGGGCCGCTGCGCCGCCTCGACGTCCGCACCATGCGCGAGACCACCCGCTCCGCGCTGCTGCGGATGGGCATCGACCTGCGGGACGTGGACCAGCCGATCGGCACCCTGTCCGGCGGCGAGCGCCAGTGCGTGGCGATCGCCCGCGCGGTCCACTTCGGCGCGAAGGTCCTCGTCCTCGACGAGCCCACCGCGGCGCTGGGCGTCAAGCAGTCCGGCGTGGTGCTGAAGTACGTGGCCGCGGCGCGCGACGCCGGCCTGGGCGTCGTGCTGATCACCCACAACCCGCACCACGCGTACCTGGTCGGCGACCGGTTCGTGCTGCTCAAGCGGGGCACCATGACCGCGAGCCACACCAAGGACTCCGTGACGCTGGACGAGCTGACCCGGCAGATGGCGGGCGGCAGCGAGCTCGACGACCTACGCCACGAGCTCGAACGCTCCGGGACCACGCCCAACGAGTGACGGTGCGCGCCCGGGCGGCTCGGTGCCGCCCGGGCCGCTCCGTCCCGCGACCGAACCCCCACCCCACCCACACACCGCAAGTGGCAGAATCGGGTCCGGCGGGCCCTCCCGTCACGCAACACGCCCCCCGCCCCCGAGACCCCGCAGGTACATGAGCACCTACCGCGACTTCGCGCACCGCGGCTCCGCCCGCGCCACCGTCCTGCGTACCGTCGGGACCCGAGAGCGCCGGTCGCACCTGACCGCACCGCGCGTGCCCACCGTCGGCATCGACATCGGCGGGACGAAGGTCATGGCCGGGGTCGTCGACGCGGACGGCGTGATCCTGGAGAAGGTCCGCACCGAGACCCCGCACAAGTCGAAGAGCCCGAAGGTCGTCGAGGACACCATCTGCGAACTCGTCCTCGACCTCTCCGACCGCCACGACGTGCACGCCGTCGGCATCGGCGCGGCCGGCTGGGTCGACGCGGAGCGCTCGAAGGTCCTCTTCGCCCCGCACCTGGCCTGGCGCAACGAACCCCTGCGGGACGCCCTCTCCGCCCGCCTCGCCGTGCCCGTCCTCGTCGACAACGACGCCAACACCGCCGCGTGGGCGGAGTGGCGCTTCGGCGCCGGCCGGGGCGAGGACCACCTGGTGATGATCACCCTCGGCACCGGCATCGGCGGCGCGATCCTGGAGGACGGGCAGGTCAAGCGGGGCAAGTACGGAGTCGCCGGCGAGTTCGGCCACATGCAGGTCGTCCCCGGCGGCCACCGCTGCCCGTGCGGCAACCGCGGCTGCTGGGAGCAGTACAGCTCGGGCAACGCGCTGGTGCGCGAGGCCCGTGAGCTGGCCGCCGCCGACTCCCCGGTGGCCCACGGCCTGATCGACCGCGTCGGCGGCAACATCGGCGACGTCACCGGACCGCTGATCACCGAGCTGGCCCGGGACGGCGACGCGATGTGCGTGGAGCTGTTCCAGGACATCGGCCAGTGGCTGGGCGTCGGCATCGCGAACCTCGCCGCCGCGCTCGATCCGTCCTGCTTCGTGATCGGCGGCGGCGTGAGCGCCGCGGACGACCTGCTGATCGCCCCGGCGCGGGACGCCTTCCGCCGCCATCTGACCGGCCGCGGCTACCGCCCCGAGGCCCGGATCGTCCGCGCCCAGCTCGGCCCCGAGGCCGGCATGGTCGGCGCCGCGGACCTCGCCAGGCTGGTCGCCCGCCGCTTCCGCCGCGCCAACCGCCGCCGGGTCGAACGCCACGAGCGGTACGAGCGCTACGCCCAGGCCCTGCGCAACCCGGGCGCCGCCCGCTCCCCCCGGGAGACCTGACCGGACCCGTTCCCCGGCCCGCCCGGACGCGCCTCCGGAGCACGTTCGCGCCGGTGAACCGTAGACTTCAGTTCCGCCCACCCCACCAGGAACCGCAGTCATGAGCGTCGTACCCCGCCAGTCCGCACCCGTGGACGAGACCGGCTTCCGGCCTCCCGAGGGCCGCCGGCACATGATCATCCGCCGTTGGCTGACGGCGGTCGTCATCGTGCTGCTCATCGGGATCCCCGCCGGATACTTGGTCGTGTCCGCCGAGCAGAGCCGTGACAGCGGCCGGGACAAGGCCGCGGAGTCCTCGGCGACCGGCCTGCGCGAGAGCTGGCCCTCGCAGATGAAGCGGCGCATCTTCGAGGTGCCGATCCCCCCGGAGTCGGAGCGGGTCGCCTACTTCGAGACCAGCAACTGGAAGACCAGTCGGCTGTACGTCCAGTTCACCACCACCTCCGCCGGCCTCGACCTCTTCCTGGAGTCGATGGGCACCAGCCGGGCCGCCCTCCAGCCGGGCCTGATCACCATCGGCACCAAGGAGGCGACAACGGTGGGGTGGACGTTCACCCCGGGGGAGCAGGCCTGGACCGGGCTGTCCAATCCGCAGGACAAGCCCCGGCCCACCCAGCACGTGGTGGTCGACCTGACCAAGACCGAACGCCCCAGGGTGTACGTGGTCTCCACCACGACCCCGTAAGCGCCCCTGTTTCGCTGCCCCGCCACTCGTCTGCACGCTCGGGACAGGGGGTTTGGGGCGCTGGGGGTCCCCCCCCGTGCCCGCAGGGCACAGGGGGCGGAACTGCGCGACAAGCCACGAACGGGCTGTGGTCGCCACGATTGCCCAGCCACCCACGGCGCTACCGCGCCCGCTGTAGCAGCGGCGTTGCCCTCGGGGCGTACAGGTAAGGAACTGCGCCGAAGAGCCCACCACCGGGCCGCAGAGGCCAACGCTCCCGCAGGGTTGCGGCGGCTACGTACAGAGGCGCAAGGGCGCGCGCGGGCTACGAGCGCTGCGCCGCCATGACGTGATCACGGCCGCCTTCGACGTGTGCGGTGATCGCACGGCGCAGGGCCGCGGCGTCGCGGTCGCGCAACGCGTCGACCATCTGCTGGTGTTCGTCGTCGATGCGTTCGAGGTCGTGGCCCGAGCGCACCCAGCGTCGGCTGTACGGCTCGACCAGGTGCAGCAGTTGGTCGACGAAGCGCAGGGTGAGCCGGCGCTCGGACAGGGCGTACACGCGTCGGTGGAACTCGTAGTTGAGGGAGGCGCGGACCGCGGCGTCGGCGCCCTGTCGGCGCATCTCGTCGGCGAGTTCCTGGAGTGCGTCGATGTCGCGGTCGCGGCAGCCGCGGACGATCTCCTCGGACAGGTTCGGCTCCAACTGGAGGCGCAGCTCGAAGAGTTCGGCGATCTCGCCATGGCTCAGCTCGGCGACGAGCATGCCGCGCTGCGGCACCACGTCGATCAGGCCCTCGGCGGCGAGCGTGTGCAGGGCCTCGCGCAGGGGGATACGGCTGACCTTCAACTCGGTCGCGAGCTTCTCCTGCACCAGGCGGGTGCCCGGGAGCAGCCCGCCGTTGCGGATGGAGGTGCGTAGCCGTTCGGCGATGACGCCGGCGCTGTTGCTCGTGCTGCTGGGGGTCCGGGCTGCTCGGGTCACTTCGTCACTCTATCCCTTGTGCTTCCCCGCAGCGACTGTATACATTCGCCACTCGTTCACACCGAATGTATACAGCCACTGCGGACCACGCCTTCGCGCCATGCGTCCACGCCACCAGAAAGGGCTGCCTGATGTCACGTGCCATCGACGTCGCCGTCATCGGAGGGGGGCTGCTCGGGCTCGCCACGGCCCGGGCGCTGCTGCGGGCCAGGCCCGACCTCTCCGTCACGGTCCTGGAGAAGGAGGCGCACTGGGGCGCCCACCAGTCCGGGCACAACAGCAACGTGATCCACAGCGGTCTGTACTACGCGCCCGGCTCCCTCAAGGCCCGGCTCGCCCGGGCCGGCGGCGAGGAGATGATCCGGTACTGCGAGCAGCACGACGTGCCCGTCAAGCGCACCGGCAAGCTCGTGGTGGCCACCTCCACGGCGCAACTGCCCGGACTGGACGCACTCGCCGAGCGCGGCCGGGCGAACGGCGTCACCGTGCAGCGGCTGAGCCGCGGCGAGTTCGCCGAGCGGGAGCCGCACGTCGCCGGGGTGGCCGCGCTGTCGGTCGCGGACACCGCGATGACCGACTTCGGCCAGGTGTGCCGCGCGCTCGCCGCCGAGCTGACCGGGCTCGGCGCCGAACTGCGCACCCAGTCGCCGGCCCTGTCCTTCGACACCTCGGGCGACCGGACCGTGATCCGTACGCCCCGCGAGGAGCTGCGGGCCCGGATCCTCGTCAACTGCGCGGGACTGCACAGCGACAAGATCGCGGCGGCGGCCGGTGACCGCCCGACGGTGCGGATCATGCCCTTCCGCGGGGAGTACGCCGAGGTCAGGCCGGGTCGCCGCGGGCTGATCAACAACCCCGTGTACCCCGTGCCCGACCCCGAGCTGCCCTTCCTCGGCGTGCACATCACCCCCATGCTCGACGGCACGGTCCACGTGGGCCCCAACGCGGTGCCCGCACTGGCCCGCGAGGGCTACCGCTGGCGCGACGTCGAACCCCGCCTGCTGGGCGAACTGCTGCGGGACCCGGCCCTGCGCGGTCTCGCCCGCCGCTTCTGGCGACACGGGGTCACCGAGATCACCCGCTCGCTGGTGTGGCCCCTGTTCGTCCGCGAAGTCCGCCGCCTGGTCCCGGAGATCGAGAGCCGGGACATGCGACGGCACGGCAGCGGCGTACGCGCCCAGGCGGTCACGGCGGACGGGCAACTCGTCGACGACTTCATCATCAACCGCACCCCGCGCGCCGTCCACGTGCTCAACGCGCCGTCCCCCGCGGCCACGTCGAGCCTCCACATCGGCAGCAAGATCGCGGCCGACGTCTTCGAACAGCTCGGCCACGAGGACGCGGCCCGCGCCGCGCGCGAAGAGTCCGCCGCGACCTGACCGCCCTCTCCCCGCCGGCCGACGCAGACCCCGCCCCCCACTTCCCCTTTCCCTGCTCCACCCCGCTCTTTGCTCTTTCAAAGGTGATCGAGGACAGCACATGGCGAAGCACCCGCAGACAGACGCGCCGGACTCCGGACCTCCCCCGGCCACCGCCCGCCGCCGCGTCGCCACCGCCACCATCGTGGGTTCCGCGCTGGAGTGGTACGACTTCTATCTCTACGCCTCCATGGCCGCGTTGGTCTTCGGCAAGATCTTCTTCCCGCAGACCGACGACACGGCCGGCACCATGGCCGCCTTTGCGACCTTCGCGGCCGGCTTCCTGGCCCGCCCGCTGGGCGGCATCCTGTTCGGCCACCTCGCCGACCGCATCGGCCGACGGAACGTACTGATCATCACCTTCGTGCTGATGGGCGTCTCCACCGGGCTCATCGGACTGTTGCCCACGTACGAGAGCATCGGCGTCGCGGCCCCCGCCGCCCTGGTGGTCCTGCGCATCCTCCAGGGCCTCGGCTCCGGAGCCGAGTACGCCAGCGCGGCGGTGGTCGCCTACGAACACGCCGACGAGAACCGGCGCGGCCGGCAGGGAGCCTGGCCGGCCCTGGGGCTCAACCTCGGACTGCTGCTGTCCTCGCTGACCGTCACCGTGCTCACCACCCTGGACGAGGACGTCCTGCTGGACTGGGGCTGGCGCGTCCCGTTCGTCGCGAGCTTCGCCCTCGCCGGCGTGGGCCTGTGGGTGCGGCGCCGGGTGCCGGAGTCGCCCGACTTCCAGCGCGACAAGAAGAAGCAGCAGGACACCGCCCCGCAGATGCCGTTCGTCACCCTGCTGCGCAAGCAGCGGCGCGGCCTGATCGTGGTGCTGGCCGTCTCGCTCGGCTACAACGCCCTCAGCTACATCTTCAAGACCTTCTCGCTGGCCTATCTCTCGGACTTCCAGGACGTCTCGGCGAGCGTCGGCGCCTTCGGCATCACCCTGGCCAGTGCCACCGCCATCGTCACCGTGCCGCTCTTCGGCTGGGCCAGCGACCGCTTCGGCAGCCGCAAGGTGCTCGCGGTCGGCGGCATCGCCTCGGGGCTCTTCGCCTTCCCGTTCTTCGTCCTGCTCGACACGCAGAACTCCGTGGTGATCTGGGTCTGTCTGATCATCGCGACGGGCGTGCTGGCACCGGCCATGTTCGCCCCGCAGGGCGCCTTCCTCTCCCGCCAGTTCCCGGCGGACGTCCGGGTGAGCGGGGTCGGCACCGGACGGGAGATCGGCGCCGCGCTCTCGGGCGGCCTGGCTCCGCTGGCGGCCCTGGCCATCGTCGGCGCCAGCGCGACCAACGCCACCTGGGGCGTCTCCCTCATCCTCGTCGGCGCGGCCGTCGTGGTCGTGCTCGGCTCGGCCTTCGACCGGGGCGCCCGCCCGGCCCCGGCCGCCGCACCGCAGGACTCCGACGGCGATCCGACTCCCGGTCAGGCGTCGGAGCGGGACGAGGTCCCCGCGGGCCGGGTCCACTGACGAAGCGTCACCCATGAGACGGGGTTGGCCCGGACCGCGCGGTCCGGGCCAACCCCGTTCCGCGCTCTAGTGCGTACCGCTCCAGGGCGCGGGGACGAAGGTCCACGTCACTTCCGCCGGGCCGGATCCCGAGTTGCGCCAGGTGTGCGGTTCGCGGCCGGAGAAGGTGAGGGTGTCCCCGGCGGCGAGCGTCTGGGTGTGGTCGGTGAAGCGGATGGTGACCTCGCCGCTGATGACGTGCAGCACCTCCACGTCGCAGTTGATCGTGTACAGCTCGTCACCGCCGTGCGCGTCCGGCTCCAGGTGCGATCGCAGGATCTGGATCTTCGACTGGGCGCGGGGGGTGACCATCCGGTCCTCGACGCCGTGGCCGCCCATGTTCAGGCGCGGGGCCGCGTCGCCGCGGATGAGTTCGCTGTCGGCGCCCTCGAAGAGCGAGCCGACCGGCAGGGACAGCACCTGACAGAGGGTGACCAGCGAGGAGACGCTGGGTGAGGTCTCGTCCCGCTCGACCCGGCTGAGGAATCCCCGGGTGAGGCCGGTGGCGGCGGCGACCTGCTCGATGGTGAGGCCCTGGGCCTTGCGGGAGGCCCGCAGGCGCGCTCCGACGCGTACCGGATCAGCGGACGGCGTCGGGTGCAGCGCTTTCATCGAAGTCCTCGCGTCACTCGTTCGGCCTCTGGACAACTCTTGACAGAGCGGTTGCTCAGGGCAAACACTACCCGGAATGAAAGTTGCCTAATAAGCATTATTTGTTGTGTATAGGTAACTTCCCCTCCTGGAACAGATCCGAGGTTCGGATGAACAGCGTCGAACCCCAAAGGCCCCCGGTCGGTCCCCCGGACGCGAGCGTGAGCCCCCGCTACGCGGGCATCGCGACCTTCGCGCGCCTGCCCCGCCTGGAAGACGTGGGGCGGGCCGACATCGCCGTCGTCGGCGTGCCCTTCGACAGCGGGGTGAGCTATCGACCCGGTGCCCGGTTCGGGCCCGCGCACATCCGCGAGGCGTCCCGGCTGCTGCGGCCGTACAACCCGGCGCAGGACGTGGAGCCCTTCGCCGCACAGCAGGTCGCCGACGCCGGCGACGTGGTCGCCAACCCGTTCAGCCTCGACGAGGCGGTCGCCCAGATCCAGACCGCCGCCGAAGAGCTGACCTCGGACGGCACCCGACTGCTGACCCTGGGCGGCGACCACACCATCGCCCTCCCGCTGCTGCGGGCCGCCGCCCGCCGGCACGGCCCCCTCGCGGTGCTCCACTTCGACGCCCACCTCGACACCTGGGACACCTACTTCGGCGCCCCGGTCACGCACGGCACCCCCTTTCGCCGCGCGTCCGAGGAGGGGCTCATCGACCTCACCGCCAGCCTGCACGTCGGCACCCGCGGACCGCTGTACTCGCGCCAGGACCTGCGGGACGACGCCCGCCTCGGGTTCGCCGTGATCTCCAGCCCCGAGATCGAGGAGGAGGGCCTGCCCCGGGCGATCGAGCGCATGCTCGCACGCCTCGGCGACCGGCCGGTGTACCTCTCCATCGACATCGACGTCCTCGACCCGGCGCACGCCCCCGGCACCGGGACCCCCGAGGCGGGCGGGATGACCAGTCGCGAACTGCTCGCGATGATCCGCGCCCTGCGCGAGGTGCACCTGGTGGGCGCCGACGTGGTCGAGGTGGCCCCCGCCTACGACCACGCCCAGCTCACCGCCGTCGCCGCCGCCCACACCGCCTACGAGATCCTCTCGGCGATGACGCCCGACCACCTGCCCGAGCCGGACGACCGGCCCCAGGAACGATAGGGGAAGGCCATGACCTCCTCGGACGTCGCGACCCAGCGCGACTCAGCGATCGAACAGCACTCCATCGACTACGTGCCGGCCGCCGAGCGGCACGGCAAGGTCTGGCACCAGGGACCCTTCTGGTTCACCGGCAACTTCGTCCTGCCGACGATGGTCGCCGGCTTCGTCGGCGCCTCCATGGGACTGAGCGTCTGGTACAGCGTGCTGGCGATCGTGCTCGGCGTCGGCGCCGGCACGTTCTTCATGGCCTTCCACGCCAACCAGGGCCCCCGGATGGGCCTGCCCCAGATGATCCAGTCCCGCGCCCAGTTCGGCAGCCGGGGCTCCACCGTGCCGTTCGCCGCGACCGTCTTCGTCTACGTGGGCTTCCTCGTCTTCGACACGGTCCTCGCCGAGCAGGGCCTCGGACTGCTGCTGCCGGACGGCAAGCTGTTCTGGTATCCGGTCCTGATCGCGCTGTCCATCGTCATCGCCGTCGTCGGCCACGACCTGCTCCACTTCGTCCAGCGCTGGCTGACGTACCTGCTGGTCGTCGTCTTCGCCGTGCTCACCGTGGTCGCGATCGTCAACTTCGGCTCCAACCCCGTCCCCGCGGACGTGCCCGCCGCCACCGCCGGCTGGGACCTGACCGCCTTCCTGGTGCAGTTCTCGCTGGCCGCCGGATACAACATCAGCTACTCGGTGTACGTCTCCGACTACACCCGCTACCTCCCGGCGAACGTCCCCGCGCGCGGCCTGATCGCCGCCGTGTACACCGGCGCCGCGTTCTCCGCGGTCTGGCTGATGTCGCTGGGTGCGATCCTCGCCAGCTACCTGCCCGACCCCGACCCGATCCTCGCCCTGCGCGAAGTCGGCGACCTGCTCTTCCCCGGCTTCGGCCTGATCGTCGTGATGACCTCGGTCCTCGCCCTGATCTCCATCATGGGCGTCAACGCCTACGGCGCGATGCTCACCGGCGCCAGCGCGCTGGACGGCTTCCGCAAGGTCCGCCCCACCGTGCGGCTGCGCGTCACCGGGCTCGTCGTGGTCGGCCTGGTGTCCCTGGTGGTCGCCCTGCTGATCCCGGACGACTACATCGGCAGCTTCAACAACTTCGTGCTGATGATGCTGTACTTCCTCGTCCCGTGGACCGCGGTCAACCTGGTCGACTTCTACTTCGTGCGCCGCGGCAAGTACGCCATCGCCGAGATCCTCAAGCCCGACGGCATCTACGGCCGCTGGGCGTGGCGGGGCGTCACCGCGTACGTCATCGGGTTCGCCGCGATGATCCCGTTCTTCTCGACGACCTTCTACGTCGGCCCCGTCGCCGACGCCCTCGGCGGCGCGGACTTCTCGTTCGTCGTCGGACTGACCGTCTCCGGCGTGCTCTACCTGCTGTTCTCCCGGAACCTGGACCATGAGGCCGAGGCCGTCGCCCGGGTGGCGAGCGAAGCCGAACTGGAGGGATCCGACCGATGAGCCAGCAAGCGCGCCGCGCCGCGACCACCGCCCTACCGACGGCCACGGGGGTCACCGTCGCCGTCTGCCAGATCGCCCCCCGGGTCGGCGACCCTGCCGGCAACCGGCAGCGGATCGACGCGGCGGTTCAGGCGGCGGCGGAGCGCGGCGCCGACGTCGTGGTCCTGCCGGAGCTGGCCAACACCGGCTACGTCTTCACCGACGCGGCCGAACTGCGCACCGCGGCCGAGCCCACCGACGGCGACACGATCACCCGGTGGGCGGCGCTCGCCGCCCGCCACGGGCTCGTCATCGTCGGGGGCTTCGCCGAGCGCGGTGAGGACGGCCACGTCTACAACGCGGCCGCCCTCGTCGACCCGACCGGGCTGCGCGCCACGTACCGCAAGGCCCACCTGTGGAACGGCGAGAAGACCTGGGGCTTCACCCCCGGCAGCGGAGCCCCGCCCGTCGTCGACACCCTCCACGGCCGCATCGGCTTCATGGTCTGCTACGACCTGGAGTTCCCCGAGTGGGTCCGGCAAGCGGCCCTGGCCGGCGCCGAACTGCTGTGCGGCCCGGTCAACTGGCCGCTGTACCCGCGCCCCGAGGGCGAGCGACCGGGCGAGATCGTCCGCATCCAGGCCGACGCCTCCGTCAACCGCATGTTCGTCGCGGTCGCCGACCGCACCGGCACCGAACGGGGGCAGGACTGGCTCGGCGGCAGCGTGATCGTCGACGCCGACGGTTACCCCGCCACCGAGTTGCGCCTCGGTGAGGAGGCGCTCCTCACCGCCACGCTCGATCTCGCCGAGGCCCGCAACAAGGCCGTGAGCGAACTCAACGACGTCCACGCCGACCGGCGTCCCGCGCTGTACGCACACCTCGGGCAGGAACAGTCATGACCACCACCGTCGCCATCGTCCAGCAGCCGCCCGCCCTCCTGGACCTGGAGGAGTCGCTGCGCCGCGCCACCGCGCACGTCACCGAGGCCGCGCGGGCGGGCGCCGACCTCGTCGTCTTCCCCGAGACCTGGCTGACCTGCTACCCGGCGTGGGTGTTCGGGCTGGCCGGCTGGCGGGACGCGGAAGCCCGCCACTGGCACGCCCGGCTCCTGGAGCAGAGCCCCGTCCTGGACCCGTCGGGTGACGACGCCCTGGCCCCGGTGCGGGCCGCGGCCCGCGAGCACGGGGTGACCGTGGTCCTCGGCCTGAACGAGCGGCCCGCGCCCTCCTCCGGATCGCTCTACAACTCGCTGGTGACCATCGGCCCCGACGGCAACACCCTCAACGTGCACCGCAAGCTGACCCCCACCCACACCGAGCGGATCGTCTGGGCCGCCGGGGACGGCGCCGGCCTCCGGGTCGTCGACACCCCCGCGGGCCGGGTGGGCTCGCTGGTCTGCTGGGAGCACTTCCACCCGCTGGCCCGGCACGCGCTGCACGCGCAGCACGAGGAGATCCACGTCGCCGCCTGGCCGGACATGCCGGAGAGCCATGTGATCGCGGCCCGCTCGTACGCGCTGGAAGGCCGCTGCTTCGTGGTCTCGGCGGGCCTCGTCCTCACCACCGACGACGTCCCCGACGACCTGCTGGCCGCCTACCGCAAGGGGGTGGGCCCCGACGCCCCGACGGAGGGTCCGCTGTTCACCGGAGGGTCGAGCGTGGTGGCCCCCGACGGCTCCTGGGTCGTGGAGCCCGTCCACGACCAGGCGCGCATCATCACCGCCGTCCTCGACCCGGCCCGCCGCTACGAGGAGACCCTGGACCTGGACGTCGCCGGCCACTACGGCCGCCCCGACGTCTTCAGCCTGTCGGTCGACCGGACCCGGCGCGACGGCGGGGTGGACTTCACGAACTGAGGGGCCGCTTGACCCGGTAGCGCAGGTGGGTGACGCCGGTGCCTTCGACGACCGAGACGGGTCCGTCGAACTGCACCGGCGCGACGCTGAGTTCACCGAGTTCACCGAGTTCACCGAGTTCACCGCGTGCCCCGAAGAGCGTCTTCCCGCTGCCCAGGACGACCGGCACCAGCGCGATGCCGACCTCGTCGAGCAGCCCGGCCTGCAGGCACTGCCGGGCCATCTGCCCACCGTTCACCACGACGTCCTTCCCGCCGGCCAACTCCTTCGCCCTGGCTACTGCCGCCTCGACGCCCTCGGTGACGAAGACGAAGTCCTCGTCGTCCTCGGGACGGTCCTGCGGGCGCTGGTGCGTGAGCACGACCACGGTCACGTCCATCGGGTGGCGTCCGCCCCAGGCGTTCGTCATGTCGTACAGGTGTCGCCCGACGACCAGCGCACCCGTGCTCGCCCACTCCTCCTCGACCACCGCGGCACTCGCCGCGGAGACCCGGAGCGGCGGCACGTCGGGGCTGGCCGTCGGGATCTCGACGTCGCCGTTGCCGTACCACTGGAACAGCAGGTCGAAGCCGCTCTCCTCCGGTCCGGCGATGAAGCCGTCCAGGGACATCGTGGCGCCGGTGGTGACCTTGCTCATGTCGTTCGTTCCTTAGCTCGTCCGCGGGTGCCGTTGCTCCGCGGGTGTCGTGGGTACGTCGAAGCAGAAACCCGCTTCTCTACATCCCGCGCCGTGGACGTGCTGAGTCAGTTTCCGCGGTCGATCGCTCGGGGGCCGTCCTGCCGGGCCTACGCCGACCTGCTTGACGGGCGGCAGGCACCACAGGCCAAGAGAACGTGCGGGCGGGGCCAAGTCGTCCGTCGAGTCCGGGGATAGCTTGCGGGACATGGCCCACGGGGGAACCGGTTTGGCGCACGTCGTCAAACGGTCGACCGGCCCTCCGCCGTCGGATCGGTCGACCGTCGGAGGGAGGCTGTCCCCTCCGTCCGGCTCAGCCGCCGGTACTCCCGGGGCGAGATGCCGTAGGCCTTCCGGAACGCCCGGCTGAAGCCGTCCGGCCGCACGAAGCCCCAGCGCGCCGCGATCTCGTGGACCGGGCGGTGTGCCTGGTCGGGGTCGGCGAGGTCGGCGCGGCAGCGACCGAGGCGCCGACGGGTGATGGAGGCGGCCACGGCCTCGCCGCGCGACCGGAAGAGCGCGTGCAGCGTGCGGACGGAGACGTGGTGGCGGGCGGCGATGACCCCGGGCGTCAGCTCGTGGTCGCCGAGGTGGTGGTCGATGAAGGCGTCGATCCGCCGCAGAGTGATCTCCTTGCGCGTGTCGGACGGTACGTGGTCCGCCAGGTCGAGCTGTTGGGCGAGGGCTCCGGTGACCAGGTCGAGCGTCGTCCGCGCGAGCAGTTCCCGTCCGGCGGGGGAGCCCTCGTCCGCGTGGCGGCGGAGCGACCCGAGGAACTCACGGAGCACCGCGGCGACACCGGTCGTGGTGGCGAACCGACTGCCCAACGCCGCGTCGAGCCGGTCCTCGGGCAGGAGCATCCGGTCGCGGGGGATGTGGAGGACGATCATCTGTGTCTGGCCGGAAGCGGGGGACTGGGCGACGTAGGGGTGGGAGGTGTCCCACAGGACCACGTCCCCGGCGCCCATCCGGCTGTCCGTCCGACGTTGCGAGATGGTCTTCGTGCCCTGGGTGATCAGCGCCAGGAGGTAGTGCTCCGGATCCCCCCGGCGGATCAGTTGCGGCGTGCGCCAGGCGAAGTGCCCCGAGTTGGAGTGCAGGGACATCTCCAGGGGGCCCAGACTCAACGTGCCCGCCCGGGCGGTGAAGGTGGCGCCGTCGGTGATCGCGAGCCGGTGCGGCGACACGGTCCGGGAGACGAGGTCGTGGAACCACTCCGCGCGGTCACCCGCCGGCATGCCGTCCGTGGACATCCACGCCCACATCGCCACTCCTGTCGACTGCCACGACGGTACGCCCGGACCCTCACGAACAGGACCGGGCCGGTTTCGGTCGACCCGACCCTAGGACCGCCGCGCCCTCACCGGAACCGGTCCTTCGGACAGAACGAGGTCGCTTCCGTACCGCCGGCACGAGCGGGTGTGCACCTCCGAGAACGTGCCCCTGGCCCACGCGCGCGGCTTCCCACCACAATGAGTGCGTACGGGCACTGGCACGCACTGTTAGGACTGCGCTTCCTCTTGTTGGGTCGAGGCCCAGGGCGTCGCCGGCGTCCTTTGGATCACCAGGGACAGCAGAGCCGCCATCGCGCACAGCACGCCCACGGCCACCCACACCACGTCGTAGCTGCCGAACAGGTCGCGGGCCACGCCTCCAGCGAAGGCGATCAGGGCCGCACCGACCTGGTGGGCAGCATTGACCCAGCCGAAGACGATGGCGCTGTCCTCGCCGTAGAACTCACGGCACAGGGCGACGATCGGCGGGACCGTGGCAAGGTCGAGCAGGCCGAAGAGTGCGACGAAGAACATCATGGAGACCTGCACGGTCGCCGACATCATCAGCGGTAGGAACATCAGCAGCAGCCCGCGGAGGCCGAAGTAGATGCCGAGGAGGCGGCGGGCGTCGTGGCGATCGGTGAGCCAGCCCGAAGCGATGGTGCCGCCCACGTTGAAGACGCCGATGGCCGCGAGGAGCGAGGCGGCGACCGTGGTGGGCATTCCGTGGTCGTGCGCAGCAGGCGTGAAGTGCGTCCACATGATGCCGTTGGTGGAGGCGCCGCAGATCGCGAAGGCCGATGCCATCAGCCAGAACGGGGTGGTCCTGGCCGAGTCGTTCAGGACGCGGACGGCACGGTGTGCTGCGCCCGGAACGGGCGCCGGCTCTGGTTGGAACTCCTTCGCACCGTACGCCCGCTGGCCCACGTCCGCCGGGTGGTCCCGCAGGAACAACCAGACGAGGGGGCCGACGACCAGCGCCCCCAGGGCGAGGGTGATGTTGGCCGGACGCCAACTGTACGTGTCCACGACCCAGGCGAGACCCGGCAGGAAGATCATCTGTCCGAAGACACTGGCCGAGGCGAGGACGCCGGTGACCAGGCCGCGCCGCTTGACGAACCAGCGGTTGGTGACGGTCGCCGCAAAGGCCATGGCCATGGAGCCGGTACCCAGACCCACCAACAGGCCCCAGAACAGCGTTAGCTGCCAGGCACTGGTCATGGTGGTCGTGAGGAGCGCACCTGCTGCGATGGTCAGGAGGGCGCAGGTCACCACGCGACGCATGCCGAATCGGTCCATCAGCGCGGCGGCGAACGGCGCGGTCAGGCCGTAGAGAACCATGTTCACCGCCGAGGCGAAGCCGATCGAGCCGCGGGACCACTGGAACTCGTCGTGCAACGGGTCGAGGAGCAGGCCCGGCATCGTGGAGAACGCGCCTGCGGTGACGATGGTGAGGCCGGCGACGGCGGCGACCAACCAGGCGCGGTGGACGCCACGACCCCTCGGGGACTCAGGGTTGGTGTCGATGGGGGAGGTTGAGAGGGTTTCGTCACTCGACGTCATGAAGGAATCCTGGGGCAGGAGGCGGCCGGGGCAGGCGGGTGCGGTTGCGTACCGGCGTGGTCACGAACTGCACCGCACCCGCACCCGGGACGTTCGGCGATGACCGGTCCATGCTTGCAGCAGGGTCACCGGTGCGGCAGAGGGCCAATGCGGTAGAGGATCTCGTCGTGGTGAGCGTCGTCGGTGGCGACCGCCCCGTCCGGGGACGCGGACGAGAGGAGGCTGCCCGGGAAGAGCACACCGGTCTCGATGGTCGCACCGTACTTCTTGGCGATCTTCTTCAGAACCATGATGATCGCCTTGTTCTCGGCGGAGACCGTGGCCTCGACGTGTCGGGCGCCCCTGGCGACCTGCTGTTCGACAGCCTGCTCGAAGAGCTTCACGCCGAGGAACGGGATGCCGTGGCGGGGACTGACCGCGGTCTGCCACACGAAGTAGGTGTCGGGCTCCTCGGGTCGGCGGTATCCGGTGAGGAAGCCGACGGTCCGGCCGTCGACGGTCGCGAGGAGCGATCCGTCAGCGAAGTCGCGGAACCAGAGGGTGTAGTAGTACGGGCTGTTGGAGTCCAAGCCCGGGGTGTCCTCGACCAGCTTCCAGATGGCCGGCCCGTCCTCGATGCGCGGGCGGCGGAAGGCAACGTGCTTCTTGGGCATGGTGGTCGGGGCCTTGGACGAGGCGTGCTCGGGTGCGGTGGGATGCATCGTCAGGCCACCTCGTCCCCAGTCAGGAGCGGGTACACACCGTTCTCGTCGTGGTCCTCGCCGCCGGTGACCGGGGGGTTGAAGACGCAGATGAAGCGGGAGTTGGATGCGGCGCGCAGGGTGTGCTTCTCGTGGCCGTCGAGCAGGTACATGGTGCCCGGCGTGATCCAGTGCTTCTCGCCGGTCTCGTCGTTGGTCAGCTCGGTCTCGCCCTCGACGCAGAGAACGGCCTCAATGTGGTTCGCGTACCACATGGACGTGGTGGTGCCCGCGTAGACGACGGTCTCGTGGAGTGAGAAGCCGACGCGCTCCTTGGCGAGCACGATGCGCTTGCTCTCCCAGGTGCCCTTGGCGCCCTTGACGTGGCGGTCGGTGTTCTCGATGTCTTTGAACGAGCGTACGATCATGGCGAGTTGGCTCCTTCTTCGGTGCCTGTTCGGGTGAGTTCGACGGGGTCAGACGGTCTCGCGGATGGCGCGGTCGACGATGCGCAGGCCCTCGTCCAGTTCGTCCGGCGTGATGGTGAGCGACGGCAGGAGCTTGACGACTTCGTTCCGGGTGCCGGAGGTCTCGATCAGCAGGCCGAGCTCGAAGGCTCGGCGCGCCACCTCGGTCGCCCGGCTCGGACGGGCGAACTCCAGGCCCCACACGAGGCCCCGGCCGCGATGGGAGGATCCGTCGTGACGGGCGGCGATGTCGCACAGGGCCGCCTCCACGTGCTCACCGTTGGCCAGCGTCTGCTTTTCGAGCAGACCTTCGGACCAGTAGGCGTAGATCGCGGCCGTCGCCGTGACGAAGGCCGGGTTGTTGCCGCGGAAGGTGCCGTTGTGCTCGCCCGGCTCCCACAGGTCCCACTCCGGCTTGAACAGACAGAGCGACATGGGGAGTCCGTAGCCGCTGATCGACTTCGAGACGGTCACGATGTCCGGCTTGATGCCTGCCTCCTCGAAGGAGAAGAAGGCGCCGGTGCGGCCGCAGCCCATCTGGATGTCGTCGACGATGAGCAGCATGTCGTAGCGTCTGCAGAGGTCCTGCAGAGCCCTGAGCCACTCGGCGCGGGCGACGTTGATGCCGCCCTCGCCCTGCACGGTCTCGACGATCACGGCGGCCGGCTTGTTGAGTCCGGAGCCGCGGTCTTCCAACAGCCGTTCGAACCAGAGGAAGTCCGGCGTCTGCCCGCCAAGGTAGTTGTCGAACGGCATCGGTGTGCTGTGCACCAGCGGGATTCCTGCTCCGGACCGTTTGAAGGCGTTGCCGGTGACCGCGAGTGAACCGAGGGACATGCCGTGGAAGGCGTTCGTGAACGAAACGACCGTCTCTCGCCCCGTGGCCTTGCGGGCCAGCTTCAGCGCTGCCTCCACCGCGTTGGTGCCGGTGGGCCCCGGGAACATGACCTTGTACGGCAAGTCGCGCGGTCGCAGGATCTTGTCCTGGAACGTCTTCAGGAACGTCCGTTTGGCCGTGGTCGACATGTCCAGGCCGTGCGTGATGCCGTCCCGCTCCAAGTAGTCGAGCAGGGCTCGCTTCAGCACCGGGTTGTTGTGGCCGTAGTTGAGCGATCCGGCTCCGGCGAAGAAGTCCAGGTAGGCATGGCCGTCCTCGTCGTACAGCCGACTGCCCCGGGCCCGGTTGAAGACGGTGGGCCAGCTGCGGCAGTAGCTGCGCACCTCGGATTCGAGGGCCGTGAAGATGCTCAGGTCGGGCTGGGTGAGGGTCATGCCGCTTCCTGCTCGCGTTGTGAGGAGAGGACGAAGTCGGTGAAGCTGTCGACCGAGACGAAGTCCTCCGCGTCCAGGTCCTCGGGGTCGACGACCAGGCCGATGGCGTCCTCCAGGGCCATCAGCATCTCCAGCATGGTCGTGGAGTCCAGGTGCAGGTCGTCGAAGAGCTTCACGTCGCCGGTCAGTCCGGTGACGGGGCGATCCAGGACGTCGGTGAGGGCGGTCTCAAGGGCGGTGACGACGTTCTGGCGGTCCATGTGTGTCTCCCTATTCCGGTAGTCGCTCGGTGTTGAGCCGGGTGATGTCTGGTGTCAGTGGGGGGTGCGGGTCTGAGAGGTGTCGGCGCTGATCGAGACGGCCGGTGTCTGCTCGATCAGGGCGGCCAGCCTCTTGCGGTCGACCTTTCCGTTGCCGTTGGTCGGCAGGGCCTCAAGGCGGACGCAGCGGCGGGGGATCTTGAAGGGTTCGATCTGCTCGCGCATGCCCTCGCGGATCTCTTCGGCAGGGATGTCGGAGACGACGGCGAGGACCGCGGTGCGCTTGCCCTCGGGCGGCAGTACGGCGGCGGACGTGACGCCCTCCACCCTGGTGGCGGCAGCCTCGACCTCGGTGGCGCTGAGCCGGAAGCCGCGCTCCTTGTAGAGGTCGTCGCGGCGGCCGGAGAAGTACAGGAAGCCGTCCTCGTCCTGCCAGCCGTAGTCCCCGGTGCGCAGCTCGGGGAAGAGGCCGTCGGCGTGGGGGAAGCGCTCGGCGGTGAGTTCCGGCCGGCGCCAGTAGCCGGCCATGACGTTCGGGCCACGCACCACGAACTGGCCGATCTCGCCGGCAGGGAGCTGCTTGCCGGCGTCGTCTATCACGAAGACCTCGGTGCCGGGCAGGGCGGTGCCGCAGGAGCCGGGGCGGGTGAGGTCGCCATCGGGCGGCATGATCGCGGTGCGCTTGCACTCGGTGAGTCCGTACATGACCTGGATGCGCAGGTTCGGCAGCGCTGCGCGCAGCGCGGACATGGTGCTGTCGGACAGGGCTGCGCCGGTGTTGGTGAGCAGACGCAGCTTGCTGAGGCTGCCGGTGGTACGGCCCAGGAGCCAGGCGAGCCGGTCGGAGACCGAGGGGACGGCGGGCAGGACCGTGGCACCAGCCGCTTCCAGGCTGCGCAGCAGCGGCGGTCCGACCTCCGCGACCGTGCCCAGGTGGAGGTGGGCGCCGCTCAGGGCGGACAGGTAGACCTGGTAGAGGCCGTAGTCGAAGGAGAGCGGAAGCGGACAGTAGACGACGTCGTCGCTGCGGTAGTTCAGACAATCCTGGATGGCCGAGGTCGCGAAGACGACCTGAGCGTGGGTGCTGACGACGGCCTTGGGCAGGGCGGTGGTGCCCGAGGTGTAGACCAGGCTGACCGGGTCGACGGTGAGGGCGCTGCGGGCGATCGGCGGGGGGCAGAGCTCGGTGTGCGGGTCGAGGGCCGACCGAACCGTCTCCTCGGACTTCAGGAAGTCCACGCCGTGCTGCAAGGCGGTCTGCGCCGCCTGAGGGTCGTCCGAGACCAGGAGCGCGGGCTCGCAGTCCTTCATCACGTGGTCGAGCGGGCCGCCGCGCACCTGCTCGTGCAGGATGCTGAAGACGACGCCGATCCGTGAGGCTGCGTAGACGAGCAGGGCGATGCAGAGTCCGTCCGAGGCGGTCACGACCACACGTGCGCCGCGCTTCAGCCCCTCCTGGTGCAGCCGGGCGGCCAACCGCTGGCTGGCCGCGTCGAGTTCGCCGTACGTCAGGGTCGTGCCCTGCGTCGTGAGGGCCGGGGCGTCGGGGGTGAGCTGGGCGGCTCGGTCGAGGACGTCGTGCAGAAGCTGGGGCGCCGAAGGCATCAGGACTCCTTCGAGTCGGAGACGGCACCGACAGGGGCCTCGGGGGCGGGCTGCTTCCGCGGTGTGGTCTCGCGCAGGGGAACGACCGTGGTGGCGGTGGCCTCGCAGACCAGCTGGGGCGCTTCGAGGACCTCGGCGGCGCTCGCCCCGACAGCGGGGCGGGCGGCGATGACCTTGTGCGCCTGCAGTTTGACGATGCGGCGCAGCCTGGTCCTGCGGACGACCCGACCGCTGGCCTCGATGTAGTCGCCCGGTGCCACGGGTGCGGTGAAGCGGACGTCGGAGTACTCGGCCAGCAGGCCCTCGTCGCCGTCGGTGCGTACGGTGATCTCGGTGACCAGATCGCCGAACAGGCGCAGTACGCGGGCACCGTCGACGAGGCCGCCGCCGTAGTGGGCGTCCTCCTGGCCGATGCGTACCCGCAGGAAGGCGATGGTGGGATCGGTCTGTTGTTCGGTATCGGCTGTGGACATGGTGACGAGCTCCTCTCTGTCAGTGAGGGCGGAGCCAGACGATCCGGGGAGTTGGTCGATGAGGCCGGGGACGCTGGCCGCCTCGGCGATGTCGACGCCCGCGGGGTGGGTCAGCCCGATCGCGACTGCCGCGACGACGTTCTGCTTGTGAGTGATGGACAGGGCGATCGACGGAGGCGCCAGCCGGGCGGCCCGGCCGCGGAAGCGGACTACGGGAGCGCCGTCGGCGTCGCGGTCCACGTAGATCTCACGAGGCGCGACGCCCTGGAGCATTCCGGTGCCGAGGACCTTGAGTACGGCCTCCTTGGCCGCGAACCGGCCCGCCAGGAACTCAAGGCGTCGTTCCGCACTCATCTCCTCGGCGCGGGCGGTCTCCTCGGGGGCGTAACCAAAGCGCAGGAACCAGGGGCGAGTGATCAGACGGCGGAGTTCCGCCCGGTCGAGCACGTCGACGCCGACTCTGACCCGGCCGTTCGCAGGGCCCACCGGAGTGGCGGTGTTCACGACGTACCCGCCCGTGAGGCGTCGTCGAAGTCGATGAGGTGCTGCTTGGCGAGGAGGTCCTCGGCCAGGTCGCGCTCCCTGACCACATGGGCTCGGCCGTTCACGACCATGACCTCGGCAGGGTAGCCATGACTGAGGAAGAGACCGGGCGAGGCAGTGGGCCCGTAGGCACCGGAACGTTCGACGCCGATCAGATCACCGGCTTTCACCTCGGGCAGTTCGACCTTCTTGGCGACCACGTCGTTCGGCGTGCAGAGCGGACCGGTGAGGGTGTAGCGGTGAGTGGGTCGGTCCCCGGGCCGGCCCAGGTGGGCAACGGGGAAGTTGCGCTTGACGAAGCTGCCGACGCCGACCGCCGCCATGTGGTGGTTGGTGCCGCCATCCGCCACCACGAACAACTCGCCCTTGGATTCCTTCACGTAGCGGGCACGGACGACGTACATCCCGGCCATGGCGGTCAGGAATCGACCGAGCTCCATGATGAGGCGACATCTCGGGTTGCGCTGGGCGAAGGGTGCCACGGCTTCGCGCATGCCCTCGCCGAGGGCGGTCAGGTCGAGGTCGTGCTCGTTGTCGAAGTACGCGATGCCGAGACCGCCGCCGAAGTCGACGGCCTCCAGCGGGAACCCGAGCTGTGCGGCCAGGTCCTCGCTCGTGGCGAGGATCTCTCGGGTGTTGTGAAGGACGTCTTCGTGGTTGAGGAAGCGGGTGCCCATGTAGGCGTGGAAACCCTTGATCTTGGTCTTCCGCAGATGCGCCAGCTCACTCCGGGAGCGCCTCAACTCCTCTTCGTCGATGCCGAACTGGCGGGGCTTGCCGCCCATCGCGAGCCCTGAGCCCTTGGTGTCGAAGGAAGGGTTGACCCGGAGCAGCACCGGGACGGGCCCGTCGCCACGCGCGACAGCCACGGCATCCAGCTGGCGCACTTCCTGGAGGGATTCGCAGACCACGGCGTGGATCCCGGACTCGACGCAGGCGGTGAGTTCCCGCTCGTCCTTGCCCGGCCCGACGAAGATGATGTCCTGCGGATCGACGCCTGCCCGGAGAGCTGTGATCAGTTCCGCGTACGAGGAGACCTCGGCGCCGGCGCCCTGGCTGTTGAGGTAGCCGCACACGCTGATGTTCGGGTTGGCTTTGAGGGAGAAGAAGATGTCGACCGGGTCGGGGAGCTGGTCACGGAGTTCGCTGTAGGTGCGCTCCAGGACGCCGGCGTCGTACACGAACAAGGGGGTGCCGAACTCTTCGGCGAGGTCGGCGACCGAGTTGCCCTGGATGCGGACGTCCTCGGTGCTCATGCGATGTCCTTTCGATGTGGTGGGACCTTGGGGGGCTTACTGCCAGCCGGCGTCGTCGGCGTCATCGGAGGGCGACTGCCAGCCGACGCTGCTCGCCGATGCGGCCGACGCGGTCGTCGCGGTGCTCTGCCCTCCGACATCGGGTAATGCGGATGCGGTCGGGGCAGCGAACCCGATATTCGTGACGAAAGCGCTGGTGAAAATGGCCTTTGAAGCACGCTTGTTCATCATGGCTGACCTCGTTTCGGCGAGTTCGTACTTCTGATGAACGAGATTCTTACCGGGGATCGCGGGTGCCGGAAGAGGGGAATGATGGACCGAAGTGGCCGTGGCCCGTTTAGTCCAGGAAGCCGCTGTTCGGTGTTCGATGCGGTTCGCCGGGTCGTCGCTGAGGTCTGGGTAGGGGGATTCAGTCCAGCCCGGCAGGCGGCAGGGCGACTTCGACACGTTTCAGTACCCAGGAAGACAAGGTTTTGTGGCTACGGGCAGCCTCCCGCCAGATGCGTTCGACCGTAGCTTCCGCAGTGGCCAGGGACGGTGCGCGCAGCAAGACCCCAATGACTGGATGCGGCCGAGCGCAGGCATGCACCGCAACGTGCTCAATGCCATCCGAAGCGACGGCAGAAGAGGCAATCATGTGATGCGCATCCGGCGGCAGGGAATCCCCGTGTGATGGCGACTCAAGAGAGATATGAACGAGATACATACTCCGAGGGTGACGGCATCAGCATTCCGTCACTACAGGTGACGTGGGGCCATTTTATGCCATGACTCAAAGCGTCCAGGGGGAAACGGGATTCACGGGGTACAGCACCGGATGCGTAACTGTAGAAAACGACTTCGGCCCGGCGTCACCTGCGAGGGATCAGGTGCCACCGGGTCAAACGGCTCGCTGAGTCGGGAAGGAGCCCAGCTGGTCTGCGGGTGTTACTTCACGTCGTGATGATCCCTCGCTGCGCCGCGTGCACACCGGCCTGGAAGCGGCTGCGTGCATCGAGGTACGTCATCAGGGTCGTCGAGATGCGCCGGGCGGTACGCGGGGAGACTCCGAGCCGCTTGGCGATCGCCTCGTCCGTGTAGCCCTGCGCGAGCATGCGTAGCGCTACGAGCTGCTGCGAGGTCAACTCGTCCTCGTCAAGGTCCTTCGGTGCCGCACCCAACGGCTCGGCGGACTCCCAGAAGGTCTCGAACAGCGCGCACAGCGACGTGAGGATGCCTTGCGTCCGCAGCAAAGTCGCGCCCGCACCTGTGTTGTCGCTGTTGCCCGCCACGAGAGCGACGCTGCGGTCGCAGATGATCATCCGGTTGGGTAGGGCTGGCACCGTACGCACCTGGGCGCCGAGCGAGGTCAACCATTCCGCGTGCACGACGGTGGCCGGGTCATTGCGGATGCTGTCGAGGTAGAGCGTACGCATGTGGACCCCGCGGTGGAGCAGCTCCTGATTCAGGGGGCGGGAGCTGTGCATGTTGGCCGCGGTCTGTGGTCCCCCCGGGGCGAAGGTCAGGAACTCCTCCACGACGTCGCGGGACATCAACGTCAGATGGTCGCGGATGCTGTCGACGCCGTCGAGGTACTGCACGTCGACACCAGCGCTCGTCGCCTCCTGGTCGGCGTACTCCGAGATCAACTGCACTGCGGCCGCGCGACTCGACTCGACCCGCTGCTGCTGGGCGGCGAGATCGGCCTCCTGGCGGGCCAGCAGCATTTCCATGGCCAAATGTGGACTCACCGCATGCAGATGCCCGGAATTCTCGGCAGATGGACGGACGAGCGCCAATTCGCTGAGTTCGTCCAGTGCGGTACGCACTTCGCCCTCGGTGAGATTGAGTCTGCTGCACAGCTCTGCCACTCCGTCCTGTGGGTGTGACAGCATCCCGCGGTACACCGACTCCGTGATGGTGTTCATCCCTAAAACGTCAAGCATGCAGATTTCAACTCCGTTGGGCGTTATATGCGAAGTTTGTTGCTCCGGAGCGACCTCGTGATTGACCTGGCAGTGATCGTGGCGCCCTTGCCGTCGTCCCCTGCGGCACGTCGCGCATCTCTCGATATGGGTGCAGCTGGTCCTGTCAGGGTGCGTGCTGAAGAAGTTACTCTTCGGCCCTCTGGCCGAACACGCCACATCAACCCAATGTTGGTGTCGGTCGCAGAACGCGTACGGCGCAGCCGTCAGACATCGGGTGGCGGTGTGCACCTCGGGTCGGGTGGTGGTGCGGGGCGACATCGTCTTCCCTCGCCGCCGTACGGCGCGGCGGCCGATCCGGGCGGGGTTGATCGACTCGCGGGGCGCGGCAACGAGCGGGCTGGCTGCTGGCCCGCAGCGTTTTCGGCGCGCCACATCACGGCGGCGGAGAGGGTGACCGGTGAGTGCCGTCCAGGCCCAGCTCCGTTCTCCTCGATGATGGTGCTTGAATTGACCTTCGTTCCTGTTCTGGCAAGGAGAAGCGCTGTGCCTCTGGTGTCTGTCGTGATGCCCGTGTACAACTCGGCAGCCACCCTCGGTGCAGCCGTCCGGTCGGTGTTGACGCAGACCCACGGTGATCTGGAGCTGCTGGTCACCGATGACCAGTCCACCGACGGCTCCATGGACCTGCTCCGCGAGTTCGCCGAGCAGGACGAGCGCGTCCTGCCCGAGTCCGCGCCGGAACAGGGTGGTGCGGGTCGGGCCCGTAACCTCGCGATCGAGCGGGCTCGGGGGGACTATGTGGCCTTTCTCGACAGCGACGACATGTGGCTGCCGGAGAAGACCGAGAAGCAGCTCGCCTTCGCCGCGGAGGGCACTGCGCCCCTGACGTTCACCTCGTACTTCAAGATGGACGCCGACCACGGCGGCGAGAGCACCGACTGGGTTCCGAACGGGCGGGTGATCCGTGCCCGGGGGCACGTGGACTACCGGGCGATGCTGCGTCGGGACTACATCGGCGCCCTGACGGCCATGTACGACCGCAACGTCCTGGGCGCGCGGCTGATGCCGGAGATGCGCAAGCGCCAGGACTACGCCCTGTGGCTCTCGATCATGCGGGACGGTGCCGACGCCCGGGGCCTGGCCGAGCCGCTTGCGGTGTACCGGGCCCACCAGGCGGGGTCGCTGTCCTCCAACAAGCTGTCGCTCGTGCAGTACAACTGGGCCCTGTACCGCGAGCACGAGGAGCTGTCGGTCCCGCGGTCGACGCGGGCGCTCGCCGGCGCCGTGTGGCAGTCGCTGCGCAACTCGCGTATCTAGCAGGTCTCTTGGCGATCATCCGCTGACCAGGGGCGGAGAGTGGCGGTTGTGCGCGGTCGAAGGCGGGTGGCCCGGTGGGCGCTCCGAGGGCAGTGCGCATGCGGGGACGGCCGCGGGTGTTCATGACGATCAGGGTGACGCGTGCATATCGTCAAGAAATTGTGTGCGAATCGTCAAGGGCGTATGCCGGCAAGCCGGCATATTGCGGAAACGTGCGCTGAATCACTCGCTGAAACGGGGAAGATCCCGTGAAGCTTCATCGCTCCGTGTCCGCTACGGTCGGAGTCTTGTCCGTATTTGACGGGGAATCGGGGAAAACGAATACCCGTTGCTTGCGACGTGGTGATGCGCAATAGTCGGGCCGGCAGTTCAGAAAGGGCGACTGCACCGCTTTCGCCAAACAAGGGGGAAACAATCGTGAAGTTGAAGAACGTAGTCCGGTCGACCGCAGGTCTGGCCGTCGCGTTGGGCACCGTGCTGGCACTGGGTACGTCCTCGGCCTACGCAGCGGACAAGGGCATCGTCCTCAACGGGCGCGGCACCGCGCACTTCAAGGACGACGGCGACAGGTTCAGCGTCTGTGACACCAACGCGGACGGTCACGGCGTTCAGATGTCCCTGTACCGCGTCTCCGACAACAGGATCATGTGGACGATTACCGACGGCGGCGACGCGGGCTGCGACAGCAAGACGTACGACATCGTGGGCTCCACGCAGTACTACATGCACCTCTGTTGGAGCGTTCCCGGTGCCGCGTGCGTGAAGTCTGCCAACTTCAGCGAGAGCTAGTCGATCCGTAGCTGCTCGGCGGCTGAACGATTTCCGACCCCGTTCATCCATCGGGATCGGAAATAGTCCAGTACCACTGAGGCGGAGGCACGCCAGAGTCCCATCGGTTTCGGCTGGTGGGACTCTGGCATGGGTGCCCGTTCCTCCGCCCAGTGGCCAGGGCCGGGGCGAGATCCGGCCCGGGCCGTCCTCCACCTGCTCAGACCGCTACAGTCGGGACCGCTCAGAGAGGCTGTCGTGACGGATGAGAGGGTCAGTCGGGTGAGTGAGACACCGATGAACACCCGGCAGTACCGCTGTGACGGGCCGGAAGACGCCCCGGTCGTCGTCCTGGGGCCGTCCCTGGGCACGACGTGGCACAGATGGGCGCAACCGTCTTCTGGCGTCCACGTGGTCCAGGTTGGGAGCGTCTGACCGAGTTTGGGCCTTGCCGTCGAGGCACATCAACTCTGTTGGTGACACGGGTGTGACAGATGTTGACTCCCGTCGGCTTGTTTCGGCGGGGGGTTCTGTCTGCGAGGTCGATGGCGCGGCGCTGATCGGCAGAGGCTTGGGGGAGGCGCTTCCGATAGGTCGTAGCGGCCTAATGATTCGAACAAGTGTGGGCATCATGGCGCGGGATGGCTACGATCACAGACGCCCGTCCGTGACTTGTTGTGGATTCAGACAGTGCAGCGAGTGGGTGCCGGATGGCCAATGCGGAGCGATCCGGGGAGGCGGCCGATGATCGCACGAGTGTCCGTACTATTCATCAGAAACTCATTGGGTTCACTCGTCGAGGATGTAGTGGACGTGCGGGGCTTTGAAGTAGCCGGTGACGACGTGGGGCTGACGCTGTCGACGGT
>NZ_JBEZNF010000016.1:0-60223 GCF_040653095.1 Streptomyces sp. NPDC048057
AAAACGCTCGGCTGGGAAACCCCAGCCGAGCGCCTCGCTAAGCTCCTGGCAACAGCCAGATGATCACTGTGTTGCGACGACCCCTGGAATTCGCCTCACGAGGGCGGGGCCTTCGTCGCACCAGCACCAGCCGTATCCGCATCCGCAGGGCACGGCCAAAGGGCCGGGCCCGGACAGAGTGTGTCCGGGCCCGGCCCTTGGGACTGACTGCCGACGACCGAGTCGTCATCGTTCGGCGATCAGTTGTCGTCCTCGTCGATCAGGAAACCGCGCATCGGCGAGGGCGCCTGCTGCATCGGCTGCGGCGCCTGCGGGCGGACCGGAGCCATCGGCTGGGTCATCGCGGGAGCCATCTGCTGCTGCCCGCCGTACGACGGGCTGCCGCCCATCGACGAACCCATGGACGGGGCACCGCCCATGGAGTGGCCCATGGAGGGGGCACCGGCCGAAGCCATCGACGGCGACGGCGGCAGCGAGGCCGCCGCAGGCGTCCGCGGCGGGGCCAGCGAGTCGTCCGCCTGGGTCTCCAACTGGCGCAGCTGGCTCTCCAGGTAGGACTTCAGCCGGGTGCGGTACTCGCGCTCGAAGCCCCGCAGGTCCTCGACCTTGCGCTCCAGCGTGGCACGGGCGGACTCCAGCGAGCCCATCGCGACGCGGTGCTTCTCCTGGGCGTCCCGCTCCAGGGCGTCGGCCTTGGCGCGGGCGTCCCGCTCCAGGCCCTCGGCGCGCGAACGCGCCTCGCCGACGATCTTGTTGGCCTCGGAACGGGCCTCCGCGATCGCCTGGTCGGCGGTCTGCTGCGCCAGGGAGAGGACCCGGGCGGCGCTGTCGCCACCGGGACCGCCCTGACCGGGCATCTGCTGCGGGTGGCCGCCCATGGGACCGCCCTGCATCTGGCCCATCGGACCGCCCATGGGGCCGCCCTGCATGGGACCGGGGCCACCCTGCATCGGGCCGGGGCCGCCCATCGGGCCGCCGTGGCTGGGACCGGCCGGCAGCTGCGGTGCTCCACCGGGCAGTTGGGGCGGACCCATCTGCTGCGGGGGCTGCTGCTGGACGGGGGGTCCGGATATGGCAGCGGGCACCGGGGCCCCGGGCCGTGCGTCCTGCGGCTCCGGCCCCTTGCGCATGCCCTGCTGCTGGTTCTGCGCCGCCGCTCGGGTCGCCGCGGCCAACTTGGCGCGCAGGTCCTCGTTCTCGCGAAGCAGGCGGGTCAGTTCGGACTCCACCTCGTCGAGAAAGGCGTCGACCTCGTCCTCGTCATAGCCTTCTCGGAGGCGAACGGTCGTGAACTGCTTGTTCCGCACGTCCTCGGGGGTCAGCGGCATCTCTTCTTCACCTCTACGTAGTCGTCGGCAGTCGGCAAGACCGTATCGTCCACAGTTACCCCGCTCATCCAGCGAACTTTCCCACGATGGAGATCAGGATGTAGACGATGATCATCAGAACGAAGAAGGACAGGTCTAGTGCCACGCCCCCGAGACGCAACGGCGGGATGAACCGCCGAAGAAGCTTGAGCGGTGGATCGGTGACAGTGTAGGTGGCCTCAAGGATGACCACCATCACCTTCCCGGGTTGCCATGAACGGGCGAACTGGAAGACATAGTCCATGACTAGCCGGAAGACCAGCACGACCAGGAAGCACACCAGCGCGATGTAGACCACCTCTAGTGCGACGCCCATTCCGCGCTTCCCTCTCCCCTGTGCTCACGTGCCCCCGACCTGCGCGGTCGGGTTCGTCCCGATGTCGTGTCTCAGCTCTGGTTGAAGAATCCGCCCTCTGCGATACGGGCCTTGTCCTCCGCCGTGACATCGACGTTAGCAGGCGAGAGGAGGAAGACCTTCTGAGTCACCCGTTCAATACTCCCGTGGAGGCCGAAGACCAGTCCCGCGGCAAAGTCGACAAGTCGCTTCGCGTCGGTGTCGTCCATCTCGGTCAGATTCATGATCACCGGGGTGCCCTCACGGAAGTGTTCCCCGATGGTACGGGCCTCGTTGTAGGTCCGCGGGTGCAGTGTGGTGATGCGGTACGGCTCCCGCTCGGACACGACCTTGGGCATGATCACCGGTGCGTTCTTCTCCAGGCTCGGACGTTCTGGTGTGATGGATGCCACGGGGGCGATGCGCGCCGGGCGTCCGGATTCCGCGGGGAGCGAAGGGGCGTGCGCCACCGGCTCGCGCTGCGCCGGGGGTTGCACCGCGCGCACCGGCTCCTCCCGCTCCAACTGGTGCGGCGGCTGGTGCCGCCGGTGGTCCCGCTCGGGCTCCGGCTCGGGTTCGAAGTCGTCGTCGGGGTCGAAGCCCCGGCCGTCGTAGCCATCGTCCTCCACGAGGCCGAGGTAGACCGCCATCTTGCGCATCGCGCCGGCCATGCTCTGAGTCCTCCGCTCTGAGGTGGATCGCCGTCTCGCCGTTGTTGCAAGTGTCACCAAGTGTCCGCGATCCACGTGGCATGCCCGCTTCTTGGCGGGAATGACCATATTTTCTGCTGTGGTCCGACCTGCTTCGCGACGTTACCCGAGCCGGGGACGGACTCCGAGTACCGCGGTGCCGACGCGCACATGTGTCGCCCCCGCAGCCACGGCATCTTCGAGGTCACCACTCATCCCCGCGGACACCATCGTTGCAGCAGGATGCCCCGCGCGCAGGCGTGATGAGAATTCCACCAACTGCTCGAAGGCGGCCCCCGGCCGGCCCGCGAGGGGTCCGGCCAGCGGCGCGACGGTCATCAGCCCGCCGAGGCGCAGCCCCGGCGCGGCCTCGACCGCGTCCGCCAACTCCTCGATTCCGTCGGGTGCGACGCCGCCGCGCTCTCCGCGGACGGCGCCTTCCTCGGCGTCGAGGGCGACCTGGATCAGACAGCCGACCTCGCGGCCGGCCTGCTCCGCCGCGGCGGAGAGCGCTGTGACAAGTCTTACTCGATCGACCGACTGCACCAGGTCGGCGTAGCGCACGACGGAGCGGACCTTGTTGGTCTGCAACTGTCCGACGAAGTGCCAGGTGAGGTCGAGGTCGGCGCACTCGGCCGCCTTCGGCGCCGCGTCCTGGTCGCGGTTCTCCGCCACATGGCGTACACCGAGTTCGTGGAGGATCCGCACATCGCTCGCGGGATAGGTCTTGGTGACGACGATCAGCGTCACTTCCTCCCGCTTGCGCCCGGTTGACGCACAGGCAGCGGCGATACGTTCCTCCACCGATGCGAGGTTTGCGGCGAGTTCGCTCCGACGGTCCGTCATGCCTCTCCTGCCCCAGGGTCGTCCGACTCCGCGAGCCAGACGTATCCGGCCAACCGCCCGGTGACGCGGTCGCGGCGGTACGAGTAGTGGTCCCGGGACTCCAGGGTGCAGACGTCGGACTGCTGACGGCCCGTGACCCCGAGCGCGGCGAGTTGGGCGTGCACCGCGGCGGTGACGTCCACGGCCGGGGTGCCCCAGCTCGTCTCGGACCACGCGGCCGGTTCGACTTCGGCCACCTGCGCCCGCATCGGGGCCGGCACCTCGTAGCACCGGCCGCAGACCGCGGGGCCGGTGCGGGCCAGGATCCGCTCGGGCCGCGCGCCCAGGGACACCATCGCCTCGACGGCGGCGGGCACCACGCCCGCGACCGTGCCGGGGCGGCCCGCGTGGGCGGCGCCGACGACCCCGGCGACGGGGTCGGCGAGCAGGACGGGGGTGCAGTCCGCGGTCAACACGGCGAGGGCGAGCCCGCGTCGGGCGGTGACCACCGCGTCGACGGCGGGGATCGGGCCCTCGCCCCACGGGCCGTCGACCACGGCTACGTCCCGGCCGTGGACCTGGTTCATCCAGACGACCGCCTCGGGGTCGAGCCCCAGTTCCTTCGCGGCGATCGCCCGGTTGGTGCGGACGGCCGCGGGGTCGTCGCCCACCGCGCCGCCGAGGTTCAGCTCTTCGTACGGAACGGCGCTCACCCCGCCCCACCGGTCGGTGAAGGCGAAGTGCGCGCCGCTCTCGTGTATCGCGTCGTGCCGCACGGTCACTTCAAGAAGTCCGGTACGTCCAGCTCCTCGGCCGAGGTGTCGCTGTAGGTGCGGGTCGGCGGGACCTGGGGCGCCTGCGTGCTGGCCTCGGGCACCGGCGCGGGCTCGACCGGGGACTCCTCGCGGACGGGCACCGCGCCCAGGGACGAGGTGGGGCGGGCGGTCTCGACCGGGCGGGACGGCGCCGGCGCCGGCTCCTCGCGCTTGGCGGAGGACGAGCCGAGGACGGTGTCCCGGCGGGCGGGCGGCTGACCGCCGTCGAAGCCGGCGGCGATGACGGTGACCCGCACCTCGTCGCCGAGCGCGTCGTCGATGACCGCGCCGAAGATGATGTTCGCCTCGGGGTGGGCTGCCTCGCTCACCAGCTGCGCCGCCTCGTTGATCTCGAAGAGACCGAGGTCGGAGCCGCCGGAGATGGAGAGCAGGACCCCGCGGGCGCCGTCGATGGACGCCTCCAGCAGCGGCGAGGAGATCGCCATTTCGGCCGCGGCCACCGCGCGGTCGTCGCCGCGGGCCGAGCCGATGCCCATCAGGGCCGAGCCCGCCTCGGACATCACGGACTTGACGTCGGCGAAGTCGAGGTTGATCAGACCCGGGGTGGTGATGAGGTCGGTGATGCCCTGGACGCCGGAGAGCAGGACCTGGTCCGCGGACTTGAACGCGTCCAGCACGCTGACCTGACGGTCCGAGATGGACAGCAGCCGGTCGTTCGGGATGACGATGAGGGTGTCGACCTCTTCGCGCAGCTCGGCGATGCCGTCCTCGGCCTGGTTGGCGCGGCGCCGGCCCTCGAAGGTGAAGGGTCGGGTGACCACACCGATCGTCAGGGCGCCCAGCGAGCGGGCGATGTTGGCCACGACGGGAGCGCCGCCGGTGCCGGTGCCGCCACCCTCGCCCGCGGTGACGAAGACCATGTCGGCCCCCTTGAGGACCTCCTCGATCTCCTCGCGGTGGTCTTCGGCGGCCTTGCGGCCGACGGCGGGGTTGGCGCCGGCGCCGAGGCCCCGGGTGAGTTCGCGGCCGACGTCGAGCTTGACGTCGGCGTCGCTCATCAACAGGGCCTGCGCATCGGTGTTGATCGCGATGAACTCAACGCCCTTGAGGCCGACCTCGATCATTCGGTTGATGGCATTGACACCACCGCCGCCGACACCGATGACCTTGATGACTGCGAGGTAGTTCTGCGGTGCTGCCACGTCGAAGGCCTCTCGCCTCGAAATACGTGTCGTCGTGGTCTGCTTCGCGCGCCGCGACGACGGATGCCGATGGGACGGTCCGTAACGCCGACCCGAACCCTAACGTTGAAGTTTAGGGTTACCAGAGTGTCTGTCCGCTGGACTCTTCCGAACAGGACACTAAGTCGGCGAGCGGCGCACGTTCAACGAACACGCCGAACCTCCCGTTTTTCTTTTCACCCTATGTGATCAGCCGTTGCGCGCACCACCCAGGGGGCCGGGGCGGGGCAGGTGTGCGTCAACTCCCGGCCACCGCGGGCGCGGTGGGAGCGCTGACGTCGAAGTCGCGGGACTTCGGCGCGGCCTTCATGAGTGCGGTCAGGGCACGGGCCTTGAGCTCGCCTCCTTCGGGGCTGCCCCAGACGACGGTCCGTCCCCCCGTCAACTCCAAGGTGATGTAGTCGTATGAACGGACTGCGACTTTGAGCGTGTCCGCGGCGACCGCCTTCGGCAGGTCGCCCTTGACCCGCACCGCGCCGGCGACCAGCCGGTCCGGGCCGAACCGGCCGAGACTGGGGGCGTCGGCGACGTCCAGGGCGAGCCGGGGGACGCCCTTCGGCGGCGTGGTCGACGTCGCGAACCGGACGCCCTTCGCGTCGACTTCGACGAACTTCGCGCCCTCTTCGAGGAGGAGGACCGGCTTCCGCTCGGTGACGTCGAGCACGACGCCGTCCGGCCAGGAACGGGACACCTCCACCGAGTCGATCCGCGGCAGCCGCTTCTTCAGCCGGTCCTCGACCGCGTCCGTGTCGACGGAGACCAGGGGCGAGCCCAGCGGCACCCGCGCGGCCCCGCTTACCTGTTCGGGGGTGAGCACGCCGACGCCGGAGACCTCCACCCGCTCCGCCCGCAGCCAGGAGGAGCCGTACAGCGCCCAGACGATCCCCCCGCCGAGCGCGAGGGCGACGACGAGCAGCAGGAGCGTACGGGGGCTGAACCGGCCGCGGAGGCGAGCGAGGCCGGCGAACCGGCGCCCGGGCGGCGGCCCGGACGCGCCCGCTGACGGTTTGCTCACACCGCGGTCGGCAGTGGTGGGTCCGGCCACGCTCCGGGTCTCCTTCCGACCCGGGCCCGGGTCACCCCCGGGCCCGATCCACGAGCGAGGCCCTAGCGGCGGGCCGCGATCGCCTCGTACACCATGCCGACGAGGAGTTCGTCGGCGTCCCTGCGGCCGAACTCGGCGGCTGCACGGGACATCTCGTACAGCCGGTGCGGGTCGGCCAGCACCGGAAGGACGTTGCCCTGGACCCACTCGGGGGTCAGTTCGGCGTCGTCGACCAGCACTCCACCACCCGCCTTGACCACCGGCTGGGCGTTCAGCCGCTGCTCGCCGTTGCCGATCGGCAGCGGGACGTAGGCGGCGGGGAGCCCGACGGCGGAGAGTTCGGCGACGGTCATCGCGCCCGCGCGGCAGAGCATCATGTCGGCAGCGGCGTACGCGAGGTCCATCCGGTCCACGTACGGTACCGGGATGTACGGCGGCATTCCGGGCATGTTGTCGGCGCGCGGCAGTTCGTTCTTCGGGCCGACGGCGTGCAGGATCTGGATCCCGGAGCGCTGGAGCACCGGCGCGACCTGCTGGACGACCTCGTTGAGGCGGCGCGCGCCCTGGGAGCCGCCGGAGACCAGCAGGGTCGGCAGATTGGGGTCGAGGCCGAAGGCGGCGCGCGCCTCGGGCCGCATCCGGGCGCGGTCCAGCGTGGCGATGGAGTACCGCAGCGGGATGCCGATGTAGCGGGAGCCGCGCAGCTTGCTGTCCGGGGTGGCGACGGCGACCGCGGCGGCGTAGCGGGAGCCGATCTTGTTGGCCAGGCCGGGGCGGGCGTTGGCCTCGTGGATGACGATCGGCACGCCGCGACGCTTGGCGGCGAGGTACCCGGGCAGGGCGACGTATCCGCCGAAGCCGACGACGCAGTCGGCCTTGGTGCGCTCCAGGACCTGCTCGGCGGCCTTGATGGTGCCGCGCAGCCGGCCCGGGACGGTGATCAGCTCCGGGGTGGGCTTCCGGGGCAGCGGTACGGCCGGGATCAGGGCCAGCTCGTAACCGCGCTCGGGCACCAGTCTGGTCTCCAGGCCGCGTTCCGTGCCCAGGGCCGTGATGCCCACGGTCGGGTCCTGCCTGCGCAGGGCGTCAGCGAGCGCGAGCGCGGGCTCGATGTGGCCGGCGGTCCCCCCGCCGGCGAGTACGACATGCACCGAAATTCACCGCTCTCCGGACGGACGCCTGGTGACGCGCCGTCTCATCGTCTTCCATCTCACGCCTGGCGTACGCACCGCCAGGGCGGCCTTCGCGGCGGGCTCGTCGCGCGCGAAGGCGATCAGCAACCCGATCGCGAACATGGTCGGCAGCAGGGCGGACCCTCCGTAGGAGAACAGCGGGAGCGGGACCCCGGCGATCGGCAGCAGACCGAGCACCGCACCGATGTTGACCACGGCCTGGGCCGTGATCCAGGTGGTCACGCCTCCCGCGGCGTACCTCACGAAGGGGTCCTCCGTGCGTCCGGCCACGCGGATACCCGCATAGCCTAGAGCCGCGAACAGGGCGAGCACCGACAGCGTCCCCGCCAGGCCCAGTTCCTCGCCGGCGATGGCGAAGATGAAGTCCGTGTGCGGTTCCGGGAGTTGTCCCCATTTTTCCACACTTGCCCCGAGTCCGGAACCGAACCATCCGCCGGAGGCCAGGGCGTAGATCCCGTGCACCGCCTGCCAGCACTCCCCCTTGGGTCCCAGGTCGATGGCGCCGATGCACTCCAGCCGGGACATCCGGTTCGCGCTGGTCTTGATCAGGAAGAAGCCGACGAGGACCACGGCCCCGAGGACGCCCGCGAAGAGCCGGGTGGGCGCCCCGGCGAGCCACAGCAGGCCGAAGAGGACCGCGGAGACGATGATCGCGGTGCCCATGTCACCGCCGAGCATGATCAGCCCGAGCAGCATGAACGCGACCGGCACCAGCGGCACCAGCAGGTGCTTCCACTGCGCCAGCAGCCGTTTGTCCTGCTTGCGCGCCAGGAGGTCGGCGCCCCACAGGATCAGCGCCAGCTTGGCGAACTCGCTGGGCTGGAGCTGGAACGAGCCGCCGAGCGACAGCCAGTTCTGGTTGCCGCCGACCGAAACCCCTATCCCCGGCACCTGCACCAGCACCATCAGGAACACGGTGACCATCAGCAGGGGGTACGCCAGGGCCCGGTGCAGCTTGATCGGCATCCGGGAGGCGAGCAGCAGCAGCCCGGCGCCGATGACGGCGGCGAGGAACTGCTTGCGGAAGAAGTACGAGCCCGGGAGCGACAGCTCCAGCGCCTTGATCATCGACGCGGAGTACACCATCACCAGTCCGAGGACGGTGATCAGCAGGCTGCTCCCGAGGATCAGGTAGTACGCGGTGAGCGGCCGGTCCCAGGCCCGGCGCGCCCGCTCGTACAGCCGTCGGGGTCCCCGCCAGCGAGGGGGCCGCGGCGTCCCCGACGACCGCCCGGGCCGGCCGGTGCCGCCGGCCCGCGGGCCGCGCACGGCCCCGGTCGTACGGCTCCGCAGGGCCGTGCCCGCGGCCCGGCCGGCACTCGCTCCCGCGGCGGCGGGCGCGGGCCCGCCGTACCACCGCGTCAGGTCCGGCATTCGCATCGGCGCAGTCCCCTCCAGTCGGGCCCGGCGCCCTGCCAGCGCGCGGAGGTCGGGCCGGTCAGGCGCGCTCGGCGGCGAGGGTACGGACCGCAGCCGCGAACGCCTCGCCCCGCTTGTTGTAATTGGCGAACATGTCCATCGAGGCGCAGGCCGGGGCCAACAGGACGGTGTCTCCCGGCTCCGCCAGCCGCGCCGCTTCGCGGACCGCCGCCGCCATCGCCCCAGTGTCCGTCCGGTCGAGGTCCACGACCGGCACATCGGGTGCGTGTCGCGCCAGGGCCGCCGCGATCAGGGCGCGGTCGGCGCCCATCAGGACGACCCCGCGCAGCCGGTCCGCTGCGCGCGCCGCCAACTCGTCGAAGGTCGCGCCCTTGGCGAGGCCGCCGGCGATCCACACGATCGGGTCATAGGCCGCCAGCGACGCCTCGGCCGCGTGGGTGTTGGTCGCCTTGGAGTCGTCGACGTAGGTGACCTCCGCGACCTCCGCGACCTTCTCGATGCGGTGCGGATCGGGCCGGAAGGCGCGCAGCCCGTCCCGTACCGCGGACGCCGGTACGCCGTAGGCCCGGGCCAGCGCCGCCGCGGCCAGCGCGTTGGCGACGTTGTGCGGGGCGGGCGGGTCGACGTCGGCGACCTCCGCCAGCTCCTGCGCCTGCTCCCGGCGGTTCTCGACGAAGGCCCGGTCGACGAGGATGCCGTCGACGACGCCGAGCTGCGAGGGGCCGGGGGTGCCGAGGGTGAAGCCGACGGCGCGGCAGCCCTCCACCACGTCCGCCTCGCGCACCAGGTCCTCCGTCGCCGGGTCGGCGACGTTGTAGACGCAGGCGACCTCGTTGCCCTCGTAGATCCGGCCCTTGTCCGTGGCGTACGCCGCCATGGAGCCGTGCCAGTCGAGGTGGTCGGGGGCCAGGTTGAGCACCGCGGCGGAGTGGGCGCGCAGCGAGGGCGCCCAGTGGAGCTGGTAGCTGGAGAGCTCCACGGCGAGGACGTCGTACTCCTCCTCGCCGAGGACGGCGTCGAGGAGCGAGACGCCGATGTTGCCGACGGCGGCCGTCTTCAGGCCCGCGGCTTCGAGGATGGCGGCGAGCATGCGCACGGTGGTGGTCTTGCCGTTGGTGCCGGTGACCGCGAGCCAGGGGGCCGGGGCCCGTCCCGATCCGGTCTCCCGCAGCCGCCACGCCAGTTCGACGTCGCCCCAGACCTCCACGCCGGCCTTCTCGGCCGCGGCGAACAGCGGCTTGTCGGGCCGCCAGCCGGGGGCCGTGACGATCAGCTCGGTGCCGTCGGGCAGGGTGTCCCCGTCGCCGAGGCGGACGGAGATCCCGCCCGCCCGTCGCCCACCGCCCTTGTCGGAGGCGCTGCGCGCCGCAGCCCAGTCCGCCAGCTCCGCGGCCTGGGCCCGGGCGCGCTCGTCGTCGCCGTCGTTGACGACCGTGACGTGCGCCCCGAGGCCGTGCAGCACCTTCGCCGCGGGGATCCCGGAGACCCCCAGACCGGCGACGGTGACCCGCTTGCCCGACAGCTCCTCGCACGTGCTCACTTGTCCGCCGCCCAGCCCGCGTAGAAGAGTCCGAGACCGACGATCACGCACATGCCCTGGATGATCCAGAACCGGACCACCACAAGGACTTCTGACCACCCCTTTAGTTCGAAGTGGTGTTGGAGCGGCGCCATGCGGAAGACCCGCTTGCCGGTCATCTTGAACGAGCCGACCTGGATGACCACGGACATGGTGATCAGGACGAAGAGGCCGCCGAGGATGGCCAGCAGCAGTTCGGTGCGGGAGCAGATCGCGAGGCCCGCGAGCGCGCCGCCGAGGGCCAGGGAGCCGGTGTCACCCATGAAGATCTTCGCGGGTGAGGTGTTCCACCACAGGAAGCCGAAGCAGGAGCCCATCAGCGCGGAGGCCACCACGGCGAGGTCGAGCGGATCCCGCACCTCGAAACAGGCTTCCGGGTTGGTCAGCGACAGCGCGTTGGCGCAGGACTCCTGGAACTGCCAGAGGCCGATGAAGGTGTACGCGCCGAAGACCATCACGGACGCGCCGGTGGCCAGGCCGTCCAGACCGTCGGTCAGGTTCACGCCGTTCGACATCGCGAGGATCATGAACAGCGCCCAGACCACGAACAGCACCGGGCCGATCGCCCAGCCGAAGTCCGTGATGAACGAGAGCTTGGTGGAGGCCGGGGTGTTGCCGCGCTGGTCGGCGAATTGCAGCGAGAGCACCGCGAAGGCGATGCCGACGATGAGCTGTCCCGCCATCTTCGCCTTGGCCCGCAGACCCAGCGAACGCTGCTTGACGATCTTGATGTAGTCGTCCAGGAAGCCCACCAGGCCCATGCCGGCCATCAGGAAGAGGACGAGCAGACCGGAGAAGGTGACCGGCTCCCCGGTGATCACCTTGGCGAGCGCGTACGCGATCAGGGTGGCCAGGATGAAGGAGATGCCGCCCATGGTGGGCGTGCCCTTCTTGCTGCCGTGGGTGCGCGGGCCGTCGTCCCGGATGAACTGCCCGTACCCCTTGCGCGCCAGCAGCTTGATCAGCAGTGGCGTGCCGATGAGCGTGAGGAAGAGCCCGATGGCCCCCGCGAAGAGGATCTGCCTCATCGAGCGGCACCCTGCCCATCCGAAGGAGCTGCCCCGTCATCGACCAGCGTCTGGGCAAGCCGCTCAAGCCCGACCGACCTGGATGCCTTCACCAGCACGACGTCTCCCGGGCGCAACTCTCTGCGCAACAGGTCGACCGCCGCCTCAGCGTCGGACACGTGCACCGACTCCTCACCCCACGAACCCTCGTTATATGCGCCCAGTTGCAGCCAGGACGCTTCCCTGCCCCCGACTGCGACGAGCTTGCTGACGTTGAGTCGGACGGCGAGCCGTCCCACCGCGTCGTGCTCGGCGAGTGCTTCGTCCCCGAGCTCGGCCATCAGACCGAGCACCGCCCACGTGCGTCCCCCCCGGCTCCGTGCGTCCTTGCCCATGGCGGCAAGCGCGCGCAGCGCCGCCCTCATGGATTCGGGGTTCGCGTTGTAGGCGTCGTTGACGATCGTCACGCCGTCCGGACGCTCGGTGACCTCCATGCGCCAGCGGGAGAGGTTACCTGCCTCGGAGAGCGCGCTGGCGATCTCGTCGACGGGCAGGCCCAACTCATGGGCGACGGCGGTCGCGGCGAGCGCGTTCGACACGTGGTGCTCACCGTACAGCCGCATCGTCACATCGCTGCACCCGGTGGGGGTGTGAAGCGTGAACGCGGGCTGCCCCTGCGGGGTGAGACGCACGTTCTCGGCACGGATGTCGGCGTTGTCCGACTCCCCGAAGGTCACCACGCGGGCCTTCGTGCGCGCCGCCATGGCCCGTACGAGGGGGTCGTCCGCGTTGAGCACGGCCACGCCGTCCTCGGGCAGCGCCTCCACGATCTCGCCCTTGGCCTCGGCGATCCGCTCCCGGCCGCCGAACTCGCCGATGTGGGCGGTGCCGACGTTCAGGACGAGGGAGATCCGCGGCGGTACGAGCTCGGTGAGGTAACGGATGTCGCCCACGTAGCGGGCGCCCATCTCCAGCACCAGGTGCTCGGTGGCGGCGTCGGCGCGCAGCGCGGTGAGCGGCAGCCCGATCTCGTTGTTGAGGTTGCCCGCCGGGTAGACCGTCGGGCCCTTGCGCGACAGGAGTTGGGCGATGAGGTCCTTGGTGCCGGTCTTGCCGACCGATCCGGTGAGCGCGACGGTGGTGGCGCCCAGGCGCTCCACGACGTGGCGCGCGAGGGCGCCCAGGGCCGCGGTGACGTCGGGGACCACGACGGCGGGCACGCCGACGGGACGGGTGGCGAGGACGCCGACGGCGCCGTCGGCCACGGCCCGTGCGGCGTAGTCGTGGCCGTCGACGTTGGCACCGGCGAAGGCGACGAAGAGGGCGCCGGGGGCGACGGCCCGGGAGTCGGTGACGACGGGGCCGGTGACCTCGGCGGTCGGATCCGGTATGTCGTGCGACTGCCCGCCGACGATTTCGGCGACCTCGGCGAGGGAGAGGGTGATCACAGGGTCATCCCCGGGGCTTCTCGTGCGATGGGTGCGGTGGGACGGGGGCGGCTGCCGCCGTACGGGAGGCGCGGATGGCTGCGCGCAGGACCTGGCGGTCGTCGAAGGAGCGGACGACTCCGGCGACGTCCTGGCCCTGCTCGTGGCCCTTGCCGGCGATCAGGACGGTGTCGCCGGGCTCGGCGCGGGCCACTGCGGCGGCGATGGCCGCGGCCCGGTCGGCCTCGACGAGCACGTGGCCGCGCTCGTGGGCGGGCACCTGGGCGGCGCCGGCGAGCATGGTGGCGAGGATCGCGAGGGGGTCCTCGGAGCGGGGGTTGTCGGAGGTCAGCACGGCGGTGTCGGCGAGCCGGGCGGCTGCCGCGCCCATCGGGCCGCGCTTGGTGGTGTCGCGGTCGCCGCCGCAGCCGAGCACGATGTGCAGCCGGCCCTCGGTGACCTTGCGCAGCGAGCGCAGCACGGACTCGACGGCGTCGGTCTTGTGCGCGTAGTCGACGACGGCGAGGTAGGGCTGACCCTCGTCGACGCGCTCCAGCCGGCCGGGGACGCCCGGGACGGCGGCGATGCCGTCGGCGGCCGTCTGCGGGTCGATCCCGGCGACGGCGAGGGTCACGACGGCCGCGAGGGTGTTCGCGACGTTGAAGGCGCCCGGGAGCGGTGCCTCGGCCCGGACGCGCTGACCGGCGGGCCCGACGACGGTGAAGACGGAGCGGACGGCGCCGAGTTCGACGTCCTCGGCGCGCCAGTCGGCGTCCGGGTCGCCCTCGGCGGAGAAGGTGGTGACCGGTACGGACGCCTCCTTGGCGAGCCGGCGGCCCCACTCGTCGTCCAGGTTGACGACCCCGGTGCGGCTGCGCGCCGGGGTGAACAGCCGTGCCTTCGCCCGGAAGTAGTCCTCCATGTCGGAGTGGAACTCCATGTGCTCCGGGCTGAGGTTGTTGAAGACGGCGACGTCGAAGACGCAGCCGTCGACCCGGCCGAGCACCAGGGCGTGGCTGGAGACCTCCATGGCGACCGCCTCGACGCCCCGCTCGCGCATCACGGCGAACAGCGCCTGGAGGTCGGTGGCCTCCGGGGTCGTGCGCTCCGACTTGACGCTCTCGCCGCCGATGCGGGTCTCGACCGTGCCGATCAGGCCGGCGGCGCGGCCGGCGGCGCGCAGGCCGCCCTCGACGAGGTAGACGGAGGTCGTCTTGCCGGAGGTGCCGGTGATGCCGAGCTGGAGCAGGGACTCGCCGGGGTGTCCGTAGATCGCGGCGGCGAGCTCGCCCATGTGCCCGCGGGGGTCGTCGGCGACGAGGACGGGCAGGCCGGTGGCGGCGGCCCGCTCGGCGCCCGTGGGGTCGGTGAGGACGGCGACCGCGCCGAGGTCGGCGGCCTGGGCGGCGAAGTCGGCGCCGTGCAGCCGGGCGCCCGGCAGGGCGGCGTACAGGTCGCCGGGGCGCACCGCGCGGGAGTCGTGGGTGATGCCGGTGACCTGGGCCTGATCCGGCGCCGCTCCCCCCTCAGGGGCCCTCAGCCCCGCTCGGACCGCCAGCTCCCCGAGGGGTGTCGGATGGAGGCGGTGCGGTCGGGGGGCTCCCGGCTGCCCGGCCGACTCGGCCGCGCCTTCCGGGGAGGTCGTTCCGTACTGATCAGGGTGTGGCACGGCGGTGAGCGTACCGGGCGTGGTGCGGGCGGGGCCAAAAGAGGTCCGTCCGGGGCCGTGGTTCCCGGAATCGGGGGTGATCGTCGTCACTGGTGGTTCCTTGGATCAGGGGATGTGCGTCGGGCGGCCGGGGCGGCTCGGGAGTCGTGCCCGGGTGGCTCCGGGGCGCGGCAGGGCGGCGTCCGGCGGGTACGGGTGCCCCGGGGGACACCGGTCAACCGCCCGGTTTGAAGGTGACGGGCAGCCCGGCGGGCTCGGCGCCCGTCGGCGGGACCTGGAGGGTCTTCAGGGCGAAGGCCATCACCTTCTGGTAGATCGGGCCGCAGATCTGGCCGCCGAAGTAGCTGCCCTTGGTCGGGTTCTGGATGGCGCAGTAGACGGTGACCCGGGGCTTGTCGGCGGGGGCGAATCCGGCGAAGGAGGCGGTGTAGCCGCGGTAGCGGCCCAGTTCGGGGTCGACGCGGTTGGCCGTGCCCGTCTTGCCGGCGACGCGGTAGCCGTCGATGCGGGCCTTGGTGCCGGTGCCCTCCTCGTTGCCGACGACGGACTCCAGCATGGCCGCCAGGGTGGTGGCGGTCTTCTCGCTGACGACCCGGGTCTTCTGGGGGGCGGGCGCCGCGGCGAACCGTCCGTCCGGGCCCTTGGAGCCGCGGACGAGGGTGGGTTCGATGCGGACGCCGCCGTTGGCGATGGTCGAGTAGACGGACGCCGCCTGCATGGCGTTGATGGACATGCCCTGGCCGAAGGGGATCGTGTACTGCTGCGAGGTGGACCACTTCGACGGCGGGGCGAGGATGCCGGGCGTCTCGCCCGGGTAGTCGAGGCCGGTGGGGCTGCCGAGGCCGAACTTCTTCAGGTACGAGTGGAGCACCTGGTTGGCCTGGGCCTGGGTCTTGCCGAGCTGGCCGGTCGCCAGGATGGTGCCGATGTTGCTCGACTTGGCCAGGACGCCGTTGAGGGTGAGGTACCAGGTCGGGTGGTCGACGTCGTCCTTGAAGAGGCGGTCGCCGCGGTGCAGCCGGTTGGGGACCACCACGTGAGTGTCGGGGGTCGCCGCGCCCTCTTCCAGGACGGCGGCCATGGACACGACCTTGGCGGTGGAGCCGGGCTCGAACGCGTCCTGGAGCGCCGCGTTGCCCAGCCCGGCGGCGTCCGCCCGGTTGAGGTCGTTGGGGTCGAAGCCGGGCGAGTTCGCCATCGCGAGGACCTCGCCGGTGCGGGTGTCCTGCACGATCACGTAACCGCGGTCGGCCTTGGACTTCTCCACCTGCTCGGAGATCGCCTGCTGGGCCGCCCACTGGATGTCCCGGTCGATGGTGAGTTCGATGTCGGAGCCGGGGACTGCGGGGGTCTCGCGGGTGCCGCCGGCGGTGGGCACCCGGCGTCCGCCGGACTGGGCGTAGGTGACCTCGCCGTCCTGGCCGGCGAGTTGCTTGTCGAGCATGGACTCGACGCCCCCGCCGCCGCGGCCGTCGGCGTTCACGTATCCCAGTATCCCGGCGGCCAGCTCGCCGTTCGGGTACACCCGCTTGCTGCTGGGCTCCTGGAAGACGCCGGCGAGGACGTTGGCGCCCGGGCCACCCTTGGCCTTGTCCTCGCGGGCCTTCTCGGCGAAGACGCCCTTGAGGTCCTTGATCTGGTTCCACACCTGGGGGGTCTGGCGACGGGCCAGCACGGTGTAGCGGGACTTGGGCTTCTTGAGCTTGGTGACGACGTCCTCGACGGGCACGTTCAGGACGGGTGCGAGCAGCGCCGCGGCCTGTTCGGGCGCGTCGGGGGCCTTGCTCTCCTCGGGGGTGAACAGCTTCGGGTCGGCGGTGATGTCGTACGCGTCGACGCTGCTCGCCAGCGCGATCCCGGACCGGTCGGTGATCTCGCCGCGCTCGGCGGCGAGTTTGACGCTCAGGTAGCGGCTCTTGTCGGCCTTGGCCGCGTACGCCTCGGCATCCACCGCCTGGACCTGGAGGAGGCGGACCACGAAGGCGAGCATCACCAGGGTGAGCCCGAAGCCGACCAGGCGCAGTCGGGGGCGCGGGCTGCCGAGCCGCAGGGGGCCGGTGCCGCGCGGGCCGCGGGGCCCGCCGGGGCCGCCGGAGGGGCGGCGGGCGGGGCGGGCGGACGGTCGTGGGGACGGTCCCGGGACCCGGCCGCGCGAGGGGGCTCCCCGGTCCCGGGGGGCGGGGCGCCGGCGTGGTTCCTGAGGGGGCACTGCGTCACCTGCCGGGGGGCGTCTGGGGCGGTTGCGCGGACGTGTGGGACCGGAGGGCGGGCTGAGGGCTGGTCTGGGGCTCGGGCAGCGGGCCCTGGCTCTGGCCGGTCTGGCCGGTCTGGCTCTGGACCTGGTCCTGACCCTGCCCCTGGCCTGTGGGCTGGCCCTGGTTCGGGGACGTGTCCTGCTGCGCCTGGGGGCCGGCGGCCGCGGGCGAGGACGACGGCCCCAGCGTGGGCTGTCCCGTGGAGTCGGCCGGGGGCGGCACCGTCGGCGGCTCCTGCTCGGCGCCCGGCGGCGACGGGTCGGCGTCGGGCTTCGCCGCCTTGCCGGGCTCGCCCTTGACGGTGCCGTCGGGGTCGATGAAGGCGGGGCCGCCGCCGGGGACCATGCCCAGCTCCCGGGCCCGCCGCTCCAGGGCGTCGGGCGCGGAGCGGTCGTCGACGTCGCGCTGGAGGGCCTGCTGTTCGTCGGTGAGTTCGGTGGTCTTGCGCTTCAGCTCGCTGAGCTCGAAGGAGCCTTCGTTGAGCGAGGAGTTCAGCATCAGCAGGGTGATGAGGCCGCCGCCGAGGAGGACCACGATCAGGAAGACGAAGGGGGTGCGGGCCGCGTTGCTGGGGCCCGCGGGCATCAGCCGGGCGAGTCTCGCGGCGCGTCCCCTGAGCTGTTTGCCCGCTGTGCTCACCGCATCCTCCCGCTCGCTCCGCCGTGCGTGTGTCCGCTGCCCGTATGACTCACCGCGCGTCCTCACGGATGCGCTGTGCTCCCCTCAGACGCGCCGGGGCGGCCCGCCGGTTCTCGGCGACCTCTTCCTCGGTCGGCAGCTCGGCGCCCCGGGTCAGCAGCTTCAGCCGGGGCTGGAACTCCTCGGGGACGACGGGCAGCCCGGGCGGCGCCGTGTTGCTGGCGCCGGCCGCGAAGACCTGCTTGACCAGCCGGTCCTCCAGCGAGTGGTACGACAGCACCGCGATCCGGCCGCCGACGTCCAGGGCCCCCACGGCCGCCGGGATCGCCCGCTCCAGGACGCGCAGCTCCCCGTTCACCTCGATGCGCAGGGCCTGGAAGGTGCGCTTGGCGGGGTTGCCGCCGGTGCGCTTGGCGGCCTGCGGCAGGGCGTCGCGGATGAGTTGGACGAGTCGGGCGCTGTGGCTGAACGGCTCCTGGTCCCGCTCGCGCACCACTGCGGAAACGATCCGTTTGGCCTGCTTCTCCTCGCCGTACGTCCGCAGGATCCGCACCAGTTCGCCCGGCGGGTAGGTGTTGAGGACCTCGGCGGCCGAGATGCCGGTCGTCTGGTCCATCCGCATGTCCAGCGGGGCGTCCTGGGCGTAGGCGAAGCCCCGGTCCGCCTCGTCGAGCTGCATGGACGAGACGCCGAGGTCGAACAGGACGCCCTGCACGCGCGGGAGGGAGAGCCGGTCGAGCACCTCGGGCAGTTCGTCGTACACCGCGTGGACGAGCGTGGCGCGCTCCCCGAAGGGCGCGAGGCGCTCGGCCGACAGCCGCAGGGCCTCCTTGTCCCGGTCGAGCGCCACCAGCCGGGCCTCGGGGAACCGGGTCAGCAGGGCCTCGCTGTGCCCGCCGAGTCCGAGGGTGCAGTCGACGACGACGGCTCCGGGGTGCTCCAGGGCGGGGGCCAACAGGTCCAGGCACCGCTGGAGCATCACCGGGACGTGTCGGGTATTGCTCACGGGGCCCTCTCAGGTCCGGCGCGGGGCTGGAGCGACCGGCGAGCTGAGAAGGAAGGCCGAGCCGTGCGTATGCCGCACACGCGGGGAGACGATCTGGAAATCTACTGGACGGACGTGCGGGACGTACTGGACGTACCGGCGGAACGACTGACCGTACTGGACGCGACCGGACGTGCCGGCCTGCCCGGTCCTGCCATCGGTGCAGCACGGGCCGCGCCAGTGGACTGCGCGTCACTTTAGTCCACGGTCCTGCCCGGTCAATCAACCGGTCGACGGCGTGGCGGGCGGGGGAACGGTTCCGCCGATTCACTCGAACGGATGTCGACACATCGCCTCTGTGGGTTACCTCACAACAAGCCGCGTTGATGTTCTTTGTCCGCTCTCACAGCAGGCCGGAGGGGTGCCTTCCCGTTACCGTCGTCGACATGACGACTTCCGCGCACCTCCCCGCCGACAGCGCGCGCACCGACAACGCGCGCACCGACGGCACGGTCACCGATCGCCTGGTCTCGGCGAACCGGAGCTACGCGACCGACTTCCAGGACCCCGGGATGGACGCCCGCCCCGTGCTGCGGGTGGCGGTCGTCGCCTGCATGGACGCTCGGCTCGACCTGCACGCCGCCCTCGGCCTGGAACTGGGCGACTGCCACACCATCCGCAACGCCGGCGGCGTCGTGACGGACGACGTGATCCGCTCCCTCACCATCAGCCAGCGGGCCCTCGGCACCCGGAGCGTCATCCTGATCCACCACACCGGCTGCGGCCTGGAGTCGCTGACGGAGGACTTCCGGCACGAGCTGGAGGACGAGGTGGGTCAGCGTCCGCCGTGGGCGGTGGAGGCGTTCCGCGACGTCGACCAGGACGTGCGGCAGTCGATGCAGCGGGTGCGCACCTCCCCGTTCCTGCTCCACACCGACGACGTGCGCGGCTTCGTCTTCGACGTGAAGGAAGGGCTGCTGCGGGAGATCGACCCGGCCGCCTGACGCCGTCGTCGGCGCCGACGTGCACCCTCGCGCCACCGGATATGTCCGGCCAACCCCCCCAAACCCGCCACTGTTATCCACAGGCAAGTGACACGAAGCGGTAACGGCAACAAGAATGCGGGGAGAGGCACGCCCCTCGAACCGATGGGGGGCGGTGCCCGTGTTTCGGGGTGGGCCGGGCATCGCAGTCCCGGCCCGGAGAACGGGCCGAGGAGGGCCGTGTGACGACCTATGACGATCGAGCGAGCCTCACAGATCTGACCGCCACAGCGGATCGTGTCCGCAGGTCGGTGGAGGGTGTGATCGAGGGCAAGCCCGAGGTCGTACGGCTCACGCTGACGGTGCTGCTCGCCGAAGGACACCTCCTGATCGAGGACGTGCCGGGCGTGGGCAAGACGATGCTGGCGAAGACGCTGGCGCGGTCCGTGGACTGCACCGTCAGACGCATTCAATTCACGCCGGACCTGTTGCCGTCCGACATCACCGGCGTGTCCGTCTTCGACCAGCACGAGCGGGACTTCGAGTTCAAACCGGGCGCCATCTTCGCCCAGATCGTCATCGGCGACGAGATCAACCGCGCCTCGCCCAAGACCCAGTCGGCGCTGCTGGAGTCGATGGAGGAGCGGCAGGTCACCGTCGACGGGAGCACGTACGAGCTGCCCAGCCCCTTCATGGTGGTGGCCACCCAGAATCCGGTGGAGATGGAGGGCACCTATCCGCTGCCCGAGGCCCAGCGGGACCGCTTCATGGCCCGGGTGTCCATCGGCTACCCGAGCGCGGAGGCCGAGTTGCGCATGCTCGACGTGCACGGCGGGCCCTCGCCGCTGGACGACATCCAGCCGGTCGCCCATGCGCACGACATCGTGAAGCTGATCGAGGCGGTCCGCGGCGTGCACGTCGCCGAGTCCGTCCAGCGGTACGCGGTCGAGCTGGTCGCCGCCACCCGCAGCCATCCGGACCTGCGGCTGGGCGCCTCGCCGCGGGCCACGCTGCACCTGCTGCGCGCCGCCAAGGCCAACGCCGCGCTGAACGGCCGGGACTACGCCCTGCCGGACGACGTCCAGGCGCTGGTGGTGCAGGTGCTGGCGCACCGACTGTTGCCCACCGCGCAGGCCCAGTTGAACCGCCGCACGGCCGAACAGGTCGTGCTGGAGATCCTCCAGCGCACCCCGGTGCCCACGGCCGGCGGCAGCCAGGCGGCGTACGTCCCCGGCCACCAACCCCCGCAGTACTACGGCCGGCAGCACGACGCACGGCGGTTGTGATGCCCGCCGCGGACACCGCCGCCGGTGCACCCGCCGATGCCGCCGCCCCCGCTTCGGCGCTCGCCGAGCGGGGGCAGGGCGGCCTGCGGGTGGCGCTGAGCGGGCTGACCACCCGGGGACGCTCGTTCGTGGCCGCCGGAGTGGCGGCCACGGCCTGTGCGTACGCCCTGGGCCAGGACGACCTGTTGCGGGTGGGGCTGCTGCTCACGGCGCTGCCGCTGGTGTGCACCGCCGTCCTGTACGGCACGCGCCACCGGGTCGCGGGCAGCCGCCGGCTCGCGCCCGCGCGGGTGGCCGCCGGCGCGGAGGCCAGGGTCCATCTACGGATGGACAACATCTCCCGGATGCCCACCGGTCTGCTGATGCTCCAGGACCACGTGCCGTACGTGCTGGGGCCCCGCCCCCGGTTCGTGCTGGACCGCGTGGAGGCGGCCGGGCGGCGCGAGGTGTCGTACCGGGTCCGCTCGGACCTGCGGGGGCAGTATCCGCTCGGACCGCTCCAGCTCCGCCTCACCGACCCCTTCGGCATGTGCGAACTGACCCGGTCCTTCAGCGCGTTCGACGTGCTCACCGTGATCCCGCACACCGAGCAGCTCCCGCCCGTGCGCCTGGCGGGCGAGTCCGCGGGGTACGGCGAGGGGCACCGCCGCTCGCTGGCGCTCGCCGGCGACGACGACATCATCCCCCGCGCCTACCGCCACGGCGACGACCTGCGCCGGGTGCACTGGCGCTCCACCGCGCGCTTCGGCGAGTTGATGGTGCGCCGCGAGGAGCAGCCCCAGCGGGCCCGGTGCACCGTCCTGTTGGACACCCGCTCGGTGGCCTACGAGGGCGTGGGCCCGGACGCGGCCTTCGAGTGGGCGGTGTCGGGCGCGGCCTCGGTCCTGCTGCACATGATGGCCCAGGGGTACACGGTCCGACTGCTGACGGACACCGGGGATTCGGTGCCCGCGGAGGGAGCCGACGGCTTCGCCGGCGCGTCCCAGGAGTCCGCGGACGCCGCGGGCCTGCTGATGGACACCCTCGCCGTGGTCGACCACTCCGACGGGCTGGACTTCTCCCCGTCGTACGGCACGGCGCGGGGCGCCGGTGAGGGGCTGCTGGTCGCCTTCCTCGGCGACCTCGACGAGGAGCAGGTGACGCGCGTGGCACGCATGCGGCAGCGCGGCTCGGGCGCGGTGGCCTTCGTACTGGACAGTGAGGCGTGGGTGACGGGCGGGGCTGCGGCCGGGCCGGTGGAGGCGCGGCTGAGGGTGCTGCGGGAGGCCGGCTGGACGGCGCTCGCGGTGCCGCCAGGCGCGGCACTGCCCGCCCTGTGGCAGCAGGCCGGCCGGCAGCGCGCCGAATCCCTCGGGCTCGGCGCGGGCGGCGTCGCGGGAGGTCGGTCATGAGCGGACGCGCCCGGATCGCGCTCTGTGCGTACGCGGCGACGCTGATGGCGGCGAGCGCGATGCTGCCCCTGCTGGACTCGGCTCGCTGGCTGGTGCTGGCCGCGGTGCTGCTCGCGGTGCAGTTCGGGGCGGGCGCCGTGGGCAGGCGGGTGTCGCTGGCCCGGCCGCTGACCCTGGTCTTCCAGGCCCTCGTCGGTCTGATGCTGCTCACCGTGGCCTTCGCCCGGCAGGAGGCGCTGCTGGGCGTGGTGCCCGGCCCCGAGGTGCTGGCCCGGTTCGGCGAGCTGCTCTCCCGGGGCGGCCAGGACATCGAGCGGTACGCGATCCCGGCGCCGTCCTCCGCCGGCATAGAGCTGATGGTGATCGGCGGGGTGCTGGCGGTCGGCCTGATGGTGGACGCGCTCGCGGTGACCTACCGCAGCGCCGCCCCGGCCGGTCTGCCGCTGCTCGCGCTCTACTCGGTCGCCGCGGGCCTCGCCGGCGACGCGGCGAGCGTGCTGTGGTTCCTGGTCTCCGCGACCGGCTATCTGCTGCTCCTGCTGGCGGAGGGGCGCGATCGGCTCTCCCAGTGGGGCCGCGTCTTCGGCGGTACGTCGGCGGCGGCGCGCGGCGCGCAGGGCGCCCGCTCGGCGGGTCCGCCGCTGGCCCCGGTGCGCACCGGCCGGCGCATCGGGGTGCTGGCGCTGGGGGTCGCGCTCGTGGTCCCGGCGGCCCTCCCGGCGCTCGACAGCGGCCTGCTGGCCGACTCGCGCTCCGGCAGCGGCTCCGGCTCGGGCGGCAGCACGATCAACGCGGTCAATCCGCTCGTCTCGCTCCAGGACAGCCTGAACCAGCCCGAGGACGTCGAGGTCCTGCGCTACCGGACGAACGCGCCGGACAAGGACGGCATGTACCTGCGGTTCGTGGCGCTCGACCAGTTCGACGGCACGACGTGGAAGACCTCGGAGCGCGGCGTCAAGGACGTTCCGGACCGGCTGCCGCAGCCGACGGGCCTGAGTTCGTCGATCGCGACGCAGGAGGTCCAGACGAACATCACCGCCTCCGACGGCTACCGCCAGGACTGGCTGCCGATGCCGTATCCGGCGACCCGGGTGGACATCGACGGCCGCTGGCGCTTCGAGCCGGAGGGCCGCACCCTCGTCGGCGACCGCGGCCAGAACACCCGCGGCGTCGAGTACTCCGTCAGCAGCCTGCTGGTGAAGCCCACGTCGGAGGACCTGGCGACGGCGCCGCGTCCGCCGGCCGACATCGTCGCGGAGTACACCAAGGTGCCCTCGTCGCTGCCGGACGTGGTCAAGGAGACCGCGGAGAACATCACCGTCGGCGCCCGCAACGACTACGAGTCCGCGGTCCTCCTCCAGGACTGGTTCGCGGTGAACGGCGGCTTCACCTACGACACCGACGTGCGGTCCGGTACGGGCGTCTCGGCGATCACCCGCTTCCTGCGGGACAAGCGGGGCTTCTGCGTCCACTTCTCCTTCTCGATGGCCGCGATGGCCCGCACCCTGGGCATACCGGCCCGGGTCGCGGTGGGGTTCACCCCGGGCACCCAGCGCGCCGACGACACGATGTCGGTGAGCATCCGCAATGCCCACGCCTGGCCCGAGCTGTACTTCGAGGGCGTGGGGTGGACCCGTTTCGAGCCCACGCCCAGCATCGGCAGCGTGCCGGACTACGCCCTGCCGGACTCGCCGTCCACGGGCCCGTCGGACCCGGCGGCGCCGCAGCCGTCCGTGTCCCAGGCACCCTCCGCGGCGGCGTCCACGGTGGAGACCTGCCCGGCCGACCAGCGGCGGCGCGGGGAGTGCGAGAGTTCGGCGCCGGCCCTGGCGGTCACGCCCCCCGCTTCCGACGGCTCCTCGTGGCGCGTCCCGCTGATCGCGCTCGCCGCGCTCGTCGTGGTCGTGCTGCCGCTGTTGCCGGTGTTGTGGCGGATGCGGTTGACCGCGCGTCGGCTGGGCTCCCGGGGGCGTACGCCCGACGACGCCCGGGCCCGGACGCTCCAGGCGTGGCTGGAGGTGTTGGACACGGCGTGGGACCACGGCATCGTGCCCGACGACGCCCTCACGGCCCGCAAGTCGGCCGAGCGGATCGTGCTGCTGGGCCGTTTGGAGGGCGAGGCGGCCGAGGCCGTCCACCGGATCGCCGGTGCGGTGGAGCAGGTGCTGTACGCGCCGCAGCCACGGGCCGCCACGGGCCTGGTCGACGACGTCGGCCGGGTGCGCGCCGGACTGGCAGCGGCAGCGGGCCGGTGGGAGCGAGTGCGGGCCCGGCTGTTCCCCCGTTCCGCCGTTCGGGTGGTCTGGGCCGTTTCGGCACGGTGGGGAGCGTTCCTGGAGCGCGGTCGCACCGCGGTGCGTTCCCGGATGCCACGCAGGCTGCCCGGCCTGCGGCGCCCGTCCCGTCAGCGCGGCTGAGCGGGTGCGCCCGGGTCACGGCCCGGGCGCACCGCACGGACTGAGGCACACGGGCACACGGAGTCATGTGGCTGAGGGCCCACCCCCGACGTAGGGGGGCGGGCCCTCAGCCTGGTGGTGCTCCGAACGGCAGCCACACCTCTCCGGAAGGCCCTTCGGATCGGCCTCAGGTCCACGTCGGGGTCGGTACAGCACAATGCCCCGTGTCCGCCGCGGAGGGCGGGCATGGGGCATTGAGGGACTCGCGTCCGGAGAGACGGGCGTGCCGGGGTGTCAGAGCCGGACACGGCTGCGGGCGCACCGCCCACGGGCCGTGGGTGACTCAGTGTCCTTGCTCGTCACGGCGGCGCTGCCACCGTTCTTCGATGCGGTTCATCATCGACTTGCGCTGACGTGTTTGCCGGGGCTGACGACGGGCGCCTCCCGCCGCGTCCCCCATGGTCCGCTGCTCGCCCGGCTTGGGCGCCTTGCGCCAGCCGGTGACCGCCAGAACCGCACAGCCCAGCATGACGAGGAACCCCACCACGCTGATCCAGATCTGCTGTGCGACCATTCCGGCCATGAGGAGCGCGATACCCACCAGGAAGCCTGCAACCGCCTGGTAGACCCGTCGCCGGGTGTACGTACGCAGCCCGCTTCCCTCAAGCGCTGTCGCGAATTTGGGATCTTCGGCGTACAGCGCTCGCTCCATCTGCTCGAGCATTCGCTGCTCGTGCTCCGAGAGCGGCACGGAGTCCTCCTAGTCGTCGGCCGCGGGGGCGACCGGATGCGGCCCTTTCAGGATAGGCAGGGAATCGCCCCCGTGAAACCCGCCCTCTATGTCGTTACGTCAAATCGCTGATCGGGCCGCCACGGCGGCTCGGCCTGCTGAGGCGTAGATTCCCCAACCTCCGATCCGTCATGCCGGACGGTGTCCCTCGATCATACGGGGCGAACGACACGTTCGGGTGGTATGTGTCGTAGTCCATCTGCTGCTACACCGCTGATCAGCGATGCTTCTGGGCCAGCACGTGCAGCTGGGTGGCGATGGAGCGGAAGGCCGGCAGTTCGGCCGCCGCGGCCTCCAGCTTCAGCAGGGCGTCCAGCGCACCGGGCTCGGTGTCCACCAGGACCCCGGGGACGAGGTCGGTGAAGACCCGTACGCCGTGCACCGCGCCGGCCTCCGCGCCGGCCCCGGCCACGAGGGCGGTGAGCTGGTCGGCGGTGAAGCGCCGGGGCACCGGGTCGCCCTCGCCCCAGCGTCCCGCCGGGTCGTCCAGGGCGTGCCGCGCCTCGGTGAAGTGCCCGGCCAGGGCGCGGGCGAGGACCGCGCCGCCCAGGCCGGCGGCGAGCAGGCTGAGGGCGCCTGCGGGCCGCAACGCGTCGACCGCGTTCCGTACGCCCCCGGCGGGGTCGTCCACGTACTCCAGCACGCCGTGGCACAGGACCAGGTCGTAGCCCTCGCGCTCGACGACGTCGAAGAGGCCGTGCACATCGCCCTGGACGGCCTTCACCTGGTCGGCCACGCCGGCTTCGGCGGCCCGTCGCTCCAGCGCGAACAGCGCGTTGGGGCTGGGGTCGACGACGGTGACGCGGTGCCCGAGCTGGGCGAGGGGCACGGCGAAGGAGCCGCTGCCGCCACCGGTGTCGAGCACGTCCAGGGCGTCCGCCCCGGTGTCCTTGACCCGCTGGTCGATGGCGTCCTTCAGGACCTCCCAGACCACGGAGGTACGCAGAGCGGCGCGGGGCGGGCGCGAAGTGGTCTCCCCACGGGGGGCCTGGTCCGGCACGGCAGTTGACTCCTCGGGCGGTACCGCCCCGATCGCGTGGACGCGGACCGGGCGGGCGGATGGTGTGCGTACGACCACGGTCGGTGCCGGCCGCGGTCGCGGGATCTCGGGATCTCGTCGGGTGACGACGCTGTCCACCCTATTGCCTCCGCCCGGATTGCCTCTGTTCGACGGGTCCGCGCCCGCCGTGCGCCCACGGCGCCGCTCACCCGGCCTTCTCGTCGATCACCTCCGTCACCCCCGTCGCCTCCCCTGCCGGCGGCCCCTCCACCGGCTGCTCCGTCCTCGGCTGCGGCAGGACGGGCTGGAGCACCAGCATCCGCTCCACCAGGCGGAGGAACATCCCGGCGTTCCTCAGCAGTTCGTCGGCGTCGCCGCTGCTCGCGGCGCCCCGGATGCCCGCTTCGGCGCGGGCCCGGCGACTGGCGCCCGCGGCGAAGCGGGCGCTCCACTCGGACAGTTCGGGAGCGGTCTCGGGCAGCAGCTCCCAGGCGCTGCGTATGCCGGCGCGCCGACCGCGCCGGGGGGCGGTGCCCCGGCCGCCGGCGGCGGGCTGCGGGGCGTCCGGATACCCGCGGGCCGCGAGCACGGCCGCGGCGGTGCGCAGGGCTGCGAGGTGCGCCATCGCGTACCGCTCGTTCGGAGTCTCGAAGGCGGCGGCCTCGTCCAGCCCTGCGCGGGCCTGGGCGAGGAGGTCGAGGGCGGCGGGCGGTGCGGAGGCGCGCCGCAGGACGGGGTGCACATCGCTCGCGGGCCCGGTCAGTGAGGGGACAGGGCCGGTGGCACGGCGCCGGTGCGCGGCTGCCGCGTGGTGACTGGCCATGACGAACCTCCTGTCGTCGTGTGACGGCACGGTGGCCGTATGTGTCCATCGTGCAGGCCACCACTGACAATCGGCTCTGACCTGGCCTTTCAACCAAGACTCGGGTGAAGCGGGCGGTTGGGGTCAGTGCGGGCGGGCGGCCCGCGTCACCAGGTCCCGCCGGCGCCCTGCGGGGCCGTCCAGACCATCGCCAGGGCGAAGCCGAGGTCGTCGAACCGGGCCCCGGGGAAGACGTCCCCGTACAGCGCGCGGAACTGCTCGCGCGACAGGTAGCGGTCGCTGAGCAGATGCGCCAACCACGGGCCGCTGTGCCAGAAGCGCAGTTGGAACCAGGCGTCGCGCAGCCCCAAGCGCAGCACGTCGCCCGGGAAGCCCAACCGCGCGCCCCAGGTGTACGCCCAGCGCGGCGGCGTGGGGCGCCGGTCGCTGACGTTGTCGATCAGCGCGACCGTGCCCCCGGGTCGCACGAGCCCCTTCAGGTGCTCCAGACCCGCCCGGCAGTCGTCCAGGTGGTGCAGCGTCGTGTGGCTGTAGACCAGGTCGAAGCCGTCGTCGTCGGTCAGCTCGAACAGGTCCTGCACCACGTAACGCACATGAGGCCGCGCCCGCTTGGCCCGGGCGATCTCGATCAGTGGAGCGCTCAGGTCCAGGCCGACGACCTCGTCGAAGCCGTCCGCCAGCGCCTGGACCGCGTGCCCCGATCCGCAGCCGGCGTCCAGGGCGCGCCCGCCCTTCAGGTCGAGCGCCGTCAGCCATGCGGTGTTCTGCCCCGGGAGCAGGCTCACGAAGCGGTCGTAGTCCAGGGCGAAGCGGTCGAAGGACTGGGGGTCGATTGCTTGCGTCATGTCTCTGCCTACACGCCTCGGCAGTGATCACGCGAGGCATGGGCCGAACCCCCGTTCCGTCACACCCGACTTGACGTGCGCTTTTGCTGCACCGGATTCCTTCGGGATAGTTTTTGCACTGACCAGTCAGTTCAAAGACGTGTCGTGCACGGACGCGCGACGCACGGACGTGTGACGCACAGGTGCGTCATGCACCGGCGCGGGACCGTCGCGCAGGGGAGGACTCGTGGACAGCCCGTCAGGGGCGGCCGTTTTCGCCGAGGGCTTCGGAGTGAAGGGCCCGCGCGGCTGGGCCTTCCGCTCGGTGGACGTCGACGCCGCGCCCGGTTCGCTCATCGGCGTCGAGGGCCCCTCCGGCTCCGGCCGGACCTGCCTCCTGCTGGCGCTCACCGGCCGGATGCGCCCGGCGGCGGGCCGCGCCGAGGTCGGCGGGCTGGCGCTGCCGCGCAAGATGGCCGCCGTACGCCGGATCAGCGCGCTCGCCCACGTACCGGGGGTGAGCGACCTCGACCCGGCCCTCACCGTCGACGAGCACCTGAGGGAACGGGCCCTGCTCCGGAGCCGCTACGACGGCTCGCTGCGCGATCTGCTCCGTCCGCGCGCCGAACGCACCGGGGCCCTGCGCCAGCGGATCGACGCGGCGCTGGAGGCGGCCGGGCTGGACCCGAGCGGCCTGCCCAAGGAGGGCCGCACCTCGGTGCGCGACCTGGAACGGCTCGAAGCGCTGCGGCTGTCGATCGCCCTCGCGCTCATCGGCCGCCCGATGCTGCTCGCCGTCGACGACTCCGACCTGAAGCTCTCGGACGCCGACCGCGCCACGGCGTGGGAGCTGCTGCGGTCCGTGGCCGACGCGGGCACCACCGTGCTGGCCGTGTGCGGCCAGGCCCGGGAGTGCACCAGCGTCATTCGTACGGACGCACAAGACGCAACGGACACAGCGGACGCAACGGACGCCGTGGGCACCGCAGACACCACGAGTGCCACCGACGCCACCGACGCCACCGACGCCACCGACGCCACCGACGGGGAGGGAACGACCGATGCGCTCGCCGAAGCTCGCCGCGCTTGAGCTGAAGCGGTTCGGCCGGGGGAAGCTGCCCCGCGCCGCGATCGTCGCGATCGTGCTGCTGCCGCTGCTGTACGGAGCCCTGTACCTGTGGTCCTTCTGGGATCCGTACGGACAGCTCGACCGCGTCCCCGTCGCCCTGGTCAACGACGACAAGGGCGCGACCGCCGACGGCGAGGAGCTGTCGGCGGGCGACGACATCGTCAAGGGCCTGCGCGACAGCGAGGTCTTCGCCTGGCACGAGGTCAGCTCCGCCGAGGCCCGCAAGGGCGTCGAAGACGGCACGTACTACCTGTCCCTGACGATGCCCGAGGACTTCAGCGCCCGCATCGCGTCGAGTTCCGGTGCCTCCCCCGAGACGGGCGCCCTGAAGGTCGAGACCAACGACGCCAACAACTACATCGTCGGCCAGGTCTCCCGGACCGTCTTCTCCGAGGTCCGCACCGCCGCGTCGACGAAGGCGTCCCGCTCCTTCCTCGACAGGATCTTCATCTCGTTCTCCGACATCCACGACCGCACGGCCGAGGCCGCGAAGGGCGCGGACGACCTCAAGGGCGGCATCGGAGACGCGAAGAAGGGCTCCGCCGACCTCGCGGACGGCCTCAAGAGCGCCAAGGACAACAGCAGCAAGCTCTCCAGGGGCCTGACCAAGCTCAACAAGGGCGCCAGCGACCTGGAGTCGGGCACCCGCAGCATCTCCGAGGGCACCCAGACGCTCGCCGACAAGGTGAACGGCATCGCCGGCGACGTGCGCCCGTACCTCAAGGACAACGGCAAGACCATCGGCAGCACGGCCCGGCTGGTCGCCGACGGCTCGGGCGCCCTGCGCACCCAACTGGACACCCTGGTGAAGGCGGCCCCGGGCACCGCGTCCCTGGCACAGACGTCCTCCGGCGAGCTGAAGCGGATCCACACCGAGCAGTGCACGAAGGCCGACGCCGCCGACCCCGCCCTCTGCCCGGCGCTGGAGCGCGCCGCGACCACGGCGTCCGACGTCGCGAAGGTCGCCGCCGACGTCAACACCCTCGTCACGGACAACCGGGGCGACCTGAAGAAGCTCGACGGTCACCTCGCCGACCTCCAGGAGAAGGCCGCCGACCTCGCCGAGCGCGCGCCGAACCTGGACGAGGACCTGGAGTCCGCGGTCACCAGGATCAACACCCTCAACTCGGGCGCGAAGAAGGCCGCTGCGGGCGCCGACGCCCTGCACACCGGGCTGGCGAACGCCGCGTCCGGCTCCGTCGACCTCGACACCGGCGTGGGCAAGCTGCGGACCGGCGCGAACGACCTCGACGGCGGCATCTTCAAGCTCGTCGACGGCTCCGCGCAGTTGGCCGGCGGGCTCAACGAGGGCGTCGCCAAGATCCCCGACTACGACGAGCAGGACCGCAACGCCCGTACGGAGGTGATGGCCGACCCCGTGAAGCTGGCCTCCTCCTCGCTCCACCAGGCCCCCAACTACGGCACCGGCTTCGCCCCGTACTTCATCCCGCTCTCCCTCTGGGTGGGCGCGATGGTCGCGTACATGATCATCCAACCGCTCAACCGGCGCGCGCTCGCCGCGGGCGCCTCCGCCTGGCGGATCGCGCTGGCGGGCTGGCTGCCGGTGGTCGCCATCGGCCTGGTGCAGGTCGCGGCGCTGATGTCCGTGCTCCACTTCGGCCTGGGTCTCAAGACGGCGCACGGAGCCGCCACGGTCGGCTTCCTCGCGCTGGTCATCGGCTGCTTCGCCGCGATCATCCAGTGGTTGAACGCCCGCTTCGGCGCGGCCGGTCGGATCCTGGTCCTCGCGGTGCTGATGCTCCAGCTCACCTCCGCGGGCGGCACCTATCCGGTGCAGACCAGCCCCGGGTTCTTCAACGCGATCCATCCGTTCCTGCCGATGAGCTACGTCGTGGAGGCCCTGCGCCGGCTGATCACCGGCGGCGGACTGGCACCCGTGTGGCAGGCGACCGCGGTGCTGCTGGCGTTCACCGCGGCCGCCCTCGCCCTCACGGCGCTGTCGGCCCGGCAGAAGCAGGTCTGGACGCTCGACCGGCTGCACCCGGAGCTGAGCCTGTGACGCCCGACCGGCGGGCGGCCGTCGCGCGCGGCGCCCGCCCGCCGGTCGCCACGGAAGGCAGCGGCAGCGGATGAGAGCTGACGGGACGGGGCCCGGGCCCCCAGGAAGACCTGTGAGAATCGACGCCATGGACGCCATGGACAGCACCAGCACGAGACGACGGGCGACCCGGGCGAAGCTCTACGAGGCCGCGGTGACGCTCATCGCCGAGCAGGGCTTCTCCGCCACCACCGTGGACGAGATCGCCGAACGCGCCGGAGTGGCGAAGGGCACCGTCTACTACAACTTCCGCAGCAAGACCGAGCTGTTCGAGGAGTTGCTGCGGTACGGCGTCGGGCTGCTGACCTCCTCGCTCCAGACCGCCGCCGACGAGACCGCCGCCCGGGGCGGCACCAAGGTCGAGGCCCTGGACGCGATGATCCGGGCCGGACTGGTCTTCATCGACCGCTATCCGGCCTTCACCCAGCTGTACGTCGCCGAACTGTGGCGGACGAACCGCGCCTGGCAGCAGACGCTGCTGGTGGTGCGGCAGCGGGCGGTGGCCGTGGTGGAGACCGTGCTCAGACAGGCGGTGGAGGGCGGGGAGCTGAGCGAGGAGATCGACATCCCGCTCACGGCAGCGGCGCTGGTGGGGATGGTGCTGGTGGCGGCGCTCGACTGGCAGTCCTTCCAGCGGGAACGCTCGCTGGACGACGTGCACGCGGCGCTCTCGCGACTGCTGCACGGGCGGGTCAGCGGGCGCTGAGCACACCCCGCGCTCCGGGAGGTCCGTGCACCGGGGGCCGGATCACCGGTCCCTGCGGTGATCCGGACCTCCCGGTCACGGCTGTTCCCCCGTGGTCTCGGAACGCCTTCGGCCAATCCCCCGATCCCGAAGGCCGCTCCGTCCTGCACCCCGTTCCTTCCGGGGCGCAGTGCCCGTTCCGCCGCCCCGTGTCGGCGGTACCGGCGCTGCGTCCCCTTCCGTGCCCACCACTCTTCCGTCTGCGCAGGTGGGACCCCATCCGCGCGGCTACTCATCTCGGCGACTAGGTACGGGTACTCAGCCGTCCGCGCCAGCCCCTAGGCCGTGACCACAGGCCGTATCCGGGAGTCCAGCGCACGTCCCCGCACGTGTGGACGTAGCCGCCGTTTCCCCGCCGGAGCGTTGGTCTCCGCGGCCCGTCTGTGGCTGTTCGCACAGTTCCCCGCGCCCCCGGAACCCCCGCGACCTCCAGCCCGCAGACAAGTGACGGGAGAAGCGAACCAGGGGCGCTGGGGATCCCCGTGCCCTCTGGGCCTAGGCGGCGGCGCCACCGGTGTCAGTGGGGGCGGATAAAGTCGTCGGCATGGCACGGATTGCAGTGATCGGCGCCGGGACGGGCGCCATGGCGGCTGCCGCCCGGCTGGCCGTGGCGGGCCACCGGGTGACGGTGTACGAGCGCACGCAGACGTACGGCGGCGCCCTGGGCACCGTCGAGCGCGACGGCTTCCGCTTCGACACCGGCCCCGGGCTGCTGCACCTGCCCGCCGTCTGGCGCGACCTCTTCTTGAAGACGGGCCGGGAGCCCCTGGAGAAGTGCGTGGACCTCGCGCCGGTCTCCCCCGCGAGCCGGCACGTCTTCGCCGACGGCACCGACGTCCGCCTGCCCGACGCGTCGCGCGCGGGCATCGTCTCCGCCCTGGAGTCCGCACTCGGCGCAGGAGCCGGCGAGCGCTGGGGCGAGTTCCTGGGCCGTGCCCGGGACGCCTGGGACCGCTCCCGCCGCCCCCTCCTGGAAGAGCCCCTGTGGTCCGACTGGCGGGTGCTTGAGCGCGACCCCTACCCCGCCCCCCGGCGCCGCGCCTTCCTTCGGACGCGCCAGGCGTCGACGGTCGCCGAGGTCGGCGCCTGGGAGCTGGCCGACCCGCGCCTGGCCACCCTCTTCGAGGGGTACGCGCTGGCGTACGGCCTGGACCCGCGGCACGCCCCCGCCGGCGCCGCCCTGCTGCCGTACATGGAGCAGACCTTCGGCACCTGGTACGTCGCCGGCGGCATGCGCGAGCTGGCCCGCGCGGTGTACGAGCGGTGCCTGGCCCGCCGGGTGACGTTCGCCTTCGGCGCCGAGGTGACCTCGGTCGTGGAGAAGGACGGCAGGGCCGCCGGGGTCGAACTCGCCGACGGCACCGTCGTCGAGGCCGACCACGTCGTGGTGAGCGGCTCCGCCACCGCCGCGGCACAGTTGGCCGGGCGCGACCTGTGGCAGGACGGCGACGTGCGCCCCCAGGACGACGGCCTGGCGCTGCCGGGCCGGTTCAGCGTCCTGCTGGCGCTGCGCGGCGCACCGGGCGAGGGCGTGGCGCACCGCACCGTGGTGCACTCCCCCGACACGGCCGCGGAAGCGGCAGCCGTCTTCGGCGGCCGGCCCGCGGAGCGGCCCACGGTCACGGTGCTGCGCCCGTGCGACCCGCGCACCGTCCCCGACGAAGCCCACGAGGCGGTCACGGTCACCGCCACCGTCCCCGGCCACGGTGCCGACCGCCCCGGTGGCGTCGACTGGACGGACGCGGCGCTGCGCGAGCGGTACGCGAAGGTGCTGCTCGACGCCGCGGGCGCGGCCTTCGGTCCCTCCGCCGAGATACGTGAGCGGCTGCTGTGGCAGGAGGTGCTGACGCCCGCGGAGACGGGTTCGCTGACGGCTCCGGCGCTCGCCGGGCCGGGCGGTCGCTGGCTGCATCCGGCGAACACCACCCGGCTCCCGGGGCTCCACCTCGTGGGCGGCCACGCCCATCCGGGAGGCGGCCCCGCCCACAGCGGCATGTCGGGCGCGCTGGTCGCGGGGCTGATCGTGGAGGGCCCGGGCTTCCGCGGCTCCCAGTGAGCCGCATCCCGTACCGGCAACGGCTTCCGCACGAGCGCCGTTGCCCGTACGGGCAACGCGTTCCGTACGGGCAACGGATGGTGGACGAACGCCGGGGCGCCCGGTCCACGTGCGCGGACCGGGCGCTCCCGACCCGCCTCGTGACGTTCCGTCAGTAGCGGTACTGCTGCGGCTCGTTGCCGTAGCCCTGGTCGTACGGAAGCCCGTCGGGTCCGGGCTGCCCGGGCGTCTCGGGGTCGCGCGGCTGGGGCACCCACACTCCGCCGGGCGGCGTGTCCGTGTAGGGCTGCTGCTGGCCGTAGTACGGGTCCCCGGCGTACTGGCGGGGGTTGCCGAAGCTGTCGTAGCCGTCGTGCTCGTTCTCGTAGCCGGCGGCGGCGTACTGCTGACCGCCCACGTACGGATCGGAGTACGCCGGGTACTGCTGCGGGGCCTGCCCGTAGTCGTAGCCGCCGTCCGGGACGGCGGGCGGCTGCTGGGCGTACAGGGGGTCGTAACCGCCGTCGAAGGGCGCGTAGCCCTGGCTCGGAGCCGGGCCGTCGGCGTACTCCTGCGGGGCCCCCGCCCCGGCCGGGGCGAAGGACGGGTCGTCGTACACGCCGTACTGACCGGTGTCGTCCGGCATCGGCTGCGGCTCGTACACGCCCGACGGATCGCCCGGCACGCCCTCCGCGAACACGGCCGTGGTCTCGGCGGCGGAGACGTCCGGACCCTGCCCCGCCACCGCCGGAATGACGGCCGTGCCGTCGTGCGCGAAGTCGTCGTCCGGGCGCCGCCCGTCCGGGGCTCCGCCGTCGAACGGGGGCTCGGCGTCGTCTGCGGGAAGCGGCGGGGCGTCCTTGGCGCCGGCCTTGCGGCGCCGGCTGGCGCCGGGCCGACCGCCCAGCGCCCAGCCGGTGGAGAAGCCACGGCGGAAGGAGAGCGTGACGTACGTCTGTCCCACCGCGAAGGTCACCGCCCCCAGGGCGATCACCACCCTGGAGGCGACGAGCATCCCGAGGACGACCGTCAGGAAACCGCCGAAGGCGAGGATTCTCCAGCGCAGGCGCGCCTTGTACTGCAGCAGCACCTCACCCAGCAGCCACAGCGCAACGATGCCGAACGCGATGTAGAGGACCGTAAGACCCATCCCCGCCCCTCTCCTTCGGCCGTCGACGAGTCCGGCCGATCACGACTGCTTGTGCAGTCCGAGACTTTCGTAGATCTCAAGCGTCGCGGTGGAGTTGTTGAGAGTGATGAAGTGCAGCCCCGGTACGCCTTCCGAGAGCAGCTCCGCGCAGAACTCCGTTGCGAACTCGATACCCATGGAGCGTACAGCGGCCGGATCGTCCTTGACGGAGAGGATCCTGTCTTTCAGCTCCGCGGGGAAGGTGGCGTTGCTGAGCTGGGCGAAACGTTCGAGCTGTTTGACGCTGGTGACCGGCATGATCTCCGGAATGATGGGGGTGTCGCAGCCGGCGGCATCGACCCGGTCACGCAACCGGAGGTAGTCCTCCGCGCGGAAGAACATCTGCGTGATGGCGTAGTCGGCGCCCGCGCGGCACTTGTCGACGAAGTGCCGTACGTCGGTGTCCCAGTCCGTGGAACGCGGGTGCATCTCGGGGAAGGCGGCCACCCCGACGCAGAAGTCGCCGGAGTCCTTGATCAGGCTGACCAGCTCGGCGGCGTAGGTCACGCCCTCGGGGTGCCTGACCCACTCGCCCATGGGGTCGCCTGGCGGGTCGCCCCGGACGGCCAGGATGTTGCGGATCCCGGCGTCGGCGTACTGGCCGATCATGTTGCGCAGTTCCGCGATGGAGTGGTTGACCGCGGTGAGGTGGGCGACGGGGGTGAGGGTGGTGTCGGCGGCGATCTGCTGGGTCGCCTTCACCGTGCCCGCCCGGGTGGAGCCGCCCGCGCCGTACGTCACGGAGACGAAGCTCGGGGCCACCGCCTCCACCCGGCGCAGGGCGTTCCAGAGGTTCCGTTCGCCCTTCTCCGTCTTGGGCGCCCAGAACTCGAAGGAGTAGGTGGTCTCGTCGGTCGCGAGCAACTCGCGCACGGTGCGTGCGCGATCCGTCCTGGTCGAAGGTGTGCCAAGGGCCATACCGGCAGGTTATCGGGGGTGGCAAGGTCACCCAACCGATGTCCACCCACCGGACTGGGCAGTATCACGTTTGCCCACGTCACAGCGGTCCTGTATCCGCTGGGCGAGACGGGAAGCCGCTTCGGCGGGGTCGTCGGCCTCCGTGACGGCCCGGACGACGACCACCCGGCGCGCGCCGGCGTCGAGGACCTCGTCCAGGTTTTCGGCGTCGATCCCGCCGATGGCGAACCAGGGGCGGTCCGTGCCCAGGGCGGCGGTGTGGCGCACCAGGTCGAGCCCGGGCGCGTGCCGGCCGGGCTTGGTGGGGGTGGGCCAGCAGGGGCCGGTGCAGAAGTAGTCCACGCCCGGCTGGACGGCGGCGGCGGACGCCTCGGCCGCGCTGTGGGTGGAGCGGCCGACGAGGACGTCGTCACCGAGGATCGCCCGGGCGGCGGGGACGGGCAGGTCGCCCTGGCCCAGGTGCAGCACGTCGGGGCCGATGGCGTGGGCGACGTCGGCCCGGTCGTTCACCGCGAGCAGGGCGCCGTGGCGACGACAGGCGTCGGCGAAGACCTCCAGGTGGGCCAGCTCCTCGGCGGCTTCCATGCCCTTGTCGCGGAGCTGGACTATGTCGACTCCGGCGCTGAGGACGGCGTCGAGGAAGTCGGGGAGGTCGCCCTGGCGCTTGCGGGCGTCCGTGCAGAGGTAGAGCCGGGCGTCGGACAGCCGGGCGCGGAGCGTGGACATGACGGGTTCCCCCGGTGGGTCGGCGGTGTGCGGGTGGCGTGCGCGAGGGCGCCGACGGCTTGGCTGCCGGTGAGGGCGCCGACAGGACGTACGGCGCTGGCGTCGGCGTGCGTCCGGTACGGCGGATGCGCCCGGGGCGCGCTCCCGCACACCGCGTGCTGGTGAGTCCAGGTCTCTTCGGCACCCGGCGCGCTGTACGGAAGGCCGCGCGCGGGTGCTCGGGACGGCGGCTGCGTCGGCAGCCGCCGTGCGGCGGACGTCACACGGCGAGCGCCTGCGCCCTGCGCTTCACTTCCGTGCCGCGGTTCTCACTGAGGGCCTGCGCGGGGGTGCCGGGCAGGCTCGGGTCCGGGGTGAAGAGCCACTCCAGCATTTCTTCGTCCGTGAAGCCGTCGTCCTTCAGGAGCGTCAGGGTGCCGCTGAGGCCCTTGACGACCTTCGAGTCGCTGATGAACGCGGCGGGGACCTGGAGCACGCGCCTCTCCCCACGGCGCACGGCGATCAGCTGGCCCTCCTTCACGAGCTGGCGCACGCGCGTCACCTCGACGTCCAACATTTCCGCAATGTCGGGCAGGGTGAGCCAGTCGGGGACGAGGGCATCGATCTTTGCGTCAATCTCGGTCACGGGACAAGCCTGCCATCTGGGACCGACAGTGGGTAGCGGGAGCCCCCGGCCGACTGCCGCCATACGAGCGTCCCGCGGGGCGGACCGCCTGGTCAGCGGCGTGCCGCGGGGGCGGGTGCGCCCTAGCTGGACGCGGCCTTCAGGGGGACCGAGGGGTCCGCGGCGAGCCGGCGGTCCAGCCGTCCGCCGGCCTGGACGAGGCGGCGGCCCTGGGCCAGGTCGCGCGGCCGGCCGACGGCGAGCAGCGCGACGAGCACGCCGTCCCGTAGCCACAGCACCGACCAGGTGGGGTCGGCGGGGCTGCCGCGCCACACGAGCGCGTCGGCGTCCGCGTGATCGCCCGCGTACTGCACGAACCGGCCGAACTGCTCGGACCAGAAGTACGGCACGGGGTCGTAGGCCTCCGGCGGCTCGGCTGCCGCCGTGGCGCCGACCGGTCCGGCGGCGGCCAGCTCGGCGATGACGTTGGCGGCGACGGTGCGCGGGCCCTGGAGCGCGTTGTCCCAGTGGTGCACCAGCAGGCGGCGGTCGTAGCGGGCCGAGGGGAAGGAGGCGCAGTCCCCCACGGCGTACACGCCGCTCAGCGAGGTGCGCAGATGCGCGTCGGCGGTGACCGCACCGTTCGGGTCGGTGGCGATCCCGGAGCCGGCGAGCCAACCGGTGGCGGGGCGGGCGCCGATGCCGACGACGACGGCCTCGGCGGGGATGCGCCGCCCGTCGGCCAGGACGACGGTCCCGGGCTCGACCCCGGCCACGCGCGCGCCGGTGACCAGCTCGACGCCGGCTTCCGCGTACCACTGCGCCATGGGGGCGGTGACCTCGGCGGGCAGGGCTTCGGCGAGGGGGCGGTCGGCGGCCTCGACGACGGTGACGGCGCAGCCGGCCTCCCGGGCGGCGGTGGCGAACTCGGCGCCGATCCAGCCGGCGCCCACCACGACGACGTCGTGCTGTCGACCGAGGACGGGCTTGAGCCGCTCGGCGTCGTCGAGCGTGCGCAGCAGGTGGACGCCGGGGACGGAGGCCGTGCCGGGCAGGGTGACGGGCTCGGCGCCGCTCGCGATGACCAGGACGTCGTACGGGACGGGCCCGGCTTCGGTGTCCAGCTCGCGCGCGGCGTGGCGCAGCCCGGTCACCTCGCAGCCGAGCCGCAGCTCCACGGCGAGCGCCTCGAAGTCCACGTCGAAGGCCGAGTCCTCGGCCTTGCCCAACAGGACGGCCTTGGAGAGCGGGGGTCGGTCGTAGGGCTGGTGGGGTTCGGCGCCGATCAGGGTGACGGGGCCGGTGAAGCCCCCTTCCCGCAGGGCGACGGCGGTCTGCACACCGGCCATGCCCGCACCGACGATGACCACGCCTCGTGCCTGCTGCTGTGTCTGCTGCTCGCTCACCCGTCAACCTTACGCACCTGACGACTCGTCAGAAAAGTGGGGTGTCACCCCGCCCGCCACGCCCGTGCCCGATGCCCGTACGTCGGCGCGGACGGGCGCCGCACCCCTCGCGCCGACGTCCGACCCCTACGGCACCTGTTCCACGACGCTCGTCCCGCTGCCCTCCTGGGACTCCCACTCCCAGCTCTCCTCCAGCCGGATGCGCCCGTCGGGCAGCTCCACCACGGTCGAGACGCAGTGCCCCGACGAGGTGCTGCCGTCGTCTCGCAACTGGACGTAGCGGAAGTCCAGCCGGTCGCCTTCGCGGGTGCCCACCAGATGGCCGCGGACCACGTCCCCGCCCTCGTAGTGGGCCCAGATCCGGCCGTCCTGCTCCCGGTACGCAAACCGGGTGCGGACGCCGACCTGACCCGGCGCCTGATCGGCGACGGGAGACAGCACGAGTCCGTCGAGCGAGCCTGCCACGGTGAACCGTCCTTTCGCGCTCCTGCACCCCGACCGCCCCCGGAGCACGGCGTCCCACCGGCCCCGACCGCCCTTACGGCACGTCACGGGCTGGGGTTAGGGTGGCCACCGTAAAGCACCCGCGGGAGCCCGGACGCACCGGGCTGAGAGGGAGGCTGGGCGGCCTCCGACCGTACGAACCTGATCCGGGTCATGCCGGCGAAGGGAGGAGCTGAAGACCCATGCCGCACGCTCTTGCGCCATCGGGCACCCCCGAGCCACCGCGGACGACCGGGCCACCACAACCCGCCGAAGCTCCCGCACCGCAGTCCGCGCCGTCATCCACACCACGTCCCACACCACGGCCCGCACCGCACCCCGCACCCCCACCCGTGGCGCAGTCAGCACCGCTGCCCCCACCGACGACGCGCCCCGCCGACGTGCTCGTCATCGGCGGCGGCGTCATCGGGCTCGTCACGGCCTGGCGCACCGCACAGCGCGGCCTGCGCGTCACCGTGGTGGACCCGACGCCCGGCGGGGGCGCCGCGCAGGTCGCGGCCGGCATGCTCGCCGCCGTCACCGAACTCCACTACGGGGAGCAGGCACTGCTCGCCCTCAATCTGGAGTCGGCGCGCCGCTACCCCGACTTCGCCGCCGAACTCGACCAGGCCAGCGGAACGGACATCGGCTACCGCGCCTGCGGCACCCTCGCCGTCGCCCTCGACGCCGACGACCGCGCCCATCTGCGGGAGCTGCACGCACTCCAGCAGCGCTCCGGACTGGCGTCCGAATGGCTCACCGGCCGTGAGTGCCGCCGCCTGGAGCCGATGCTGGCACCGGGCGTACGCGGCGGGCTACGGGTCGACGGCGACCACCAGGTCGATCCGCGGCGGCTCGCGTCCGCGCTGCTCACGGCCTGTGGCCGGGCCGACGTCACCTTCCACCGGGATCGGGCGGCCCGGCTGCTGGTGGACCGCGACCGGGCCGTGGGCGTCGCCCTGGCGGACGGCACCCGGCTGGCCGCCGACCAGATCGTGCTCGCCGGGGGCAGCATGAGCGGCCGGCTCGACGGACTGCCCCCGTCCGTACGCCCACCGGTGCGGCCGGTGAAGGGGCAGGTCATCCGCCTCCAGGTGCCCGCGCCCTATGCCCCCTTCCTGTCCCGGACCGTGCGCGCGGTCGTCCGCGGCAGCCATGTCTATCTCGTGCCCCGCGAGAGCGGGGAACTCGTCATCGGCGCGACCAGCGAGGAGTTGGGCTGGGACACCACCGTCACCGCCGGCGGGGTCTACGAACTGCTGCGGGACGCCCATGAACTCGTCCCCGGCATCACGGAACTCCCGCTCACGGAGACCCGCGCCGGACTGCGGCCCGGCTCGCCCGACAACGCCCCGCTGCTCGGCCCGACCGAGCTGCCGGGCCTGCTGCTGGCCACCGGCCACTACCGCAACGGCGTCCTCCTCACGCCGCTCACCGGCGATGTGCTCGCCGCGGCCCTGACCGACGGCGTCCTGCCCGAGGAAGCCCATCCCTTCACCCCCGCTCGCTTCACTCCCGTCCCTCAGGAGCAGCCCGTATGAACAGCTTTCCCCTGGTTGTCTCCCTCAACGGCGAACGGCGTGAACTCGCCACGCCCACCACGCTCGCCGCCCTGGTCGCCGAGGTGACCGCGGCCCCCGCCGGCGTCGCCGCCGCCGTCAACGAGACCGTCGTCCCGCGCAGCGCCTGGCCCGGCACGCTCCTGGGCGACGGCGACCGCGTCGAAGTCCTCACCGCGGTGCAGGGAGGGTGATCGACATGGCCGACGACCTGCTGACCATCGGCGACACGACCTTCACGTCCCGACTGATCATGGGGACGGGCGGGGCGCCCAGCCTCGACGTCCTCGAACGCTCCCTCGTCGCCAGCGGCACCCAGCTCACCACCGTCGCGATGCGCCGCGTCGACCCCTCGGTGCAGGGCTCCGTGCTCTCCGTGCTGGCCCGCCTCGGCATCCGGGTCCTGCCGAACACCGCGGGCTGCTTCACCGCCGGCGAGGCGGTGCTCACCGCCCGCCTGGCCCGTGAGGCGCTGGGCACGGACTGGGTCAAGCTGGAGGTCGTCGCCGACGAGCGGACCCTGCTGCCCGACCCGGTCGAGCTGCTGGACGCCGCGGAGATCCTGGTCGACGACGGCTTCACGGTCCTGCCGTACACCAACGACGACCCCGTGCTCGCGCGCCGGCTGGAGGACGTCGGCTGTGCCGCGGTCATGCCGCTGGGCTCGCCCATCGGCTCCGGTCTCGGCATCCGCAATCCGCACAACTTCCGGCTGATCGTCGAGCAGGCGGGCGTGCCGGTGGTGCTGGACGCCGGGGCGGGCACCGCGTCGGACGCCGCGCTCGCGATGGAGCTGGGCTGCGACGCGGTGATGCTCGCCTCCGCCGTCACCCGGGCGCAGGAGCCGGCGCGGATGGCCGAGGCGATGCGCTACGGGGTGGAGGCGGGCCGGCTGGCGTACCGGGCCGGCCGCATCCCCCGCCGCCACTTCGCCGAGGCGTCCTCGCCCACCGACGGCATGGCCGCGCTCGACCCGGAACGCCCCGCCTTCTAGCCCCGGGGCCGGGGCCTCCCCCGGCCCTCCGTCCAGTCCCCGCAGGTCACAACTCGGCCCCGGAGTCGACGCAGGGTTGCTGCAAGGCGGCGGCCCGGGGTGCGGTCGGGCGGGGGTGTCGGCGCCGGCTCGTAGAATCGGTGCGTGGACACGACCCTCCAGGACCCGCTCGTCGGGCAGCTGCTCGACGGCCGCTACCGCGTCGACGCGCGCATCGCCGTCGGCGGGATGGCCACGGTCTACCGAGCCGTGGACACCCGGCTGGACCGGGAGCTCGCGCTCAAGGTGATGCATCCGGCGCTGGCCACGGACGCGACGTTCGTGGAGCGCTTCATCCGGGAGGCCAAGTCCGTCGCCCGGCTCTCGCACCCCAATGTCGTCGGCGTCTTCGACCAGGGCGCCGAGGGGGCGTACGTCTATCTGGCCATGGAGTACGTGGCCGGCTGCACCCTGCGGGACGTGCTGCGCGAGCGCGGAGCGCTCCAGCCCAGGGCCGCGCTCGACATCCTGGAGCCGGTCCTCGCGGCGCTCGGCGCGGCGCACCGGGCCGGTTTCGTCCACCGCGACATCAAGCCGGAGAACGTCCTCATAGGCGACGACGGCCGCGTCAAGGTCGCCGACTTCGGTCTCGTACGGGCCGTGGGATCGGTCACGAACACCACCGGCAGCCTCCTGGGCACGGTCTCCTACCTCGCGCCCGAGCAGATCGAGGACGGCACCGCGGACACGCGCACGGACGTGTACGCCTGCGGCGTGGTGCTCTACGAAATGCTCACGGGCGGCAAGCCGCGCACCGGCGGCACGCCCGCCCAGGTCCTCTACCAGCACCTGAACGAAGACGTGCCGCCCCCGTCGGTGACGGTCCCCGGCCTCGCCCTGGAGCTGGACGAGCTGGTCGCGACCGCGACCGCCCGCAATCCCGAGGTCCGTCCGTACGACGCGGTGGCGCTGCTCGCCCAGACGCGCACGGCACGGGCGGCGCTCAGCGAGGAGCAGCTCGACCTGGTGCCGCCGACGGCGCTCACGGGCTCGGACTCTCCCGCCGAGACCACGGGCAGGCGCAAGGGCAAGGGCGCGAAGACCGGGGCCCTCGCCCGGCGCGGCGGCGCCGACGAGCGGACGGACGTCCTGCCCCGGCTGCTGCCGCCCGAGGTCGGCCGCGTGGAGCACACGGCCCGGCTGGCGACGCCCCCGGGGCCGCCGTCGGACGGCCCGTCGCGCCGCTCCTTCCGCCCGGGGCTCCCGCGCCGCGGGGTGCTCACGATCGTGGTGGCGGTGCTCGCCGCCTTCGCCATCGGCGCCGGCGTCTGGTACATCAACTCCGGCCAGTTCACCCGGGTGCCCGCCGTCATCGGCAAGACCGAGGCCGACGCCCGCCAGCGGATCGAGGACGCCGGGCTGGACGTGAAGGGCGTGCGGCGCGAGTTCAGCGAGACCGTCGAGCGGGGCACGGTCATCGGCTCGGACCCCGGGACGAACGAACGTATACGGGGCAACGGCTCGGTGACGCTCGTCGTCTCGCGCGGCCCCGAGGTCGTCCGGGTCCCCTCGGTGACGGGGGACCCCCTCGCCACCGCCGAGGACAAGCTCCGCAAGGCGGGGCTGGCGCCCGGCGTGGTGACGAGGGAGTTCAGCGCGGACGTCCCCCAGGGCTCGGTGATCCGTACGGATCCGGCCGCGGGCGCCGGCCGCAGCCCGGACTCCGCGGTGGCGCTCTTCGTCAGCAAGGGCGCGCCGGTCGAGGTGCCGGACGTGACGGGCGACTCCGTCGAGGAGGCCACCGACGAGCTGGAGGGCGAGGGCTTCAAGGTCGTCGTCGCCCCCGAGCAGGTGAACGCCCCGCAGGAGGCGGGCACCGTGGCCCGGCAGTCCGCGGCCGAAGGCACGCAGCTGGCCACCGGCGACACGATCACGCTGACGGTCTCCAAGGGGCCGCGCATGGTCGCCGTGCCGGACGTGGGCGGCCGTTCCGAGGCCGACGCGAAGAAGGCGCTGGAGGATGCTGGATTCGTGGTGAAGGTCGAGAAGAGCTTCCCGTTCCTCGGGGACAAGGTCGGCGGCCAGTCGCCGTCGGCGAACGAGCGCGCCCCCGAGGGCAGCTCGGTCACCATCACGATCAAGGGACTGTAGGCAGACGCATGCGCAACCCCGTCGGCGGCCACGTACCGGTGGCGGGTGGTCTCGCCACGACCGGACTCGCCTACGCCAGCGAGCTGGCGGCCGAGGCCGTGCAGGTCTTCGTGGCCAATCCGCGCGGCTGGGCGACCCCGCCCGGCACTCCGGCGCAGGACGAGACGTTCCGCGAGCAGTGCGCCGAGCGCGGCATCTCGCCGTGGGTGCACGCCCCGTACCTGATCAACTTCGGCTCGCACACCGAGGCGACCGCGGAGCGTTCGGTGGAGTCCATGCGGCACTCGCTGCGCCGCGGCCGCCAGATCGGGGCGCTGGGCGTGGTGGTGCACACCGGCTCGGCGACCGGGGGCCGGCCGCGCGAGGTCGCGCTCGCTCAGGTGCGGGAGCTGGTGCTGCCGCTGCTGGACGAGCTGACGCACGAGGACGATCCGTTTCTGCTGCTGGAAGGCACGGCCGGGCAGGGCGCCTCGCTCTGCTCCCGGGTGGAGGACTTCGGCCCGTACTTCGAGGCGCTGGAGCACCACCCCAAGCTGGGAGTCTGCCTGGACACCTGCCACGTGTACGCGGCGGGGCACGACCTCGCGGCGCCGGGCGGGACGGCCGCCGCGCTGGACCTGCTGGTGGAGACCGTGGGCGCGGGCCGGCTGAAGCTGGTCCACGCGAACGACTCCAAGGAAACGGTTGGCGCGCACAAGGACCGGCACGAGAACATCGGCGTCGGCCACATCGGCGAAGAAGCGTTTCGGGAACTGCTGCGGCACCCGGCGACGGAGGGCGTCCCGCTGGTCATCGAAACGCCCGGCGGCAAGGAGAAGTACGCGGCGGACGTGGCCCTCCTGAAGGAGCTACGGGCCGCGGCGCTCGGTTCCCCGGCAGATCACAAGATCGCCTCCATGCTCCCTAGTACCCCATAGGGGTATATGGTCTCCCCCCGTCAGCAGAACACATCTGACGTCGGGGGACTTCCATGCAGCACGACGCCCACTCTGGCCACACAGAACCAGGGCACGGAAACCACGACGGCGCCGTCAGTTGGAGCATGGCCGCGAAGGCGACCCTCCACTGTCTGATCGGCCGCGGCAAGGGCCACGCGGTCATGCACGCGTACCACTGAGCCGCACCCGCCCAGGACGCACCCGGCCGACCCTAGAACTCGGGCCCTTCTCCCGGCTCCTCCTGGTACGAGTAGCGCTGCTCGCGCCAGGGGTCGCCGACGTTGTGGTAACCCCGCTCCTCCCAGAAGCCGCGACGGTCCGCCGTCATGTACTCCACGCCCCGGACCCACTTCGGCCCCTTCCACGCGTACAGGTGGGGCACCACGAGCCGCAGCGGAAAGCCGTGTTCCGCGGTCAGCAGCTCGCCGTCCTTGTGGGTGGCGAAGATGCTGCGCTCGGCGGCGAAGTCCGCGAGCCGCATGTTGGAGCTGAATCCGTATTCGGCCCACACCATGACGTGGGTGGCGTCGGCGGCGGGCGGCGCGAGGTCGACGATCGTCCGGGCGGGCACCCCGCCCCACTCGGCCCCCAGCATGCTGAACTTGGTCACGCAGTGCAGATCGGCCACGACCGTCGAGTACGGCAGCGCGGAGAACTCCTCGTGGTTCCAGCAGTGCTTGTCCCCGTCGGCGGTGGCGCCGAAGACCCGGAACTCCCAACGCTCCGGCCGGAACTTGGGCACCGGTCCGTAGTGGGTCACCGGCCATCCGCGCTGTAGTCGCTGCCCCGGCGGAAGCACGGACTCCGCTGGTTCCCGGTTATCCCGGCTCTCCGGCTGACCCATGTCCCCAATGGTGACAGACCGGGAGAGCCGGTCATGACCGGGCCCGCATCGATTCGGACAACTCCTACTAAGGAGGCACTTACTGGACGGCCTTCGGCGGCGATGCAAGGATGCGCGCACCTGCCCCACCCCGTCTCACGCGTGGAAGGAGCCGCTGCGATGCAGGGCGACCCCGAGGTCATCGAGTTCCTCAACGAACAGCTCACGGGCGAGCTGACGGCCATCAACCAGTACTGGCTGCACTACCGGATCCAGGAGAACAACGGCTGGACCAAGCTCGCCGCGTACACCCGGACCGAGTCCATCGACGAGATGAAGCACGCGGACCGGCTGACCGAACGCATCCTCTTCCTGGACGCGCTGCCGAACTACCAGCGGCTGTTCCACGTCCGGGTGGGGCAGACGGTCACCGAGATGTTCCAGGCGGACCGGCAGATCGAGGTGGAGGCGATCGACCGCCTCAAGCGCGGCATCGACCTGATGCGGGCGAAGAACGACGTCACCTCCGCGCGGATCTTCGAGGAGATCCTGGAGGACGAGGAGCACCACATCGACTACCTCGACACGCAGCTCGACCTGATCGAGAAGCTGGGCGAGCCGCTGTACCTGGCCCAGCAGATCGAGCAGCCGGACAGCTGACCGGGGGGCGTGCGGAACGGTCCCGCACGCGAAGGCCGCGACGGTCCACGGCCGTGCGGAAACGGTCCTGCCTGGCCGAGCGACCCCGCCCTGCCGCTACGCCGCCTCGCCGAGCTTCTTCACGGCCGCGGCGGCATCCGCGACTCCGTCCGGCACGGCGGCCAGCGCCGGCCGACCCTGGTCGACCAGCTCGCGCCGGGGGCAGTTGCCCCGACCGAGGAGGGCCTGGATCCGGCGCACGCACGAGCCGCAGTCCGTACCGGCCTTGCTGGCGGAGGCTATCTGGCGGGGAGTGCAGGCGCCCGCCGCCGCGTGCTCCTTGACCTGCTGCTCCGTGATGCCGAAGCACGAGCAGACGTACACGCGGTTCACCTCCTGAGGGGTCCTCGACGGGGCCGGTGGGGCCTCGGGCCGTGCCTTTGCCGACGCATCGACCGATCCATCAGTGAGGCTAACCTAACCTTACCCGTCGGGGCGAGGCCGCAAAAGCCGGATGGGGTGCGGATCACAAGGATCCACACCCCATCCGGGCAATTCACACCACAGCGGACGGCACTGTCGCCGTCACCGTCCGCCCGTCGGACTCACTGGTCGCGGTACATCTCGGCGACCAGGAAGGCCAGGTCCAGGGACTGGCTGCGGTTCAGTCGCGGGTCGCAGGCCGTCTCGTACCGCTGGTGCAGGTCGTCGACGAAGATCTCGTCGCCGCCGCCCACGCACTCCGTGACGTCGTCGCCGGTCAGCTCCACGTGGATGCCGCCCGGGTGGGTGCCCAGCGCCTTGTGCACCTCGAAGAAGCCCTTGACCTCGTCGAGCACGTCGTCGAAGCGACGCGTCTTGTGGCCGGAGGCCGCCTCGAAGGTGTTGCCGTGCATCGGGTCGGTCACCCACGCCACGGTCGCACCGGACGCGGTCACCTTCTCCACCAGCTCGGGGAGCTTGTCGCGGACCTTGTCCGCGCCCATGCGCACCACGAAGGTCAGCCGGCCGGGCTCGCGGTCCGGGTCCAGCCGGTCGATGTACGTCAGCGCCTCGTCGACCGTGGTCGTCGGGCCCAGCTTGATCCCGATCGGGTTGCTGATCCGGGAGGCGAACTCGATGTGCGCCCCGTCGAGCTGCCGGGTGCGCTCGCCGATCCAGACCATGTGCCCGGAGGTGTCGTACAGCCGTCCCGTGCGCGAGTCGGTACGGGTCAGGGCGCCCTCGTAGTCGAGCAGCAGCGCCTCGTGGGAGGCGAAGAACTCGACCGCGCGGAACTCGGCCGGGTCCGTGCCGCACGCCTTCATGAAGTTCAGCGCGTTGTCGATCTCCCGGGCGAGCTGCTCGTAGCGCTGGCCGGAGGGGGAGGACTTCACGAAGTCCTGGTTCCAGGCGTGCACCTGCCGCAGGTCGGCGTAACCGCCGGTGGTGAAGGCGCGCACCAGGTTCAGGGTGGACGCGGACGCGTTGTACATCCGCTTCAGCCGCTGCGGGTCCGGGATCCGGGCCGCTTCGGTGAAGTCGAAGCCGTTGACCGAGTCGCCCCGGTACGTGGGCAGGGTCACGCCGTCGCGGGTCTCGGTCGGCTTGGAGCGCGGCTTGGAGTACTGGCCGGCGATCCGCCCCACCTTGACGACGGGGACGGACGCCGCGTACGTCAGCACGGCGCTCATCTGGAGCAGGGTCTTGAGCTTCGCTCGGATGTGGTCCGCCGAGACGGCGTCGAACGCCTCCGCGCAGTCGCCACCCTGGAGCAGGAACGCCTCGCCCCTGGCGACGGCCCCCATCCGGGCGCGCAGCTGGTCGCACTCGCCCGCGAAGACGAGCGGCGGATAGCTTTCGAGCTCGGCGATCACATCGCGCAGAGCCTCGGCATCCGGGTACTCGGGCTGCTGCGCCGCGGGCAGGTCTCGCCAGGTGTTGCCACCGGAAAGGGTGGTCTTAGCGTTCACGGTCACACCGCCAACAGTACGGGGTCGCGGCGCGCCCTTCGGTGGCCGCCCAGTACGTGAGACATGCAGCACAGCATCTTGTCGTCTTTTGCTCGCTCACCACGTCCCGGGCCCGCTCCGATCCGTTTCCGGGACGTACCGGCGGGCGACGGGCGTGCGCTACAGTTCGCCGCATGTACGCGCACTCGATCAACCGCCAGTGGTGGTGGCCCGCTCATCCGGCGGCCCGCTGATCGCGCGTACCCACGTGTTCCGAAGGCCGCCCGAGGGGCGGCCTTCAGCTTTTCCCCCACGACCCGGTGGCACCGGGCTCCGGGACCCGGCCGTTCCTCTCCCCGCCCCGATTGGGAAGGAATCCGGATGTCCACCGCCTCCACCTCTTCCGGCACCGAGTCCGCCGGCGCCGTGCTCGCCCGGCTGCTCGACGACGACGCCCCCTTCGCCCTGCTGCGCCGCCGCACCCCCGGCCGCGACCACGACACCGTCGAGGTGCTCCCGGGCTCGGTCCACACCTGTGCGACCCTCGCCGAACTGCCCGTCTTCACCGACCTCCCCACGCTGGCGCTGGTGCCGTTCCGGCAGATCCGGGAGCGCGGCTTCGACGTGCGGGACGACGGCACCCCGCTGAGCGCGCTGGTCGCCAGCGCGTCGTACGAACTGCCGCTCGCCGAGGTCGTCGAAGCACTGCCCGAGAGGGCCGTGCGCGTCGAGGACGGCGGCTTCGACGTGCCCGACGACCGCTACGAGGAGATCGTCCGCCGGGTCGTGACGGACGAGATCGGCGCCGGCGAGGGCGCGAACTTCGTGATCCGCCGCACCTACACCGGCACCGTCCCCGGCTTCGGACGGGCCGACGCGCTCGCGCTCTTCCGCCGGCTCCTCACCGACGAGCGGGGCGCGTACTGGACGTTCGTCGTGCACACCGGCGAGCGCACGCTGGTGGGGGCGAGCCCCGAGGTGCACGTGCGCATGAGCGGCGGCACGGTCGTGATGAATCCGATCAGCGGCACCTTCCGCTATCCCCCGCAGGGCCCCGACGTCGCCTCGCTGCTCACCTTCCTCGCCGACCGCAAGGAGCGCGACGAGCTGTCGATGGTGGTCGACGAGGAACTGAAGATGATGTGCACCGTCGGCGACCGCGGCGGAGTCGTCGTCGGCCCGCGGCTCAAGGAGATGGCGCACCTGGCGCACACCGAGTACGAGCTGCGCGGCCGGTCGACGCTCGACGTGCGGGAGGTGCTGAAGGAGACCATGTTCGCCGCGACCGTCACCGGCTCGCCGGTGCAGAACGCCTGCCGGGTCATCGAACGGTACGAGCCGACGGGGCGGGGCTACTACGCGGGCGCGCTGGCGCTGCTCGGGCGGGACGCGCAGGGCGGGCAGACGCTGGACTCCCCCATCCTGATCCGTACGGCGGACGTCGACGCGCGGGGCCGGCTGCGGGTGGCGGTGGGCGCGACCCTGGTGCGCCACTCGGACCCGGCCGCGGAGGTCGCGGAGACCCACGCCAAGGCGGCCGGGGTGCTGGCGGCGCTCGGGGTGCGGCCGGGCCGGGCCCCGGAGTCCGGCGTACGGCCGCGGCTGGCGGACGACCCGCGGGTGCGGGCGGCCCTGGACGCGCGCCGGGCCGGGCTGGCGCCGTTCTGGCTGCGGATGCAGGAGCGCGACGGTGACGGAGTCGGCGGGTTGCGGGGGCACGCGCTGGTGGTCGACTGCGAGGACACCTTCACCGCCATGCTGGCGCACCTGCTGCGCTCGACCGGTCTCGCGGTGACCGTGCGGCGGTACGACGAGCCCGGCCTGCGGTCGGCGGCGCTCGCGCACCACGGCCCGGTGGTGCTGGGCCCCGGTCCCGGCGATCCGTCCGACGCCGACGACCCCAAGATGCGGCTGCTGCGCCCGCTCGCCGCCGAGTTGCTGGCAGGGCACCCGCACGGCGTGCTGGGGGTGTGCCTGGGCCACGAGCTGATCGCGGCGCAGCTGGGGCTGGAGGTCGTCCGCAAGGCGGAGCCGTACCAGGGCGCGCAGGAGCGGATCGACCTCTTCGGCGAGAGCCGGACCGTCGGCTTCTACAACAGCTTCTCGGCGCGCTGCGACGCCGCGGCGCAGGCCCGGCTGGCGACACGGGCGGTGGACGTGGCCCGGGACCCGGAGACCGACGAGGTCCACGCCCTGCGCGCGCCGCGCTTCGCCTCGGTCCAGTTCCACCCGGAGTCCGTCCTGACCCTGGACGGCCCGGCGCTGCTGACGGAGCTGCTGCGCGACAGCGTGCTGCTGAAGGGGTGAGCTAGTGCGAGGCGCGGGCGGTCGCCGGGACGAGGACGTTCTCGGTTCGGCGGCCGGCCGCGTAGTCGGTCACGTTCCGCACGGTGGCGTCGACGATCTGGCTGACGGCGTCGTGGGTGTAGTACGCCTGGTGGGAGCTGACCAGCACGTGGGGGAAGGTGAGCAGCCGGGCCAGGGTGTCATCTGTGATCGCTTCCAGCGACTTGTCGAGGAAGAAGAGGCCGGCCTCCGCCTCGTACACGTCGAGCCCGACGCCCCGGAAGCGGCCCCGGCGCAACTCCCCCACCAGAGCTTCGGTGTCGATCAGCCCGCCGCGGCTGGAGTTCACCAGGACCGCGTCGTCCTTCATCGTGCGCAGGGCGCCCGCGTCGACGAGGTGGTGGGTGGCCGGCAGCAGCGGTACGTGCAGGCTGACGAGGTCGGCCTCGGCGAGCAGCTCGTCCTTCTCGACGTAGCGCATGCCGAGCGCCGCGCAGGCGGGGTTCTCGGCGACGTCCCAGCCGAGCAGCCGCATGCCGAAGCCGTGGGCAATGCGGGTGAACGCCTCGCCGATCTTGCCGGTGCCCATCACTCCGACGGTGCGGCCGTGGAAGTCCCGGCCCATCAGCCCGTCGAGGCGGAAGTCGAAGTCGCGGGTGCGGGCGGCGGCCCGGACGATGCGGCGGTTGACCGCCATGGCCAGGGCCCAGGCGAACTCGGCGACCGAGTACGGCGAGTAGGACGAGACCCGGGCGATCGTGAGGCCGAGTTCCTCGGCCACGTCGAGGTCGATGTTGTTGAAGCCGGTGGAGCGCTGGGCGACCATCCGGGTCCCGCCGGCGGCCAGGGTGCGCAGCACCCGTGCGTTGAGGTCGGCGTTGACGCTGGTGGAGATGGCTTCGTGGCCGGCGGCGATGGGGGCGGTGTCCTCGGTGAGGAACACGTCAAGGCAGCGGCAGCGGAGGTCGGGCAGCCCGCGGAAGGCGGCTTCGATCAGCGGCTCCTCGTCCGCCTGGACTCCGAAGGCGAGGATCTCCACGAGCGCTCTCCCTTGGACGCGGGCCGTGGACTCGTACGTGAGCGGTGGGCCCGTACGTGAGCTGTGGGCCCGTACGTGAGCTGTGGGCCCGTACGTGAGCTGTGGGCCGAATATACGGCCCACAGCCCGAATGCGCCGGTCAGAGCGGGAGCAGTCGGTGTGCGGCGGACCGGGGTCCGCGGCGGTCAGCCGAAGAAGACGCCGGCCTCTTCGTAGAGCGCGGGGTCGACGGTCTTCAGCTTGGCGGTGGCGTCCCCGATGGGCACGCGCACGATGTCCGTGCCCTGGAGGGCGACCATGACGCCGAAGTCGCCGTCCCGTACGGCCTCGATGGCGTGCAGCCCGAAGCGGGTGGCGAGCCAGCGGTCGAAGGCGCTGGGCGTGCCGCCGCGCTGGACGTGGCCGAGGACCGTGGTGCGGGCCTCCTTGCCGGTGCGCTTCTCGATCTCCTTGGCCAGCCACTCGCCGACGCCGGAGAGCCGGACGTGCCCGAAGGAGTCCAGGGTGCCGTCCTTGAGGACCACGTCGCCGTCCTTGGGCATGGCGCCCTCGGCGACGACGACGATCGGGGCGTACGTGGCCTTGAAGCGGGAGGTGACCCAGGCGCAGACCTGGTCCACGTCGAAGCGCTGCTCGGGGATGAGGATGACGTTGGCGCCGCCGGCGAGTCCGGAGTGGAGCGCGATCCAGCCCGCGTGCCGCCCCATGACCTCCACGACCAGGACGCGCATGTGGGACTCGGCGGTGGTGTGCAGCCGGTCGATCGCCTCGGTGGCGATGCCGACGGCGGTGTCGAAGCCGAAGGTGTAGTCGGTGGCGGACAGGTCGTTGTCGATGGTCTTGGGAACGCCGACGCACGGGACGCCGTACTCGCCGTGCAGCCGGGCGGCGACGCCGAGGGTGTCCTCGCCGCCGATCGCGATCAGTGCCCCGACTTCGGTCTTGGCCAGGTTCTCCTTGATGCGGCGGATGCCGTCCTCGGCCTTGAGGGGGTTGGTGCGGGAGGAGCCGAGGATGGTGCCGCCGCGGGGCAGGATGCCCCGGACGGCGGGGATGCCGAGCGGGATGGTGTCGCCTTCCAGCGGTCCGCGCCATCCGTCGCGGAAGCCGAGGAAGTCGTACCCGTACTCCTGGACGCCCTTGCGGACGATCCCGCGGATCACAGCGTTGAGGCCGGGGCAGTCGCCGCCCCCGGTCAGTACTCCGACGCGCATGGAAAGAAATCCCTTCGCCAGACGTGCCCATGGAAGAGTGGTGACCGTCACGCTAATGGTGATCCAGGTCACTACGAGCGGGCCGAGAAGGTCAATCCCCCTGTCGGACACGCCGCTTCCCGCGCTGGTCAGCGGGGTGCGACGAATCCACGTCCGACGGCGCGTTCACTCGTACGAGCGGGGTGGCGCGGCTCGTGCGCCCCGTACGCCCTGTGAGCACCGCGCGCCCCGGGCGCACCAGGCGCACTGCGCGCACCAGGCGGCCACGGGGGCACCACGAGGGCTCAGACCGCGCCGGATCCCTCGGGCGCCTCCGGCTGGTCCGGCTGGTCCGGCTGGTCCGGCTGGTCGATGCCTTGCTCTATCGCGTACCGCACCAGCTCGACGCGATTGTGCAGCTGGAGCTTGCCGAGGGTGTTCTGCACGTGGTTCTGCACGGTGCGGTGCGAGATCACCAGCCGCTCGGCGATCTGCTTGTACGACAGTCCCTTGGCGACCAGGCGCAGCACCTCGGTCTCCCGGTCGGTCAGCCGGGGCGCCTTGGGCTGGCCCGGGCCGGCCGTCGGGGCGGGGTCGGTGGCCAGCCGGCGGTACTCGCCGAGGACCAGTCCGGCGAGGCCCGGCGTGAAGACCGGGTCGCCGACGGCCGTGCGCCGCACCGCGTCCGTCAGCTCCTCCGTACTCGCCGACTTCAGCAGATAGCCCGTCGCGCCGGACTTCACCGCTTCCAGGACGTCCGCGTGCTCACCGCTGGCGGACAGCACGAGGACCCGCAGCCCCGGCAGCGCGCCGACCAGTTCCTTGCAGACCTGGACGCCGGGCTTCAGCGGCAGGTTCAGGTCGAGGACCAGGACGTCGGGCGCCACGGCCTTGGCGCGGCGGACGGCCTGCTGGCCGTCGCCGGCGGTGGCCACGACGTCGAAACCGGCGGCGGCCAGGTCACGGGCGACCGCGTCCCGCCACATCGGGTGGTCGTCGACGACCATCACCCGGGTCGCCCCCGCGCCGTCCGACCGCTCCGTCACGTCCTGCGCCTGCTCCGTCATGTCCTGTCCTTCCCCCCAGGGCCGGCTGCGGCCCGTGGAACCTTCAATTCGACTTCGGTGCCCTGGCCCGGCACCGAGATCAACTCGGCGGTGCCGCCCAGGTCCCGCAGCCGGCCGCGGATCGAGAGGGCGACCCCCATGCGCCCCTCGCCCTCGGCCTGGGCGAGCCGGCCCTCCGGGATCCCCGGGCCGTCGTCCCGTACGGTCACGACGACCTCGTCCGGCCAGTCCTCGACCAGGATCCAGGCGTGGGCCCCGGAGCCAGCGTGCCGGTTCACATTGTCCAGCGCGGCACTGACAGCGGCGGCCAGCTCCCTCGCCGCCGCGGGCGGCAGCAGCACCGGGGCGCCCGGCTCCGAGAGCGTGACCTTGGCGCCGGCGTGCCGGGCGAGCAGCGAACGCAGGTCCTGCTCCCCGCCGTCGCCCTCCGTTTCGTCGGCGCCGTCGACGTCATCGACGAGCCGTACGACCGCGCCCTGCGACACGTCCTCGGAGGCACGGGTCGTGGGCACCAGCCCGCTGGAGACCAGGGTGCGCAGCGCGATCTCCTGCTCCCCGGCCATCCGCCCCAGCTCCGCGGCCTCGCCACCGACCTCGGCGCCGCGCCGCTGCACCATCGCCAGCACCTGGAGCACGCCGTCGTGGATGTCCCGGGCCAGTCGCTCGCGCTCCCGGGTCGCCGCCTCGATCTCCAGGGCGCGCGCCAGGGTGCGCTCGGAGGCGCGGGCGACCTCGACGACGTAACCGATGGCGATGGACGCCACCCACACCAGCACCACGTTGTGGAAGGTGTCGCCGCTCGGCTCGCCGCGCTCGACCATGTTGGCGACCGCGACCAGGGAGGACGCGAAGCCGGCCCAGCGCCAGCCGCCCTTGAGGGCGAAGGCGAGGACGGAGCCCGCGGTCCAGATCGACGGCAGCGTCGGGCCGTCGGTCTCCTGCGCCTGCGCGTCGGCGAGCGGGGTGATCAGGATGCCGGTGAGGGCGATCGTCAGGTCGACGGCGAGGAAGGGGCGGGTGCAGCGGGCGGCGGAGCGCACCTTGGGCAGGGTGGCCAGGGTCCACACGGTGAGCACCGCGAGGTAGCCGAGGGCCACTGCCTGGCGCTCTATGTACTGCTTGTTGAGGACGAACAGGAGGAGCGCGTAGAGCATGGTGAGGACGCGGTAGCCGGCGAGGGCGCGCCACAGCGGCAGCTCCACCGACATCCGTACGACCCGTTCGCGCCGCGCCATGCGTCCCGTTCCCCCCGTGCCCCTGCCCCGTGTTCAGTCGCGTCTGTCGCCCTTGGCGGTGTCGGACTCGACCGCGGCCTTCTTCTGCTCGGCCTTCTGCTCGGCCTTGAGTTCTGCCTTCTGCTCGGCCTTCTGCTCGGCGAGTTGGCGCTTGGCCACGGTCGCGTAGATGTCCACGTACTCCTGGCCGGAGAGCTTCATGATCTCGTACATCACCTCGTCGGTGACCGAGCGCAGGATGAAGCGGTCGCCCTCCAGGCCCTGGTAGCGGCGGAAGTCCAGCGGCTTGCCGATCCGGATGCCCGGACGCATCAGCTTCGGGACGATCTTGCCCGGGGGCTGGATCTTCTCGGTGTCGATCATCGCGACGGGGATGACGGGGGCACCGGTCGCCAGCGCCACGCGGGCGAGCGCACCGGGCTTGCCCCGGTAGAGCCGGCCGTCCGGCGAGCGGGTGCCCTCCGGGTAGATGCCGAACAGCCCCCCGTCCTCCACGACCTTGATCCCCGCCTGGATCGCCGCCTCGGCCGCGCCGCGCGCGCCGGAGCGGTCCACCGGGAGCTGCCCGACGCCCTTGAAGAAGGCCGCCGTCAGTTTTCCCTTGACGCCGGGGGAGGTGAAGTACTCCGCCTTGGCGATGAAGGTGACCTTGCGGTCGAGGACGGCCGGCAGGAAGAACGAGTCCGAGAAGGAGAGGTGGTTGCTCGCGAGGATCGCGGGCCCCTCCGCGGGGATGTTCTCCAGACCCTCCACCCAGGGCCTGAAGGCAAGCTTCAGACTGCCCCCGAGGGAGAACTTCATTGCGCCGTAGATCAACTCGGGTGCCTCCTGTAGCCGTCGGTCAGACCTTAACCCGAGGTGGGCCCGCACTCGCCGTGGCGGGCCGGTGCCCGGGCTCCGGCGCCCCGCCGGAGGCGCCGCGAAGGGGCCGTGGCGCGTCCACGGCGCGGCTGCGGACCTGGTCGGTGTCAGCCCCGTCGCGTACCGTGAAGTAGACCTTCCCAGCCGTGCCCTGTCGCCTGATCGCCGCCGTCGCACGACGGCGGCGCCGCGGGCCCCACCCCGAAAGGAGACTCCGGTGCCGGTCCTCCCCGGAGCCGAGCCGTACCGCCACGAGGGCGGCGAGATCGGCGTTCTTCTGTGCCACGGTTTCACCGGTTCCCCGCAGTCGTTGCGCCCCTGGGCCGAGTACCTGGCGGAGCGCGGTCTCACGGTCTCCCTGCCGTTGCTGCCCGGGCACGGCACCCGCTGGCAGGACCTGCAGATCACCGGTTGGCAGGACTGGTACGCGGAGGTGGACCGGGCGCTGCGGGAGCTGACCGAGCGGTGCTCCCGGGTCTTCGTGTTCGGCCTCTCCATGGGGGGCGCGCTCACGCTCCGGCTCGCCGCGAAGCACGGCGACGCGATCAGCGGCCTGGTGCTGGTCAATCCGTTGAACAGGCTCCACGGCGTCGCCCCGCACCTGCTGCCCGTCCTGCGGCACTTCGTGCGGTCCACGCCCGGCATCGCGAGCGACATCGCGAAGGAGAGCGCGGTCGAGGTGGGGTACGAGCGGGTGCCGCTCCAGGCGGCGTACTCCCTGCGGAACCTCACCCGCCTCGTGGACGGCGACCTCCCCCAGGTCACCCAGCCCCTGGTGCTGCTGCACAGCCCGCAGGACCACGTGGTGAGCCCGGCGGACTCGGCGCGGATCCTCAGCCGGGTCTCGTCCACGGACGTCACCGAGGTCCTGCTGGAACAGAGCTACCACGTCGCGACGTTGGACCATGATGCGGAGCGCATCTTCGAGGAGAGTTACGCGCTGATCGGCCGGCTGGCTCCGCACGCGGATCTGAAGGGGAGCATGACCGGTGGCTGAGCAGCACGACGCGGACCGCGAACAACCCATCGACGAAGAGGCGGCCTGGGCCGCGATCGTGGCCGGGTACGGCGAGGAGCCGCCGGACCCGCCGGGCGCGAAGCCGTTCAAGTCGGTGGAGGACCTGGCGCGGTTGGAGGGGCAGGTGAACGAGTCGCCGCACTCCCTGCGGAAGAAGAAGCCGGGGGCCGACGAGGGGGCCGAGGGAACCGACGGGTCCGAGCCCGCCGGCCCGGACGGCGACGACGGGGCGAAGCTCGGCAGTTCGATCACCTTCGCGCCGGGCGTGGGCGGTGCCGGCCCCCGGGACTACTCCGTGGCCGAGCCCAAGGACGACGACCTCGACGAGACCGACGAGGGCCACTTCGTGCCGCCGGAGCCGCCGCCGCTGCCGGAGGCGGACGTCACGGCCAAGTTCGCCTGGCTCGCGGTGGTCGGCGGCCCCATCCTGATGCTCCTCGCGGTGCTGCTGCGCTGGGAGATGACGTGGTGGCTCACCACGCTGTCCGTGGGCGGTTTCCTCGGCGGCTTCGTGACCCTGGTGGCCCGCATGGCGAGCGGCGACGACGAGGAGGACGACGACCCGGGCCGGGGCGCGGTGGTCTGAGACGGTGCCCTCGGCGGCGTTGGGGGTCCCCCGTGCCCGCAGGGCACAGGTGGGGGTCCCCCCACACCCTCTGGGTGTAGGGGGAGGAACTGCGCGACAAGCCACAGACGGGCCGCAGCGACCAACGCTCCCGCAAGGGAACACGGCGCTGGCGTCCAGGTCGCGCAGGAGGCACCCGCACCCGCACCGGCGGTGCCTAGGACGCCGGGATGGTGAGGGCTGCCAGGACCGGAAGGTGGTCGCTCGCCGCCGCCAGGTCGCGAGGGGAGACGCCGGCCAGCCCGGAGGGCACCCCGCAGGCGTGGACCTCGACGCCCCTGCTCGCGAAGACCGCGTCGATGCGCTTGCGCGGCGCCGACTGCGGGAAGGTGTGCTCGCCGCCCCACGGCGCAGCCGACCAGCAGTCCTGGAGGTCCGCTGCGACGAGGCGGAAGCCGGCGCCGTCGGGCTCCTCGTTCAGGTCGCCCGCGGCGATGGCGTAAGGGGTGCCGAGCCCGGCCAGCCGGTCCAGCAACATGCCCGCCTGCGCCCGGCGTTCCACCGGCGCCAGGCTCAGGTGGCAGCTGACGGCCCCGACGCGCGCCGCGGCCCCGAAGCGTACGACCGCCGTCGCGAAGCCGCGCCGCGGCAGCCCCGGGGAGAGCGGCAGCAGGACGTCCTCCGTGCGCTCCACGGTCGCCCGCAGCGAGCAGAGCAGCAGCGGCCCCGCGGCGGTCGCGCCGCCGGTGAGGACGAGGAGGTCCGCCTTCGCGGCGAGCCGTGCGGCGTGCTTGCGCCAGCGGAAGAAGCGGGGCGCCTCCTGGACGAACACCAGGTCCGGGTCGGTCGCCTTGATCACTCGGGCGAGGGCGTCCTCGTCGTCGCGCATCGAGCGGATGTTGTAGCTGAGCACCCTGACGACGGCCGAGCCGTCGGGATTCGTACGGGAGTTGGGCAGCGTCTGGTTCACGGACATGCGCCCATCCTTGTGGCACGCGCCGTTCGACGGGCCCTCTTTTCCCCAGGGCACACGGGGCGCACCGGTCAGGTGCGCCCCGTGGGGCCAGTGGGGTCAGCCCTGGCGGGCGAGGTCCGCCGCGCCGACGAGGCCGGCCTTGTTGCCCAGTCGGGCGACGAGTACCTGGGCGTGCGGACGCCACTGCGCGCCGATCAGCCGGCGGCGGAAGGACTTCCGGATCGGTTCAAGCACCAGATCGCCCTCGTCGGAGACGCCGCCGCCGATGATGAAGGCGGACGGGTCGAAGAGGGACGCGAGGTCGGCGAGGCCCGCGCCGGCCCAACGGGCGAGTTCGCGGAAGGAGTCGACGGCGACCGGGTCGCCCTGCCGGGCCGCGGCGCTGACGTGCTTGCCCTCGATGCCCTCCACGGTGCCGTCGCCGAGTTCGAGCAGGACGCGCGCCTGGTCGGGGGTGGCGGCGGCGCGCTGGCGGGCGTACCGCACGAGGGCGCGCCCGGAGGCGTACTGCTCCCAGCAGCCCTGGCCGCCGCAGCCGCAGAGCAGGCCGTCGGGGACGACGCGGACGTGGCCGAACTCGGCGGCGACGCCGAAGCGTCCGCGGCGGAGCTTGTTGCCGATGATGATGCCGCCGCCCAGGCCGGTGCCGAGGGTGATGCAGATGACGTCGTGGTGCCCCTGGCCGGCGCCGAAGCGGTACTCGCCCCAGGCGGCGGCGTTCGCGTCGTTCTCGACGACGACGGGGAGGCCCACGCGCTGCTCGACCTTGTCCTTCAACGGCTCGTGCCGCCAGTCGATGTTGGGCGCGAAGATGACCGTGGCGCGCTTGTCGTCGACGTAGCCCGCGGCGCCGATGCCGACGGCCTCGATGTCCCGGCCGGTGCTGGCGCCCGCGACGGCGGAGCAGATCGCGTCGACGATGGCGTCGGGCGTCGACGGGGTGGGCACCGTGTGGGTTTCGAGGATGGCGCCCTCTTCGTCGACCACACCCGCAGCGATCTTGGTACCGCCGATGTCCACACCGATGGTGAGTCCCATATGTCCCTCAATTTCAGGTCGAGCCCCGCTTGGGAGAACCGTACCGGAGGGACTGGTCGGCGGCGGGCGGCATTCGGGCGCCCCGAGCGGCCTCAGTCGAGGTCGATCTGCTCGCCCGGCCCCTGGTCGCCGTCCGTCTTCCGGTCCGACTTCCCGTCCGGCTGCCGCGCGGGCGACTGCTCCTGGTCGGCCGCGCGCTGGGTCCAGCGGTGCTCGTGGCCCTGGACCGCGGAGCGGTACGCGGCGAGCAGTTCGCCGCCGGCCGCCGCGAGGTGGTCGAAGACCTGCGGATTGCGCTCGATGACCGGCTCCACGGCGGACTTCGCCTGGTGCACGATCTGCTGCACCGCGCTCTGCGCCGCCACCCCCGGCAGCGACGTCTGGAACTCGGAGACCTTGTCGGCGACCGCGCCCAGGAGCTTGCGCAGCTCCTCCGCGGCGGAGCCGGGCGGCGTCCCGTACTCGGCCCGGCGGCGGGCCTTCTCCTCTTCGAGGTCCTCGGCGCAGGCGTCGGCCCAGGCGTCGGCGTCGAGGTCGGGACGCTCGGTGGCATCGCTCATGGCGTACTCCTGCACGGGGCTTCGGCTGCGGTCTGTCCGTACGCTCGACGGTACCCGAAGGCGCGCCGGCGGTTCAGGGTCCGTCTTGTAGATCTTGCTGGGCGCGGTGCCCGGGCACCGCGCCAGATCGGAAGTGGGTCTGGTAGGGAAAGTGTGTTTAACATGCGTTGTTG
>NZ_JBEZNF010000016.1:60233-211134 GCF_040653095.1 Streptomyces sp. NPDC048057
ATCTCGCTCGCGCCGGAGGTGCTGTAAGCATGAAGATCAAGAAGGACCGCGCCCAGCAAGATCTACAAGACGGACCCTAGCCCCGCTCGGGCCAGAGCCCGGGGTCCGGGGTGAAGCGGAGGGTGAGCACGCCGTCCGCGAGGGCCGCGCCGGAGACCGTGCAGCGGCGCAGCGCCGACGGCAGGGGAACGATCCTTCGGAACGGGCCGACGGTGAGGACGAGTTCATCGCCGCGACGGACCAGGCCCAGGCCCTCCTTCGTCGCACCGGGCAGCCGGATCGACCAGACGAGGATGCCCTCCTGGTCCCGCCTGTCCTCTATGTTCGCCATATCCGCATCAAGCGCCCCGGGCGTCTCTGGGAGATCGGCGACCTCGGGTACGTCGAGCAGCGCGAGGTCGGCGAGACCGCGCACCTCGCGGCCGGCGTGCGCGACCTCGTGGACGCCCGTGCCGCTCCCCCACGCGTCCGCTCCCCACGCGCCGTGCCACTCGTCGAGGCACTTGGTCTGCTGGGCGGCGAGGCCGGCGAGCCAGGTGTCCGGGGAGTGCGCGGGCAGGATCCGGTTGGCGACGACGGCCTCGACGCGCAGGCCGTGCAGGGCGAGTCCGGCGCGCGCGGCGCTCAGGGCGTCGTTCGCCGTCGGCCCCGGCTCGGCGACCAGGCGCAGTGCGGTGCCGGGGGCGGTGATCAGCGTTTCGACGGCGGCCAGTTCCCGGTCCCAGCGCGCGGCCGTCTCGTACAGCCACTCCGCGGGCATGGGCACCCCGGCGAGCTGTGCCAGTACGGGCCGCAGGGCGCGGGCTGCCTGGCGCTCGGGCGGCAGCAGTCGGCGCAGATAGCGGCGCAGTTGCTCGGGCAGGGCGAGCAGCGGGACGGTCTGGGCCAGCGGCGGCAGATCGACGACGACCACGTCGTACGGGCCGCCCGAAGTGCCGTCCGCCGCCCGGGCCACCGCCCTCAGCAGGGCGAACTGCTCGCTGCCGGGCAGCGGCGTGAGTTCCTCCTCCGCGAGCCGGGCGGCGCCGAGCAGGTCGAACAGGGCCGCGCCGCGGTCCTGGAGCGCGAGGAACTCGGCCCGGAAGTCGACCGCGGCGTCGATCCGGGCGGCCCACAGCCCGGGGGCGCACTCCTCGGGCACACGGCCGAGCGGCGCACGGCCGGGCGGCGCCCCGAGGACGTCCCCGGGGTCCGGCGACAGCAGCAGCGCCCGGCGCCCGGCGCGGGCCGTGGCCAGCGCGGTCGCCGCGGCGATGGTGGTACGGCCCGCGCCGCCGAGGCCGGTGACGAGGACCGTGCGCATCAGAGGGCGGATCCGCTCTCGACGCGCTTCTTCAGACCGTCGAGCGCGCGGTCGATGATGACCTTCTCGGCCTTGCGCTTGATCATCCCGAGCATGGGGATCTTGACGTCCACCGTGAGCTGGTAGGTCACCTCGGTGCGGTCGCCGCCGCCGACCGGACGCAGCGTGTACGAGCCGTCCAGGGCGCGCAGCATCTGGGACTTCACCAGCGTCCAGCTCACCTGGTCCGGACCGCTCCAGGTGTACGCGAGGGTGTGGTCGTCCTTGATCGCTCCGGCGTCGAGGACCAGCCTGACCTGCTCGGCGCGGCCCTGGTCGTCCCGGGAGACGACCTCGGCCTGCTTGACCTCCCCGGTCCACTCGGGATAGCGGTCGAAGTCGGAGATCACTCCCATGACGTCGACCGGCGCCGCCTCGATGGTGATGCTTGAGCTGGTGTGTTCCGCCATCGCAGCGGCTCCTTCAGTGCGGTACCGACCCGGGGTGAATGTAGGTGTGAAGGCTATCGCGCCCGGGAAGGGGCCGGGCCCCGCCCCCGGGCCGGGGAGCCGCCCCGCCCACCGGTCACCAGCTCAGCGTCCAGGGCCGGCCGGAGGAGGCGAAGTGCCCCACGTTCACGCACTCGGTGGCGCCGATCCGCATCCGCGGCACCAACGGCTGGTGGACGTGGCCGAAGAGGGCGTAGCGGGGCCGCACCCGGTGGATCGCGGCGAGGAGCGCGCCGCTGCCGCGCTCGAAGCGGCGGGCGACCGTGTCGTACGTCAACTCGGGCACGTCCGGCGGGATGTGGGAGCACAGCACGTCGACGTCGCCGAGCGCCTCGACCTTGGCCGCGTACTCCTCGTCGGAGATCTCGTACGGGGTGCGCATCGGGGTGCGCAGCCCGCCGCCGACGAAGCCGAAGACCCGGCCGCCGATCTCGACCCGCTCGCCGTCGAGGACGGTGACCCCGGGGCGGGCGTACTCCGGCCAGAGGGTGGGGATGTCGACGTTCCCGTAGGTGGCGTACGTCGGGGTGGGGAAGGCGGCGAACAGCTCCGCGTACTGGCGCCGTACGGCCTGCTCGATGGCGGTGTCCCGGTCCGCGTCGAGTTCGGCCCAGAGCCGGCGGCCCAGCTCCCGGGCCTCGTCGAAGCGGCGGGCGGTGCGCAGGGAGACGATCAGGTCGGCGTTCTCGACGCCGAAGAGGTCGGGGAAGATGCCGCGCGAGTGGTCGGCGTAGTCGAGGAAGAGGACGAGGTCGCCGAGGCAGATCAGGGCGTCCGCGCCGTCCCGCGCGGCGGCGAGGTCCGCGGCGTTGCCGTGGACGTCGCTGATCACGTTCACCCGCGTACTCACCCGTGCACCCGCCCGTGCGTTCACTCGTGCCTCCCGTGCGATCAACCCTGATCACCTCTGATCACCCTAGAACCCCGGGTGTCCCTCAGGACAGGGTCGTTCTTCCGGGTCGTGCCACCCGTGGACTACCGTGGGATTGCTCTGCGCGGAGCACGGTCCGCCGTGTGACGCACGGAACATCTGGCCGGAACCCCCTATCCGGAACTGAGTACTGGTGGGTAACGTCCGGGCAGTCCAGTTGTGCTCACCCCCCGATGAGCACCCTGCCCGATCAGGCCGGCGCACCCCACAGAGCCGTGGCACCGGCGCCCGATGAGGAGCAGCAGTCTTGCGCGAGTTCAGCCTTCCGGCCTTGTACGAGGTCCCCTCCGACGGCAATCTGACCGACCTCGTCCACCGCAACGCAGCTCAGCACCCCGACGTCGTCGTGATGGGCCGCAAGGTCCCGGACGGCTGGGTCGACGTCACCGCCACGGAGTTCCTGGCCCATGTGCGGGCCGCCGCCAAGGGCCTGATCGCCGCGGGCGTGGAGCCCGGCGACCGGGTCGCCCTGATGTCGCGCACCCGCTACGAGTGGGTGCTCTTGGACTTCGCGATCTGGTGCGCGGGCGCGGTCGTCGTCCCGGTGTACGAGACCAGCTCGCCCGAGCAGGTGTCGTGGATCCTCTCCGACTCGGGCGCGGTCGCGCTGGTCGTGGAAAGCGATGCGCACACCGCCGCGGTGGAGTCCGTACGGGCCGGGCTGCCGCGGCTGCGGGAGGTCTGGCAGCTCTCGGCCGGCGGCGTCGACGCGCTGGTGGCGCTCGGCGCCGAGGTCGACGACGCGACCGTGGACGCGCGCGCCGCGAGCGCCAAGGCGGACGACGTGGCGACGATCGTCTACACCTCCGGCACCACCGGCCGCCCCAAGGGCTCCGTCCTCACCCACCGGGCGTTCTTCGCGGAGTGCGGCAACGTGGTGGAGCGGCTGAAGCCGCTGTTCCGCACGGGCGAGAGCTCCGTGCTCCTCTTCCTGCCCGCGGCGCACGTCTTCGGCCGGATGGTCGAGGTGGCGGCCGTGATGGCGCCGATCAAGCTGGGCACCCTGCCGGACATCAAGCACCTCACCGACGACCTGGCCACCTTCCGGCCCACCCTGATCCTCGGGGTGCCGCGGGTCTTCGAGAAGGTCTACAACGGGGCGCGCGCCAAGGCGCAGGCCGACGGCAAGGGGAAGATCTTCGACCGGGCGTCGCAGACGGCGATCGCCTACAGCCGCTCGCTCGACACCCCGCAGGGCCCTTCGCTGGGCCTCCGGCTCAAGCACGCGCTCTTCGACAAGCTCGTCTACCGCAAGCTGCGCGCCGTGCTGGGCGGTCGGGGCGAGTACGCGATCTCCGGCGGCGCGCCGCTGGGCGAGCGGCTGGGGCACTTCTTCCGCGGCATCGGCTTCACGGTGCTGGAGGGGTACGGGCTCACCGAGTCCTGCGCGGCGACCGCGTTCAACCCGTGGGACCGGCAGAAGATCGGCACCGTCGGTCAGCCGCTGCCGGGCACGGTGGTGCGGATCGCCGACGACGGCGAGGTGCTGCTGCACGGGGAACACCTCTTCGAGGGCTACTGGAACAACGACGCGGCGACCGCCGAGGCGATGGCGGACGGCTGGTTCCACACCGGTGACATCGGCACGCTCGACGAGGAGGGCTACCTCGCGATCACCGGCCGCAAGAAGGAGATCCTGGTGACCGCCGGCGGCAAGAACGTCGCACCCGCGGTGATCGAGGACCGCATCCGGGCACACGCCCTGGTCGGGGAGTGCATGGTGGTCGGCGACGGGCGGCCCTTCGTGGCCGCGCTGGTCACCGTCGACGAGGAGTTCCTGGGCCGGTGGGCGGCGGAGCACGGCAAGCCGGCCGGCTCGACCGCGGCGTCCCTGCGGGACGACCCGGACCTGCTCGCGGAGATCCAGCGGGCGGTGGACGACGGCAACGCGGCGGTGTCCAAGGCGGAGTCGGTGCGCAAGTTCCGGGTCCTGGGCGCGCAGTTCACCGAGGAGGACGGCCACATCACGCCGTCGCTGAAGCTGAAGCGGAACGTGGTGGCGAAGGACTTCGCCGAGGAGATCGAGGCCATCTACCACGGCTGAGAGCACGGACGCCCCGGCCGGCTGACGGCACGACGGGCACGAAGGGCACCACCGAGGGCGCCCGACCGTACGCATACGGTCGGGCGCCTCGTCACAGCAGCGTGCGCAGCCGCTCCGCCAGCAGGTCCCAGCGCCAGGTCTCCTCGACCCAGCGCCGCCCCCGCTCGCCCATCCGCCGCCTCAGTTCCGGGTCCTGGAGCAGCGTCACGACCCGCTCGCCGGTGCCGGCCACGGCCGCCTCGTCCGTACCGCCGCGCACGACCCAGCCGGTCTCGCCGTCGAGGACCGCGTCCGGCGCCCCGCCCGAGTCGCCGGCGACCACCGGCAGTCCGGTGGCGGACGCCTCCAGATAGACGATGCCGAGCCCTTCGACGTCCAGTCCGCCGCGGCGGGTCCGGCACGGCATGGCGAAGACGTCGCCCGCGCCGTAGTGCGCCGGCAACCGCGCCCACGGCACCGCGCCGGTGAAGCGCACGGCGTCGGCCACGCCGACCTGATGCGCCAGCTTCCGCAGGTCCTGCTCGTACGGGCCGCCGCCGACGACCAGCAGGACGGCGTCCGGGACGCGGGCGAGGATCCGGGGCATCGCCAGGATCAGGGTGTCCTGCCCCTTGCGCGGCACCAGGCGGGAGACGCACACCACCACGGGCCGGTCGCTGAGCCCGAGTTCGGCGCGGACCGCGGCGCCGCCCGAGTCCGGGTGGAAGGTCTTCTCGTCGACCCCGGGCGGGAGGTGGGTCATGCGACCGGCCGCGTCCGGGGTGAGGGCGGCGGCGATCCGGGAGCGGGTGTACTCGCCCAGGTACGTGATGGTGTCGGTGCCCTCGCCGATGCGGCGCAGCAGCGCGCGGGAGCCGGGCAGTTGGGCCCAGCCGGCCTCGTGGCCGTGCGAGGTGGCAACCAGCCGCCGCGCCCCCGCCCGACGCAGCGCGGGCCCCATCAGCCCGAGCGGTGCCGCGGCGCCGAACCACACCGACGAACAGCCGTGTTCCCGCAGCAGGGAGGTGGCCCGGGCGGTGACGCGGGGGGTGGGCAGCAGCATCGTCGTGCGGTCGCGCACGACGGTGAAGGGCTGCTCCGCGTCGAAGGCGGCCGTCGCCTCCGCGCCCTCGCGCCCGCGCTTCCAGGTGGACGCGTACACGACGAGCCGATCGGGGTCCAGCCGTAGCGCCATGTTGTGCAGGAACGCCTGGATGCCGCCGGGCCGGGGCGGGAAGTCGTTGGTCACGATCAGGGTCTTGTGCATCGTGCGCCGACAGTACCAACCGCGCCGTGCCGGCCCCTCGCGCCGGCTCGTCGGCCCCGCCTCACCCCGCGCGCCCGCCCCCGCCGGGCATCATGGAGCTTCGCACATCGCCACCAATGCCAAGGAAAGGTGCGAAGGGGTTATGACGGGCAGCGGGTACGGCGGGGTGCGGTGGGTCCTCGCGGCGTGGGTCCTCACCAGGGCGGCGCTGCTGCTGTTCGTCACCAAGGCGGTGGTCTTCCCCGGCCCGGACGTGACCTCGGACGTCTCCGTGATCTACCGCGGCTGGTACGAGGTGCTGCGCACCGGCACCTTCCCGTGGGACGACGTCGCCTGGCAGTACCCGCCGGCCGCGGCGCTCGCGCTCCTCTCCCCCGGCGTGCTGCCCTTCCTCGACTACGCCGCCGCCTTCTTCGTCATCGCGCTGCTGTGCGACGCCGCGGTGCTCGCCCTGCTGCTGTCCGCGGGCCGGCACCCCGGGCGTTCGGCGCGCGGCAGTTGGGTGTGGGTGGTCGGCGTACCGCTGCTCGGCCCCACCGCGTACGCCCGCTACGACCTGATGGTCACCGCGGTCGCCGTCGCGGCGCTGCTCGCCGGGATCCGCCGCCCGGGGGCGTTCGGCGCCCTCGCCGCCTTCGGGGCGCTGTTGAAGGTCTGGCCGGCGCTGCTGCTCGCGGCGGCGCCGAAGCGGACGTGGTGGAGCGCCGCGGTCACCGCCGCGGCGCTCGCGGGCGCCTTCCTCCTCGCCGCGCCCGGCGCCTTCGCCTTCCTCACCTACCAGCGCGACCGCGGCACGGAGGTCGAGTCCCTGGGCGCCCTGGTGTTCCACCTGGCTCGGCTGACGGGCGGCTGGGACGGGCAGGTGCTGCTGAACTACGGCTCCGTGGAGTTCCTGGGACCGTACGTGTCCCTGGTGTCGACCGCCGCGCTGCTGCTGGCGCTCGGGGCGCTGGCGTGGCTCGTGGTGTGGCGGGCGCGCGCCCGGCTGACGGACGCGGGCCCGAGCACGACGGCGGACGCGGCGCTGACGGCCGTGCTGCTGTTCACCACCACGAGCCGGGTGATCAGCCCGCAGTACCTGGTGTGGCTGGTGGGTCTCGCCGCGGTCTGCCTGCTGCACCGGGACAGCCGGATGGCGCTGCCGTGCTGGCTCGTCGTCGCCGCGTCGGCGGTGACGGTGCTGGAGTTCCCCGTCTTCTTCGCCCGGGTCGTGGCGAGCGATCCCCTGGGCGTGCTGCTGCTCGTCGTGCGCAACGGGCTGCTGGTGGCGGCGACGGTGACGGCCTGCCGCCGGCTGTGGCGCGCCACGGTCCCCGGCACCGCGGGGCGTCCCGCGGACGCCTCCCCGCTCCCGGCGCGGCAGGAGGTGCCGGTCAGTCCAAGCGCTGGCGGAGGTAGTCGCGCCAGCGCGCCGTGAACTGAGCGGTGTCCATGCCGAGCACCCGCACCAGCTCCCGGTCCACGGCGCCCGCGGGGTCCCCGCGCTGTCCCCCCACCGAGTGGTACAGCTCAAGCAGCGCCTGCTCGCCCCAGCGCCCGACGACGAACTCGCAGGCCAGCCAGCCGCCTTCGTACGCCACGGCGAGCGTCTCCGCGTCCTCGCCGAAGGAGAAGTCGGCCTCGGAGGGCAGGGCGTCGGGCAGGTCGCCGGAGCGCACGGCGCGCTGGATCTCCGGGGCGATCTGCCCGGTGGTGCGGGCGGTGTCCCGGTAGGCCACCCAGTCGGCGAAGCCCTCGGAGAGCCACATCGGGGTCGTCGACGTGGTCCGGGCGCGGGTCGCGACGTGCGTCGTCTCGTGGGTGAGGACGACCTGCTGCCCGTAGCGGTCCAGCGCGTCGTAAGCGCTCGGGTTCACGATCACCCGGTCCGCCGGCACCGCGTGGGTGCTGCCCGTCTCGCCGGTGGTCACCGCGGCGATGCCCCGGTAGCCGTCCCCCGCCGCCCCGAGCAGCGCCCCCATCCCCTCCAGCGACGGGGGTACGAGCACGACGACCCGTTCGGCCCAGGGCGAGCGCCAGGCGCCGGAGACCGCGGGCACCGCGCGGTCGGCGGTGTCGGCCAGCGCACGCTGCCGGTCCGGCTGCTGCCCGACGGCGAGCACCAGCGACCGCTGACCGTGCACCGCGGTCACCGGGCCCAGCTGCCAGAGCTGCTGCGTCGTGCCCTTCGCCGGGCGGTCGGCCGTGACGTACCAGCGGCCGTCGCGCAGCCCGAGCTCCATGGCGCGGGCCACCACCACGGGGGCGGTGTCGTAGTCGGCGATCCGGTAGTGCAGTTCGACGTCGGCGTACGCCTTGGCGCCGTCCCGCCGCACCGTGCCGACCCGGTACGCCCACTCCCCGACCGGCACGTCCGCCAGATTGCGGAACTGCCGGCGCTCCTCGGCCCGCAGCTCGCTCTGCTCGGACGCGCAGACGGCCAGGAACGCCTCCTCGTCGCGGCCGACGAGGGCGGCGGCCCGGGCGTTCAGGGTCTCCTGGACGGCGTCGACGGTGCGGTGGGACGCCTCCGGGGCGGCGGTGCAGGCGGGCACGAAGGCGGTGGCGAGCCACAGGGCCGCCGTCCGTCTCGTCACCGTGCGCCCGCTGTGTCCGCTGCGTGCGCCGCGTACGCGCTCACCCTTCGCCACGCCGCTGATCGTACGGAACCCGCGTGGTGTCAGGGGCGGGTGATCGACGAGATCGGCATCATGCCGACGGGGTCGGAGCGCACCGCGGCCCCGGGGTAGGGGGCGTGGACGACCCGGCCGCCGCCCACGTACATCCCGATGTGGCTGGCGTCGTCCCGGTAGGCGACGAGGTCACCGGGGCGCGCCTGGGAGAGCGGGACCTGCCGGCCGGCGTGCCGCTGGGCCTGGGAGGTGCGGGGCAGCCCGATGCCGGCCTTGGCGTAGGACCACTGCATCAGCCCGGAGCAGTCGAAGCCGGTGGGGCCGTTGGCGCCCCAGACGTAGGGGCGGCCGATCGCGCTGCGCACGGCGTCGACCGCGGCGGCGGCGCGCCCGGACGCGGGCTCCCCGCCGGCGGGGGCGAGATCGTCCCGGCCGGAGCGGGAGGCCCGGTCGCGGGCGGCGCGTTCGGCGTCCGACAGGGAGTTCAGCAGCCGTTGCGCCGCGGCGAGCTTGTGTTCCACGGTGCGCTTGTGGCGGGCGAGGTCGGCCCGGCTGCGCTCCCACGCGTCGACGTCGCGCCGGGCCTCGGCGCGCTGTTGGCCCAGGGTCCGCTGAGCGCGCAGGAAGTCGCGCAGCGCGCCCGTCTGCCGGGCGCCGGTGCGCTCCAGGAACTCGGCGCGCTCCAGATAGCTCTCGGGGTCGGCGGAGAGCAGCAGCACCAGCGCGGGGTCGAGTCCGCCGGAGCGGTACTGGGCGCCGGCGACCGCACCGAGCGTGCCGCGCAGCCGGTTGACCCGCTCCTGGCCGCGGGCGACGGCGTCCTGTGCGGCGGTCACCCGCGCCCGTAGCTCACCGGCCCGCTCGCCCGCCGCGTTGAACCGCTCGGTGGCCTTCTCGGCCTCCTGGAACAGCCGGTCCACACCCGCGCGGGTGGCCTCCGGGGAGGAGTGCGGCTCCGCGGTCGCCGGGGCCGCGCCGAGCGCGGCGGCCGTCGCGGCCGCGGCGGACAGGACGGTGGCCCGGACGCCGTGGGCGGGGCCGGTCTGCGGGGGCCGTCGATGGGACGCCACGGGCCGCGCTCCTTCTGCGTACGACAGTGGTGCGCGGCAGACAGTAGCCGGGCGGCTACGGAACGACCAACGACCCGCCGACCGGGGCGCGGTGGGGTCGACGGGGAGAGCACAGGTCACCGGCGGGACGCGGCGTGGTGGCGCGGCGGGAATTCGCCCGTTCGGGCGGCGGCCCGACGGTGCGTCGACCTGGTGCCGGACGGCGTTATATGCGCACGCCGAACTTGAACGGCATGTTGTTGATGGACTCGTAGCGCACGACGGCGCCGGTGCGCGGCGAGTGCAGGATCTGGCCGTTGCCCGCGTAGAAGCCGACGTGGTGCAGGTCGTCGTAGAAGAAGACCAGGTCGCCCTGCTTGAGCTGGCTCTGCGAGTAGATCCGCTGGCCGGCGTTGGCCTGGGCCTGGGAGGTGCGCGGGATCTGGACGTCGGCCTGGGCGAAGGACCAGGAGGTGAAGCCGGAGCAGTCGAAGGAGTTCGGCCCCGACGCGCCCCAGACGTACGGCTTGCCGATCTTGCTCACGCCGGCGGCGTACGCGGCGGCGGCTCGGCTCGAAGCCGGCTTGGCGGACTTGCCGTCCGACGCGCCGCCGGACTTGTCGACCTTGCTGAGGTCCGGGCGGGAAGCGGTGCTGGCGCGGTTGGCGCGGTCCTGCTCCTCCTTGAGGGCCTCGCGCTCCTTGGCGGTCAGCGAGTTGAGCAGCTTCTGCGCCTCGTTCAGCTTGCCCTGCACCTGACGCTTCTGGGCGCCGAGTTCGGTACGGGCCTCGGCGAGGTCGGTCAGCTTGGTCTGGGCCTCCTTGCGCTGCTGCGCGAGGGCCCGCTGCTTGGACTGGATCTCGTCGATCGCGTCGCTGTGCTTGCTGCCGAGCTGGTCGAGCGCGGACGCCTTGTCGAGGTAGGTGTCCGGGTCGGCGGAGAGGAAGAGCTGGAGGGAGGGGTCCAGACCGCCGGAGCGGTACTGGGCGCTGGCGACCGCACCGAGGTTGTTGCGCAGGGTGTTGAGCTCCTCCTGGCCGCGGGCGACCTTGTCCTGGAGGCCGTCGACCTGCTTCTGGAGCTTGTCCTGCTCTTCCTTGGCGCCGTTGTACTTCTCGGTGGCCTTCTCGGCCTCCTCGTACAACTTGTCGACCTTCGCCTTCACCTCGTTCTTGCTGGGCTGCGGCGCCGCGTTGGCGCCCTGTGAGGTGAGGGCCACCGCGGCGGCTGCGGTCGCGGTGAGGACGGTGACGCGGGTACGGCCCGGCTGCTTGGCTCGACGGTGGGACGCCACGGAGGCGGGCTCCTTCTTCCTCAAGGCCGCCAGCCGGCACGGGGAACACTCGCCCCCTCGGCTCCGCGGTGCCAGCTCCCCCGGACTTCGCTGTACGCACGGACTCGGCGGTCCTTCGCTGTCACCCCGGGTGGGCGATCAACCGTGCGAAGGTTCGACGCCTGACCCTAGTGACCCGCTTGTGATCACTTCAAATCTTCCGGCGAAAAAATTCGGACGCCCGGGCATTCTTTACTCTGATCCCACACTGCGTCATGGGTACTTGACCGTCCGTCTCGCCCCACAGGGCAAAAAAGCACCCACGGGATGACACATACGGACGTACGCCACTGCATGCGAACCAACGGGGCATCAGATGCGGGACAGTCGCTTCAGGAGCAGAAGTGAAGCAACCGGACGGGCGCCGGCCCGGGCGACCCCGTCGGCGACCTCCCGGTCGGTGGAGGCGACCACCACGGGCCGGCCCGGTGGCTCGGCCCGGACGAGCTGGCGGATCAACTCGTCCGCGGTCACCCCCGGTTTGGAGAAGAGCACCCGCACCCCGCGCGGCGGCGCGAGCAGCACGGGCGCGGCCAACTCGGCGCCGTCGAAGACGCAGGTGATCTCCGCACCGGTCTGGGCGGCGAGCACGGAGAGCCCGCCGAGCAGCCGCAGCCGCTGCTTCTCCAGCGGCATCGTGGGATAGCCGGTCTTGGTCACGTTGTAGCCGTCGACCACCAGATGGACCTGGGGCAGCGACAGCAGTTGGTCGAGAAGAGCCGGATCGGTCTCCGACAGCGCGCGGGCGGCGACGTCCTTGGGCGTCATCCGCCCCGGCTCGACGGCGTCCACCGTGTCGGCGGGGTGCACGGACACGGGCGGCAGCGCCAACTCGCGGCGCAGCCCCTGGGCCGCGTCCAGGACGGTGTCCAACAGCAGCCGCAGCCGCATGTCCTCGATGGAGCGGCCCTCGCGGGCGGCGCGGCGCCCGGCCTCGACCGCGGCCTCCGCCTCCCCGAGCCGCGCCTTGAGCCGTCGGGTCTCGCTCTCGGCCGCGGACACCTGGGCGGCGGCGTCCGCCCGTACGGAGTCGATCTCGGCGGCGGCCCGGCGCAGTGCGGCCTCGCCGCGCTTGATGTCGCTCTCGGCGCTGCGCAGCTTGCGGCGAAGCGATTCCGCTTCCTTGCGGGCCGTCTCCGACTCCGTGCGCAGCCGCTCGGTCTCACTCTTGGTCTGGGCGCGCGCCTCGGACAGTTCGGCGCGCAGCCGGTCCTGCTCGCGCCGACCGGCCTCGTCGGCCCGCTCGGCGTCCGCGCGCTGGGCTTCTTCACCCGCCGTGGCGACGAGCTTCACCCATCCGGTGGGGCGCAGGACGTACGCCGCCGCCGCCACGTCCAACGGATCGGCCGCCGCCGGCGGCGAGCCGGCGGTGAGCGCGGCGCACAGCTCCGGCTGGAGCTGTGCGATCCGCTCGCCCACCCGTTGACGGAAGACCGGGTCGCTCTCCAGCGTCGCCGCCATCGCGTTGCCCGCGAGCTTGGCGCGCCGGGAGGGGGTGAAGCGGGCGTACTGCCGCAGCTGCGCCGGGAGTTCCGCGACGGTCAGACCGCCGAAGACCTCCGCGACCAGGGTCACGACCCTGCGCCGTACGCCTTCCGGCAACGGCCTTTCGAGAGCCTCCGCGACGTCGTCGGCCGCACCGGCCGGTCCGGCGCCGCCCTCAGGCTGCTCCACGATCCGTCACCCCATAACCCGTTTCGCCCGTCACCGAGACCCGGGCGCGGCCTCTCAGGAGGTCGCGCCCGGCCTGTCCACCAGTTCGATCTGATCCACGGCGTTGCACCAGCGGCAGCGCACGGACTCGATGGTCTCACTGACCACCTCGCGCTCCTCGACCGTGGGCGCTCCCGCAAGGTCCAGATGGACGTACTCCACGACCTTGGAGGAGCGGGTCACGTCGAAGCGGGTCAGGTTTCCGCAGAGGGTGCAGCGCCAGCGGGTGTCCGCCGTGGGAGAGGGAACCGTCGTCATCGTTCCGTCCGTCCTCATTTCTTTGACGTTCCTTGACGTTCATGGGCTTCTCTTGGGCGTCCCTTTGGCGTTCGCCGACCCGTTTCGACGTACATCGACAGGCACGGACGTGCGCCGACGCCCTCGGGGCCGTCGACTTCCTCGACCTCGGTGGCGGCTTCGAGCCGGCCCCCACGCGCGGTCACCGCGGTGCGCCTTCGAACTGCGGGTGTACTGCTCGTAACTCTATGGCCTCACGGGGGTCCCGGGGCACGGCGAGGCACCCTGTACCACCATGGACCGTTCCGTCATGATCTGTCCCGTGACCCTTTGGCAGTCGATGCCGTCGACGGTGGGCCGGGCGCTGCGCGGTGCGGTACGGGGCGCCACGAGCGGCCCCGCCGTGACCTCCGGAGTGATCGCCCTGTGCTGCGCGGTCTTCCTCGTCGGCCCGGTGTCGGGACTCAACCCCTCCTACGGGAGCGGGGACGCGCTGTTGGCCGCGCAGAGCCGCTACTTCGAACAGTGGGGAGTGATCCCGGCCCAGCTGACCGGCGGCGCCGCCGACGCCCTCGTCACCCCGCTCACGGCGCTCTTCGTCCACGGCAACTGGCTCCACCTCCTCGGCAACATGCTCTTCCTGCACGTCTTCGGCGCCATGGCGGAAGAGCACTTGGGCCGGGTCGAGTACACCCTCTTCTACCTCGGCACGGGCTATGTGGCGCTGGTGGCCTACGCCGCCGCCAACGCGGAGTCCGAGCAGACCCTGGTGGGCGCCTCCGGAGCGATCTCAGGGGTGCTCGGGGCCTTCCTCTTCCTCTTCCCCAAGGCCCGGGTCACCAGTCTCTTCCCGTTCCTCTTCTTCCTGCCGCTGCGCTTCCCCGCCTGGGTCGTGCTGGTCTTCTGGTTCGTCCTCCAGTGGCTGGCGGCGTCGGGGGCGGGCGAAGGCGGCCCCGGGGTGGCCTACCTGGCGCACCTGGTGGGGTTCGGAGCGGGGTTCCTCTACGCCTGGGGCCGCTTTCGACGGCCGGCTACAGTGAAGGTCCCAGCAGCGGCGACCGAGGGAGAAAACCAGCCGTGATCACCGCGATCGTGCTCATCAAGACCAGCGTGGACCGCATCCCCGAGATCGCGGACGCCATCGCCGCGCTGGACGGGGTGAGCGAGGTCTTCTCCGTCACCGGCACCTACGACCTGATCGCCATGGTCCGGGTCGCCCGGCACGAGAACCTGGCGGACGTGATCCCCGGCCGGATCAGCAAGGTCGAGGGCGTCGTCGGCACCGACACGCACGTCGCCTTCCGCACGTACTCCCAGCACGACCTGGAGGCCGCCTTCGCCATCGGTCTCGACTCCTGACCGCGGCGCCTCGCCCCGCTCCCCTCCCCGGCACCACCCTCCCCTCCGCACCACACCCCTAGCACCGGGTCCCGCCCGCGACAGTCGGATGAAGAAATCCTCATCTTGTCCTCATCCGCTCACGCCGGTCCGGCTCCCACCATCGACACCATGGTCTTCTCGCATCGCATCGCGGCCCTGGCCGCCGTCGTCGCGATCCCCCTCGGGATCGCGGTGACCAGTTACGCCCTCACCGACAGCCCCGACTCGAACAAGGTTCCGCCGAAGGTGCGCCTGGAGACCGGTACTCCGTCGGGCTCGCCCGGCACCACCTCGCAGGCGCCCAGCTCGCCCCCGACCCCTCCCCGCGACGAGACCGTCGCACCGCCCGTGAGCGAGAACCCGGCGGGCGACGACGACGCCCCGTCGAAGGGCTCGGGCAACGGCTCGGGCGGCACGGGCACCGGCTCCGGAGGCAACGGCACCGGCTCGGGCGGCAACAACAACACCAACCCGGGCAACGGCGGGGACGACGACGGCCCGGGGGGCGACGACTACGGTGACGACGGCTGATCCAGTACGCCGTTGGGTCACCGCACGGCTCCAGATCGTCTCAGCGCGCGCCCGCATCCTGCTGTGGCTGCTGATCGTGATGACGGTGGCCCTGGCCTCGGTCGCCGTGGCCACCCGCTCGGTGCTGCTGCGCGACGCGGACCACCGGATCAACGGGCTGTTGGTCCAGGAGACGAACGAGTTCGCCAACTTCGTCGAGCAGGGGTTCGACCCCGAGAACGGACGCAAGTTCACCGACCCCAGCCCCCTGCTGCTGGTGTTCCTGGCCCGGCAGTATCCCGACCCCGACGAGGAGCTGATCGGCCTGGTCCAGGCCCCCGGCCGCGGCTTCGCCGTCAAGCAGCAGTCCCGGGACCAGCGGGTGCCCTACCCCCTGGTCAACGACAGGGACGCGATGGCGGAGATACTCCACTCCGGGGACTCGATGGGCACGCTGCACCGCACCGAGGGCGAGATCCGTTGGGCCAAGGTGCCCATCGAGGGCGCCGAGGGACAGCTCCCGGCCGCCTTCGTCGTCGCCATCCACCCCGCGGCCGAACAGGCCAAGGCCACCGGCGTCTTCCACATGCTGCTCGGGATCTCCGGCGTGGCGCTGCTGATGACCACCGGCATCGGCTGGGTCGTCGCCGGCCGTATCCTGCGCCCCGTACGCCTGGTGCGCACCACCGCGGCCCAGCTCACCGAGCAGGACCTGACCCAGCGCATCCCGGTGCAGGGCCGGGACGACATCGCCGCGCTCGCCCAGACGTTCAACGGGATGCTCGACCGGCTGGAGCGGGCCTTCGCCGCCCAGCGGGAGTTCGTCGACGACGCCGGGCACGAGCTGCGCACCCCGATCACGATCGTGCGCGGCCATCTGGAGCTGATGGGCGACGACCCCCTCGAACGGGAGCAGACGGTCCGGATCGTGATGGAGGAGCTGGACCGGATGAGCCGGATCGTCGAGGACCTCCTCCTGCTCGCCAAGGCGGAGCGGCCCGACTTCGTCTCGCCCGAACCGGTCCAGCTCGGCGAGCTGACCGCGGACGTCTTCGTGAAGGCCCGGGCGCTCGGCGAACGCGACTGGCACCTGGACCAGGCCGTGGACGCGGAAGTGCTGCTCGACCCCCAGCGGATCACCCAGGCGATGGTCCAACTGGCGCAGAACGCGGTCCAGCACACCGTTCCCGGGCAGCGCATCGGCATAGGATCGCGCGACGGGGACGGCACGATCGAGCTGTTCGTCGCGGACAGCGGGCCCGGCGTCCAGCCCAAGGACTCCGAAGTGATCTTCGAGCGGTTCCGTCGGGGCACCTCGCGGCGCGGCTCGCGGGCCACCGGCGCGGGTCTGGGACTCGCCATTGTGAAGGCCATCGCCGAAGGGCACGGTGGACGCGTGGAACTGCGCCCCACGGACGGCGGCGGCGCCACCTTCGTCCTCGTACTGCAGAAGGAAGCGACGTCGTGAACCGGATACTCATCGTGGAGGACGAGGAACGCATCGCCGCCTTCGTGGAGAAGGGGCTGCGCGCCAACGGCTTCACCACCTCCGTCGTCCACGACGGCGACGCGGCCTTCGACTACGCCGTGACCGGCGGGTTCGACCTGGTGATCCTGGACATCGGGCTGCCCGGCAAGGACGGCTTCACGGTCCTGCGCCAACTGCGCGAGGCCCAGGTCTCGGTGCCGGTGATCGTGCTGACCGCCCGGGACTCCGTCCGGGACACCGTGGCCGGCCTGGAGGGCGGCGCGGACGACTGGATGACCAAGCCGTTCCGCTTCGAGGAACTGCTGGCCCGGGTGCGGCTGCGACTGCGCACCGCCGCCCGGGCGCCCGAGGTCACCGTGTTGCGCAACGGCGAGCTGACGCTGGACCTGCGCACCCGGCGCGCCCGCTCCGGCGAGCGCACCGTGGACCTGACGGCGCGCGAGTTCGTCCTGCTGGAGCTGTTCCTGCGCCACCCCGGCCAGGTGCTGTCGCGGGAGCAGATCCTCTCCCACGTGTGGGGGTACGACTTCGACCCCGGTTCGAACATCGTGGACGTGTACGTGCGGGCGCTGCGCAAGAAGCTGGGTCCCGACCGGGTGGAGACGGTCCGGGGCATGGGCTACCGCCTGCCCGAGTGAGCCCGGGCGCTCCCACGACGAAGCCGTACGGCACGGGCCGTACGGCTTCTTCATGTTCCGCTCCCCCGGACGGCGCAATCGTCACACCATTGCGCCGGCTTTGGTGAAGTTCCTTTCATCATCGGCTCATGAAGTGCTCACCGCGCCCGTGAAACCTCTATGACGTGACACTGAACCTGCGACAAGCCGTGACCCTCACCGTGGCGCTCAGCATCTGCGCGCTGCTCGTGGTGCCCGGCAACTTCCCCGGCCTCAGCGGTGACGCCAGAATCACCCTGGCCGTCTTCGCCTTCGCCACCTGCGCCTGGATCGGCACCCCGATCGACGACACCTACATCGCGCTCGGCGCGGGGCTGGCGCTCACCGCGACCGGGGTGATCAGCAGCGACACCCTCTTCGGGACCCTCGGCGACGACACCGTCTGGCTGCTGATCTGCGCGTTCGTGCTGGCCGCCGCGGTCACCAGGACCGGGCTCGCCGGGCGGGCGGCAGCGTTCTTGGTCACGGGCGCGCGCAACGTGCGCCAACTCGTCCATCTGACCACCGCCGCGCTGGTGGTCACCGCCTTCGCGGTGCCGGCGACCTCCGGGCGGGCCGCGCTCGCGCTGCCGGTGTTCATCGCGCTGGCGAAGGCGCTCGCCGACCGCAAGCGGCTCGTGGTGATGCTGGCGCTGCTCTTCCCCACGGTGATCCTGCTGTCGGCGGTGGCGACCCTGATCGGCGCGGGCGCCCACCTGATCACGGTGTCCGTGCTGTGGGAGTCCGCGGGCGAGCGCATCGGCTTCGCCGAGTGGCTGCTGCTCGGACTGCCGCTCGCGGTGGTGTCGTCCCATCTGGCCGCCGAGGTGGTGCTGTTCACCACCACGAAGCGGGCCGACCGCAAGGGCGCGGTGCACATCACCGCCGAACACATCCAGGAGCACACCGAACACCCCGTCACCGGGCCGTGGTCGCCGTCGGAGGCGCGCTGTGCGCTGCTGCTGGCCACCGTCGTCGTGCTGTGGTGCAGCGAGCCCCTGCACCAGGTGCCGCCGGCCGTGGTGGCGCTGATAGGAGCCGTCGTCGCCGCCTCCCCCGCACTGGGCACGGTGAACCTCAAGGACGCGCTGAAGACCGTGCCGTGGTCGCTGCTGCTCTTCATGGCCGCGACGATGGCGATGGGCCTGGCGCTCGCCGACTCCGGCGCGGCGAAGTGGCTGGTCGGCGGGGTGCCGCTGGACCTGCCCGCCTGGGCGTTCCTCACTGTCGTGGTCGTGGTGTCGACGCTGGCGCACCTGGTGCTTCAGTCCCGGTCGGCGCGCTCCTCCGTGCTGGTGCCGCTGGTGGTGGCCGCCGCGGTGGGAGCCGGCGTCAATCCGGTGGCGGCGGCGCTCGCGTCCACCGCCGCGGCCGGGTTCTGCCACACCCTGCCGGCCTCCGCGAAGCCGGTCACCCTCTTCGCCGACATACCGGACGTCCCCACCTACACCCCGCGGGACCTGCTGAAGATGTCCGCCGTCCTGGCGCCGCTGACCGCCGCGCTGGTGCTGCTGTTCGCCGTCGCCGTCTGGCCGTTGCTCGGCGTGCCCCTCACCCCCTGACGCACCTCCGTCCCCGTTCCTCCCCTCCCCCCTCGCTCTCCTCATCCTCATTCGTACCGGGAGTTCACACGATGCTGACCCGTTTCGCCATCGCGCCCAGCGGCTTCAAGGAGTCCCTGTCCGCCCAGTCCGCCGCCGAGGCCATCGCCTCCGGAGTGCTGCGGGTCGTCCCGGACGCCGAGATCGATCTGATCCCCCTGGTCGACGGCGGGGAGGGCACGGCCCGCGCGCTGGCCGCCGCCGCCGGCGGCCGGCTGGTCGCCCTGACCGCGACCGGCCCCACCGGCGCCCCCGTCCTCACCCACTTCGCCATGCTCGACAAGTACACGGCCGTGGTGGAGATGGCGGCCGTCGCCGGCCTCTCGCTGGTCCCGCGCGACCTGCGCGACCCCGGCGTCACCACCACGTACGGGGTGGGCCAGCTCATCCGCGCGGCCCTGGACGCCGGCGCCCGGGAGATCCTCGTCGGCTGCGGCGACTCCGGGACCTCGGACGGCGGCGCCGGTGCGCTCCAGGCGCTCGGCGCCCGGCTGCTGGACGCGGACGGTCGCGAACTGCCGCACGGCGGCCGGCACCTGCTGGAGCTGGACCGCATCGACACCAGCGGGCTGGACTCCCGACTGGGCCGTACCGACATCCGCGTCGCCTGCAACCCGTTCAACGTGCTGTGCGGGGAGCGCGGGGTGGCCCGGGTCTTCGGCCCGCAGAAGGGAGCCACCCCGGCGCAGGTCGAGGAGCTGTCCGCGGCCCTGGAGCACTGGGCGGACGTCCTCACCCGCGACCTGAAGGTCCGCGGCGACCTGTACGGCGGCCCCGGTACGGGCGCGTCCGGCGGCCTCGGCGCGGGGCTCGCCGCCCTCGGCGCCCATCTGCTGCCCCGGTTCGAGGTCCTGCTCGACCAGCTCGACCTGGACGCCCGACTGGCCCGGGCGGACCTGGTGCTCACTGCCGAGGGCGCACTGGACCACCAGACCCCGCGCGGCAAGGTGCCCGCCGAGGTGGCCCGGCGCGCCAAGCGGTACGGCCGCCCCGTGCTCGCCCTCGCCGGCACGATCGGGGAGGGCGCGCACCAGGTGCGGTCGGCAGGCGTGGACGCGTACAGCTCGATCCTGCCCGCGCCCGTCTCGCTCAGCGAAGCCCTGGGCCGCGGCGGGGAGTTCCTGGCGGACGCGACCGAGCGGGCGCTGCGGATGGTCCTGCTCGGTGCGCGGCTGCCGGAGCGTCAGCCGGTCGGCGCGGCGGCCGGGCCCGCGGTCGGGTCGGGCACGCAGCGGCCGTCCTCGGTGCGGTAGCTCCACCGCGCGCCGTCGGTGACCAGCTCGCGCACGGCCCGCACGAAGCGCTCCAGGTGCTCGTCGGGCGTACCGGCGCCGAAGCTGACCCGGATCGCGTTCAGCGACCGCTCCCCCGGCTCGGCCTCGGGGGCGCCGCACTCGCCCGGCTCCTCGGGGTCGCTGCCGAGCAGGGTGCGCACCAGGGGGTGGGCGCAGAACAGGCCGTCGCGCACCCCGATGCCGTACTCGGCGGAGAGCGCGGCGGCGAAGTGGGAGCTGTTCCACCCCTCGACGACGAAGGAGATCACCCCGACCCGGGGTGCGTCGTCCCCGAACAGGGACAGCACCTTCACCTGCGGCACCTCGGCGAGGCCCGCGCGCACCCGCGCCACCAGCTCCTGCTCCCGGGCGACGAGGGAGTCGAAGCCGGCTTCGGTGAGCGCACGGCAGGCGGCGGCGATCGCGTACACGCCGATGACGTTCGGCGAACCGGCCTCGTGGCGGGCGGCGGTGGTGTGCCACTCGACGTCCACGCCGCCGTCCGCGCGCCGGGCGACCTTGCGCGACGCGCCGCCGCCGGCGAGGTAGGGCCGGGCCTCCCGCAGCCAGTCCGCGCGGCCCGCGAGCACCCCGGAGCCGAACGGGGCGTACAGCTTGTGGCCCGAGAAGGCCACGTAGTCGACGTCCAGCTCGCGCACGGACACCGGGTGGTGCGGGGCGAGTTGGGCCGCGTCCAGCACGATGCGGGCGCCGTGCGCGTGGGCCGCGGCGGCGAGCTCCTTCACCGGCCACAGCTCACCGGTCACGTTCGACGCACCCGTCACGCAGACCAGCGCGGGCCCGTACGGGTCGCGGTCGGCGAGCGCGCGCTCCAGGGTGCTGACGGCCTGCTGCGGGGTGCGCGGCGCGTTCAGGTACGTCACCCGGGCCTCCTGCCAGGGCAGCAGGGAGGCGTGGTGCTCGGTCTCGAAGACGAACACCTCGCAGTCGGCGGGGAGCACGGCCGCGAGGAGGTTGAGCGAGTCGGTGGTGGAGCGGGTGAACACCACCTGGTCGCCCTCGCGGCAGTCCAGGAACTCCGCGACGGTCTCCCGGCTGTTCTCGAAGAGGTCGGTGGAGAGCTGGGAGAGGTAGCCGGCGCCGCGGTGCACGCTGCCGTAGTACGGGGCGTACGCGGCGACGTCGTCCCACACCCGCTGGAGCGCGGGGGCGCTCGCCGCGTAGTCGAGGGCCGCGTACGCGACCTCCCCGCCGGTCACCAGCGGGACGGTCACGTCCCGGCCGAGCACGGGCAGGGCGGCACAGTCGGTGACGGTGGTGGCGGCGGCGTTCGGGCATGCGGACATGGCGGAATCTCCCGGTGGGGCACAGCGAAAGGGAATGGCTTCAGGACGGGCTCCGCGGGGCGCACGTGCGCACTGGGCGCAGTTGGCGCGGTGGCGCGGAGGGGTGATGAAGAAGGGGCTACGAGGCCCTATCGCATTCGCTTGCTCACGAGGCTGCTCCCTTGAGGACCAGGACCCCAGGGTTCACAGGGGTCCGCGCTTGCCGCGGACCTCGCTGCCCACGACCTGGTCTTCACCCGGGGCACCCCGCCACGGACGGAGGGTTGCCGGACAGCGGGCCGGGGCCGTAGTCGCTGTCACTCATGACCTGCGCAAACCGTATGCGACGCCCCGCCCCCGCGCAACCACGTCCGCATCCCGGACAGGCTGTTCGCACGCGAGTATCCGCCGCGCCCTGCGGCCGGGCAGGGGCTTTGAGGGCGCTGGCGTCTCCCACGCAACCTCCACGGCCCGCAGACGGGCGGGGGTTTTAGGGGCGCGGGGAACTGCGCGACAAGCCCAAGACAGCAGGTAGCCGCCATGCCCACCGTGGTACTACGGCGCTGATGCGGCGATTCCGAGTGCGGCTCGGTGGGGGCCGTTCGCGCAGTTCCCCGCGCCCCTGAAACCCCACGCGCCGGTGGCAAGAAGAGGCGCCCACGCCCCAGCGGGGCACACCGCACCCGCACGCCACTAGCAGGGCGCGGGCGCTACGACGCGTTCGTGGCGCGGACCCAGCGCGCGAGGGTGCGGGCCGCCGCGCCGGAGTCCACCGCTTCCGCCGCCCGCTCCATCCCCGCCGCGATCTGCTCCCGCAGCGGCGCGTCCCCCGGCTCCAGCGCCACCAGCGCCGCCGCCGCGTTCAGCAGCACCGCGTCCCGCACCGGGCCGCGCTCGCCGGAGAGCACGCGGTGCGCGACCTCCGCGTTGTACGACGCGTCAGCGCCCCGCAGCTCCGACACCGGCACCAGGTCGATGCCGACGTCCCGCGGGTCGAAGCGCTCCTCGCGGACCGCGCCGTCCCGCACGATCCACACCCGGGACGTGGACGTCGTGGTCAGCTCGTCCAGCCCGTCGTCCCCGCGGAAGACCAGCGCCGACGAGCCGCGCCGGGCGAGCACCCCCGCCATGATCGGCGCCATCCGGGCATCGGCCACCCCCGTGGCCTGCGCCTTCACCCGCGCGGGGTTCGTCAGCGGACCCAGGAAGTTGAAGATCGTCCGGATGCCCAGCTCACGGCGGGCCACCGCCACGTGCCGCAGCGCCGGGTGGAACTTGATCGCGAAGCAGAAGGTGATGCCCGCCTCGTCGGCGACCTCGGCCACCCGCTGCGGTGACAGCTCCAGGTTCACCCCGAGCTTCTCCAACACGTCGGAGGCGCCGGAGGCGCTGGACGCCGCACGGTTGCCGTGCTTGACGACCTTCGCGCCCGTCCCGGCGACCACGATCGACGCCATGGTCGAGATGTTCACCGTCTTCGCGCCGTCGCCGCCGGTGCCGACGATGTCCACGCTGGGGCCGGGCACCTCGATGAGGTTGGCGTGCTCGTACATCGTCGACACGAGACCGGAGATCTCCTCCACGGTCTCGCCCTTCGCCCGCAGCGCGACGGCGAAGCCGGCGATCTGCGCGTCCGACGCCTCGCCGCTGAGGATCCGGTCCATCGCCCAGGCCGTCGCGTCCGCACCCTGGTCGTCGTTGTTCAGCAGCGAGTTCAGCACGGCCGGCCAGGAGTGGGCCGCCACGCTGTCGCCGCCTGCCGGGGTCACAACGTTCATGGTCCGCTCCTGGGGTCCACACGACGGGGAAGGGGATGTACGAAAACGATGGCGCTACGAAGGGGAAGGTACGCCACCCAGCCTATCCAGACCCGGGAACGGCGAAGAGCCCCGTCCAGGCAGTGGACGGGGCTCTCACCGTGGCGACGGTGGTTCAGCGGTCAGTGCTTGCCGCTGGTGACCTCCTCGTGCTCGCCGTGGCCGTGACCGTGGGCCGCGGCGATCTCCTCGTACTCCTCGCGCGTCGCCTTGGGGATCTGGTTCCCCTCGCCGTAATAGCCCTTGCTGAGCTTCGCGCGCAGCTTCTCCGTGCGCGAGATCTTGCGGCGCACGCCGTTCTCGTCGACCTCGGGGCCGACTTCGAGCGGCTTGTGCTGCTCGTGCGCGGTGAGGGTGTGCAGGTCCGCCTGGCTGAGCGGCTCGTGGACCTCGATGAACTCACCGTGCGGCAGCCGCTTGATGATGCCGGACTCGCGTCCGTGCAGCACCTTCTCGCGGTCCCGGCGCTGGAGGCCCAGGCAGATGCGCTTGGTGATGATGAAGGCCAGCACCGGACCGACGAAGAAGAAGATCCGGACGAACCAGGTGATCGCGTTGATCGACAGGTTGAAGTGGGTGGCGAAGATGTCGTTGCCACCGCCCATCAGCATGATGAAGTACGCGAACAGCCAGGCCACGCCGAAGGCCGTACGGGTCGGGGCGTTGCGCGGGCGGTCCAGGATGTGGTGCTCGCGCTTGTCGCCGGTGACCCAGGACTCGATGAACGGGTAGACCGCGATCGCGCCCAGCACCAGCGGGAAGACCGCCAGCGGGATGAACACGCCCAGGGCCAGGGTGTGGCCCCATGCGTTGATCTCCCAGCCAGGCATCACTCGGATCAGCCCCTCGGCGAAGCCCATGTACCAGTCCGGTTGCGCACCGGTCGACACCTGGTCGACGCGGTAGGGACCGACCGACCAGACCGGGTTGAGCGTCGCGATCGCCGCGATCACCGCGATCACGCCGAAGACCAGGAAGAAGAAGCCTCCGGCCTTGGCCATGTAGACCGGCAGCAGCGGCATGCCGACGACGTTCTTGTTGGTGCGGCCGGGACCCGCGTACTGCGTGTGCTTGTGGTACACGACGAGGATCAGGTGGCCGACCAGCAGCGCCATCATGATGCCGGGCAGCAGCAGGATGTGGATCGAGTAGAACCTGGGCACGAAGTCGTGACCGGGGAACTCGCCGCCGAACAGGAACATCGAGATGTACGTGCCGATGATCGGCACGGACAGGATCGCGCCCTGCATGAAGCGGACACCGGTGCCGGAGATCAGGTCGTCCGGGAGGGAGTAGCCGGTGAAGCCGGTGAACATGCCCAGGACGAGCAGCAGGAAGCCGAACAGCCAGTTGACCTCGCGCGGCTTGCGGAACGCGCCGGTGAAGAAGACGCGCATCATGTGCACCATCATCGCCGCGACGAAGATCAGCGCGGCCCAGTGGTGGATCTGCCGGATCAGCAGACCGCCGCGGACGTCGAAGCTGATGTCCATCGTCGAGGCGAACGCCTCCGACACCTTGATGCCCTGCATGGGCACGTAGCTGCCGTTGTAGACGATCTCGTTCATCGACGGGTTGAAGAACAGCGTCAGGTACACACCCGTGAGGATGATGATGATGAAGCTGTAGAGGCAGATCTCACCGAGCATGAAGGACCAGTGGTCCGGGAAGATCTTGCGCATGTTGGCCTTGGCGAGGGAGTAGATCCCCAGCCGGCCGTCCGCCCAGTCGGCGACCCGCTCGCCCGCGGGTGCCTTCCGCTGGTCCGCGGACTGCTTGTTCTCGGTCGTAGTACTCATCCGCGCTCCCAGAAGGACGCACCGACGGGCTCTTCGAAGTCGCCCAGCGCTTCGAGGTTGCCCTCGGCGTTGACACCGATCCGCAGCTGCGGAAGCGGGTGTCCCGCGGGGCCGAAGATGACCCGGGCGCCGTCGGAGAGGTCGAAGGTGGATTGGTGACAGGGGCACAGCACGTGGTGCGTCTGCTGCTCGTAGAGGCTGATCGGGCAGCCGACGTGGGTGCAGACCTTGGAGAAGGCCACGATGCCCTCGTGCGACCAGTCCAGCTCGCGCTTGTCCTTGATGTCCTCCGGCTTGATCCGGACGAGCATCAGGGCGGCCTTGCCCATCTGGATCTGCCAGTCGTGCGCGTGCGGGTCCAGGCCCTCGGGGCTGGCGAAGACCAGCGAGCCGACCGTGATGTCCTCGGGACGCAGCGGCTCGTTGGTGTTCATGTTGATGAGCTGCTTGCCCTTGGCCCACAGGGTGCTGCGGAGCTTCTTCTCCGGCAGCGGACCGAGGTCGCGCAGCAGCACCACGCCGGAGAGCGGCACCAGTGCCATCGCGCCGAACATCGTGTTGCGGATCAGCTTGCGACGGCCGAAGCCCGACTCCTCGTTGCCCGCCTGCCAGTCGGCCATGACCTGGGCCTTGACCTCGGGGGACGCCTCGATCGGGTGACGGTCGTCGGCGACCTCCACGTCGGACATCAGGGTGCGGGCCCAGTGGACCGCGCCCGCGCCGATGCAGAAGAGGGCGACGCCGAGCGTCAGTCCGAGCGAGAAGTTCAGCGCGCTGATGTGCCCGAACGGCCAGATGTAGACGATCTTGTCGATCGGGAAGATGACGTAGGAGGCGATGAAGGCCACCGTCGCCAGCATCGACAGCGTGAACAGGAACGCGACGGTGCGCTCGGACCGCTTGGCGGCGCGCTCGTCGATGTCCTGGATGCGCGGCTTGTGCGCCGGCAGTCCGGGGTCGGCGAACGGGTCGTTCCCGTGGGGGGTCACGGCCGAGCCGTGACCGGCCGCGTCGTGCGCGGCGCCCTGCTCCGACGGCAGGTTCTCTTCTGGAATGTCTTGGCTACTCATGACTTCTTGGCCTTAGCGGTGTGGGCCGCGACCCAGACGGCAACTGCGATCAGCGCACCGAGCCCGAAGACCCAGGCGAAGAGACCCTCAGTGACGGGACCGAGAGCGCCGAGGGAGAGACCGCCCGGGCTCTCGGCCTGGCTGTCGTTCATCTCCCGGACGTAGGCGACGATGTCGCGCTTCTCCTGCTCCGGCATGATCCCGTCGGGGAAGGAGGGCATGTTCTGCGGGCCGGTCTGCATGGCCTCGTAGATGTGCTTGGCGCTGACGCCCTCAAGGGTCGGGGCGTACTTGCCCTCGGTCAGCGCGCCGCCCTTGCCCGAGAAGTTGTGGCACTGGGCACAGTTGTTACGGAAGAGGTCGCCGCCCTTGGCGACGTCCGCGCCCGTGGGGCTGTACTGCTTCTCGGTCGGCGTGATCGGACCGGCGCCCAGCGAGGCGACGTACGCCGCGAGCTGGTCGATCTCAGCCTGGGTGTAGATGGCCTTCTTCTTCGGCGCCTGGGCGCCGGGCTGCTGCGCGGGCATGCGGCCGGTGCTGACCTGGAAGTCGACCGCGGCGGAGCCGACGCCGACCAGGCTCGGACCGTCAGTGGTTCCCTCACCGCCGGTTCCGTGGCAGCTGGCGCAGCCGACGGTGTAGAGCTTCTTGCCCTCCTCGATGGCGAGGGACTGGGCGGTTTCGTCAGCCTGTGCCTTGTCCGCAGGCGCGAACGCGGCGTACAGCCCCCCGGTAGCCGCCAGCGCGAGGAGTAGGACGACGATCGCCGCCAGCGGATGGCGTCGTCGTGCGGAGAGCTTTTTCACGGATTACCCCGGTGTCAGGATTTTCTGCGTCGTGCTTCTGGACTGTGTCTGCCTTGGCAGCGTCTGTGTTCGTCAGGCGGCGGTTGGCGCCCGCCCCATTACTTGATCATGTAGATCGTGAGGAAGAGGCCGATCCAGACGACATCGACGAAGTGCCAGTAGTAGGACACGACGATGGCGGAGGTCGCCTGCTCGTGGGTGAACCGCCGGGCCGCGTAGGTGCGGCCCAGGACCAGCAGGAAGGCGATGAGGCCGCCGAGCACGTGCAGTCCGTGGAAGCCGGTCGTCAGGTAGAACACCGAACCGTACGGGTCGGAGCTCAGCGAGAGACCGTGCTGGACCAGCTCGGTGTACTCGTACACCTGGCCGCCGATGAAGATCGCGCCCATGATGAAGGTGACGATGAACCACGTCCGCAGCTTCTTCACGTCACCGCGCTCGGCAGCGAAAACGCCGAGCTGACAGGTGAGCGAGGAGAGCACCAGGATCGTGGTGTTCGTCGCCGAGAAGGGAAAGTTGAGAAGGTCTGCCTTCTCGGTCCAGAAGCTTGCACCCTTCACCGAACGCAAGGTGAAGTACATCGCGAAGAGGGCCGCGAAGAACATCAGCTCGGAACTCAGCCAGATGATGGTTCCGACGCTCGTGAGGTTCGGTCGATTGACCGGCGGGTGCGCATGCCCGATATCTACTGTCGTTGCTGTCGCCACGACCGACATTATGTCGGTCGCTTATCCCGCCCTCACTCCGGGGGGTGCCGTTCGGTGTGTCAGCCCGCCCCGAGCAGCGGCCCCGCACCGTCGGGGCACCGTTCGAACCGGTGTTGACCGGCAGTCGGACGGAGTAGCATCCGCCCCATCGGTACCCGGCCCACCCGGCCCACACCCCGGTTCGACGACGCGGAGGAACGATGCAGCCGACCGCCACCGTGCTGGTCTACAGCGATGACGCCAACACCCGCGAGCAGGTGCGGCTGGCCGCCGGGCGCCGGCCCGCCGCCGATCTGCCACCGGTGGAGTTCGTCGAGTGCGCCACCCTGCCAGCCGTGCTCGCCCGGCTCGACGAGGGGGGCGTCGACGTCTGCGTCCTGGACGGGGAGACCGTCCCCGCCGGCGGCATGGGCGTGTGCCGACAGATCAAGGACGAGGTCTTCAACTGCCCGCCGGTGCTGCTGCTGATGGGGCGCCCGCAGGACGCCTGGCTCGCCACCTGGAGCCGTGCGGAGGCCGCCGTGACGCTGCCGGTGGAGCCGGTGGAGTTCGCCCGGGCGCTCGCCGCACTGCTGCGCTCCAGGCTGTCCGTGGACGCCTGAGAGCCGTTTGAGCGCCTTGCCGGCGCGTGATCCGTACGGGGGTCGGTACGGGCGGTGTGCGCCGCCCGTACCGACCCCCACGGCTTGTGCGCCGGGTGCCGGCGTCAGACCTGGGGTCGCAGTCGGGCGGCGTCGGCGCGGCTGCTGCCGTCGGGGCGGGTGTCGGCCACCAGGGCGCTGCCTTCGCGCCATTCCGCCCAGTCCAGGTTCCAGTCGCCGTAGCCGTTGCCGAAGGGGTCCATGTCCTCGCCGATGCTGTTGATGACCTCGACGATGTCGCCCTCCTTGAACGTCTCGTAGAACCAGGCGGCGTTGGCGGTGGACATCCCGGTGCAGCCGTGGCTGACGTTGCGGCTGCCGTGGTCGCTGAGGGACCAGGGCGCGGCGTGCACGTACTCGCCGCTCCAGGTCACCCGGGTGGCGTAGTACACGGGCAGGTTGTACGCCTCGGAGCCGCCGATGCCGACGCTGGATCCGCGCATGCGTACGAAGTATTCCTGGCCGAGCACCACCTTGATGCCGTTGCGGGTGGAGAAGCCCGGCTTGCCGGTGGTGATCGGGATGGTGTTGATCACCTCGCCGTTGCGCAGCACCGTCATCCAGTGCGACGAGGCGTCCGTGATGGCCTCCATGCGGTCGCCGATGGTCATCTTCAGCGGCTTGCCGGGGGCGCCGCCGTAGAGCTTGTCGGCGATCTTCACGCCCTGGAGGTTGTTGCTCACGGTGACCTTGGCACCGGCGGGCCAGAACTCCTTGGGCCGGTAGTGCAGCACGTCGTCGTTGAGCCAGTGCCAGGCGCCCTCGGCGCCTGGCTTGAGGTCGACCTTGAGGCCGCGCTCGACGGCGGCCCGGGCGGCCTTGCCCTCGACCGGGGAGCTCAGCTCCGCGATGATCGGCTGTCCGACGCCGTACTCGCCCTCCTCCGGGCCGAACTCCACGCTCAGCTCCCGCTTGGCCGCGGAGGTGGCGAAGGCGAGCGTACGAGTGCCCGGGGAGCCCTCGGCGTCCTCCGTGGAGACCCTGGCGGTGTACTTGGCGCCGGCGGACAGGGCGCCGGTGGAGCGCCAGCGCACGCCGTCGGCGGAGAGTTCGCCCGCGAGGTGGTGTCCGGTGGCGTCGACCACGGAGACGTCCATGATCCGCCCCTCGTCCCGCTTGACGGTGACTTCCAGGGGCTTGTCGGGGTCGGCCTTGGCGCCGCCCCGGGGCGTGTTGAACGTGACCTGCTTGGCCGCGTCGAACGGCTTCGTCGTCATCGGGTCGGGGCCGGCCTCGCTGCACGCGATCGCGACGGCCCCGAGGGAGACGAGCAACAGGGAGCACCGGAGGACGGTGCGGAAGCGCGGCGTCTGGTTCATACCGACCACGGTATGAAGATCACTTCGGAAGGGCGCGCTGAGTACGTACAAAAGGGGCGGGCCCGGGTCCCCCTGGGTGAAAGGGGGGCCCGGGCCCGGCGCGTGCCGTTGACAGGACGACGACACGCCCTGGCGGTGTCCGCCGCTACTGGTTCTGGTTCTCACCGCGGTAGTACTCGAAGACCCAGCCCCAGATGCCCATGAGGATGATCGGGGCGGAGAAGTACATCAGCCACCAGCCGACCGCCACCGAGAGGAAGGCGAGCGCGCCGCCGATCCCCAGGAAGAGCGGCTGCCAGCTGTGCGGGGCGAAGAAGCCCAGCTCGCCGGCCTCGTCGGCGACGTCGGCCTCCTTGTCGTCCTGGGCCATCGCGTCGACCCGCTTGGCCGTGAAGGCCAAGTAGTAGCCGACCATGATGCTCAGGCCGAAGGCCAGGAAGAGCGCGGTGGTACCGGCCGGCTCCTTCGACCACACGCCGTAGAGGATGGCTACGGCGAGGATGAAGACGGCGAGCCAGATGAACATCCTTCCCTGGATCTTCACTTGCCGGCCTCCTTCCCGGTGGTGAGGACGGCGTGGTCGTCCAGGTGGTCGAGGGCAGCGATCTCCGGGTGGTGGAGGTCGAACGCCGGCGATTCGGAACGGATGCGCGGCAGGGTGAGGAAGTTGTGCCGCGGCGGCGGGCACGATGTCGCCCATTCGAGCGAACGACCGTAGCCCCACGGGTCGTCGACCTCGATCTTCTTGCCGTACTTGGCGGTCTTCCAGACGTTGTAGAAGAACGGCAGGAGCGACGCGCCGAGGACGAAGGAGCTGATCGTCGAGATCGTGTTCAGGGCGGTGAAGCCGTCGGCCGCCAGGTAGTCCGCGTAACGACGCGGCATGCCCTCGGCACCGAGCCAGTGCTGCACCAGGAAGGTGCCGTGGAAGCCGAGGAAGAGCGTCCAGAAGGTGATCTTGCCCAGGCGCTCGTCCAGCATCTTGCCCGTGAACTTCGGCCACCAGAAGTGGAAGCCGGCGAACATCGCGAAGACCACGGTGCCGAAGACGACGTAGTGGAAGTGCGCGACGACGAAGTACGAGTCGGAGACGTGGAAGTCCAGCGGCGGCGAGGCCAGGATGACACCGGTCAGACCACCGAAGGTGAAGGTGATCAGGAAGCCGATGGTCCAGAGCATCGGTGTCTCGAAGGACAGCGAGCCCTTCCACATGGTGCCGATCCAGTTGAAGAACTTCACACCGGTCGGTACCGCGATCAGGAAGGTCATGAACGAGAAGAACGGTAGGAGGACGCCGCCCGTCACGTACATGTGGTGCGCCCACACCGTCACCGACAGGCCGGCGATGGCGATCGTCGCGGCGACCAGGCCCATGTAGCCGAACATCGGCTTGCGGGAGAAGACCGGGATGATCTCCGAGACGATGCCGAAGAACGGCAGGGCGATGATGTACACCTCTGGATGGCCGAAGAACCAGAAGAGGTGTTGCCACAGCAGTGCGCCACCGTTGGCCGCGTCGAAGATGTGCGCCCCGAACTTCCGGTCGGCCTCCAGCGCGAAGAGCGCGGCGGCGAGCACCGGGAAGGCGAGCAGCACCAGCACACCGGTGAGCAGGACGTTCCAGGTGAAGATCGGCATCCGGAACATCGTCATGCCGGGCGCGCGCATGCAGATGATGGTGGTGATGAAGTTGACCGAGCCCAGGATCGTACCGAAGCCGGACAGGGCCAGACCCATGATCCACATGTCGGCGCCGACGCCCGGGGAGCGGACCGCGTCGGACAGCGGGGAGTAGGCGAACCAACCGAAGTCGGCGGCGCCCTGCGGAGTGAGGAAGCCGGCGACGGCGATGAGCGAGCCGAAGAGGTACAGCCAGTACGCGAACATGTTCAGCCGCGGGAACGCCACGTCGGGCGCGCCGATCTGCAGCGGCATGATCCAGTTGGCGAATCCGGCGAACAGCGGCGTCGCGAACATCAGCAGCATGATCGTGCCGTGCATCGTGAACGCCTGGTTGAACTGCTCGTTCGACATGATCTGCGTACCCGGCCGGGCCAGCTCGGCGCGCATGAAGAGCGCCATGAGGCCGCCGATGACGAAGAACACGAAGGACGTGATCAGGTAGAGCGTACCGATCGTCTTGTGGTCGGTGGTCGTCAGCCACTTCACCACGACGTTGCCGGGCTGCTTGCGCCGGACCGGCAGCTCGTTCTCGTACGAGTCGTCCGTCGCGGCGGCACCCTGGGGTTGGTTGAGGATGCTCACAGTTGCTTCTTCTCCGCGTTCTTGGCCGGGGTCGACTGCTCGATGCCCGCCGGGATGTATCCGGTCTGGCCCTTGTCCGCAAGGTCCTTCAGGTACTTCTGGTACTCCTCGGGAGAAACGACCTTGACGTTGAACAGCATCCGGGAGTGGTCGACGCCGCAGAGCTCGGCACACTTGCCGAGGAAGGTGCCCTCCTGCGTGGCGGTCACCTCGAAGGCGTTGGTGTGGCCCGGGATGACGTCCTGCTTGAAGAGGAAGGGAACCACCCAGAAGGAGTGGATCACGTCACGGGAGGTCAGGACGAAGCGGACCTTCTCCCCCTTGGGCAGCACCAGGGTCGGACCCGGGTTGCCGGTCTCCGGGTTGCGGGTGCCGGGGATGCCGGCCTCCCAGACGCCGCCCGCGTTCGCGGGCAGGTCGTTCAGCCACTTGTCCGGGATGGCCTTGAGGTTCTTGTCCGTCTTGGCGTCGCCCGTCGAGCCGGGGACGTCCGCGATGTAGTTGAAGCCCCAGCTCCACTGGTAGCCCACCACGTTGATGGTGTGCTGGGGCTTGTCGGACAGGGAGAGGATCTTCGTCTGATCACGCGCGGTGAAGTAGAAGAACACTGAGACGACGATGAGCGGAACCACCGTGTACAGCGCCTCGATCGGCAGGTTGTACCGGGTCTGCCGAGGGATCTCCACCTTGGTCCGGCTGCGCCGGTGGAAGAAGACGCTCCACAGGATCAGACCCCAGACCAGGACGCCCGTGATGAGCGCAGCCGCCCACGATCCCTGCCAGAGGGAGAGGATGATGGGCGCCTCCTCCGTGACCGGAGTCGGCATGCCGAGGCGGGGGAAGTCTTCCCAGGTGTATTCACAACCGGTGGCGGTAACCAGGATCAGGCCCGCAGTCAGCACCTGCGGCAGCTTCCGCCGCATCGGGCGCCGCGACACGGGGGTACCACCCGCGCCTTGGCTGCGGGGGAGGTCGGAGCCGTTGGGACTCACGTAGCGCCTTCCCGAGAGTCTTTAGGCCCGCGCGACGGGGTGCGGCCGTCTCTCAGGTCGGTCGCCGGCCCTGACGCGGGCAGGGGTTTGGATGTTTATGCGGACCAAACCCTACTGGACGCTATTTGGGGTCGCGCGGGGAGGGTGCCCAACGCGCCGTCCCACCCCCTGAAGGGGTGGAATCCCCCGGATTTTTTACCGTATTTCCGCCGCTTCCAGGCCACAAATCCCCGGGTCGCAGGCGGTGCGGAGGGGGTGGCGACCGGGCTCCGGGACCGTCCTCGGGACGGGGAGCGGCGCGCGTGGAGTGCTGGATTCCGGCGGGCATCTGACGGCCCCTCGAAGGGGTGGGGTTACGTTGAGGGCGTGCCCTACTTCGACGCCGCCTCCTCGGCCCCCCTGCACCCCGTGGCCCGCCAGGCGCTGCAAGCCGCCCTCGACGAGGGCTGGGCCGACCCGGCCCGGCTGTACCGGGAGGGGCGACGGGCCCGACTCCTCCTCGACGCGGCGCGGGAGGCCGCGGCGGAGGCGGTGGGGTGCCGGCCCGACGAACTCGTCTTCACTCCTTCGGGGACGCGCGCGGTCCACCTCGCGGTGTCCGGCGCGGTCGCCGCGCGCCGGCGCGTCGGGCAGCGGGTCGTCGTCTCGGCGGTGGAGCACTCCTCCGTGCTCCAGGCGGCGGGTCGCTTCACGCCGACCGAGGTGCCCGTGGACCGGCTCGGCCGGGCGTCGGCCGCGGGGTACGAGGCGGAGGTCCACCCGGCCCCCGGGCGCGAGGGCGCCGCGCTCGCCTGCCTCCAGTCCGCGAACCACGAGACGGGCACCGAGCAGCCGGTGGCGGAGGTGGCCTCGGTGTGCCGGGCCGCCGGGGTGCCGCTGCTGGTGGACGCGGCGCAGTCCCTGGCGTACGGACCGGTCGAGGGCGACTGGTCCCTGCTGGCGGCGAGCGCGCACAAGTGGGGCGGCCCGGCGGGGGTCGGGCTGCTCGCCGTGCGCAAGGGGGTCCGGTTCGCGCCGCAGGAGCCCGCGGACGAACGCGAGTCGGGGCGGTCGGCCGGGTTCGAGAACATCCCCGCGATCGTGGCGGCTGCGGCGTCGCTCCGCGCGGTGCGGGCGGAGGCGGCGGACGAGGCGCGGCGGCTGCGGGCGCTGGTGGACCGCATCCGCACCCGCGTGCCGGAGCTGGTGCCGGACGTCGAGGTGGTCGGCGACCCGGTGCGCCGGCTGCCGCACCTGGTCACGTTCTCCTGTCTCTACGTCGACGGGGAGACCCTGCTGCACGAGCTGGACCGCGAGGGCTTCGCGGTCTCCTCGGGCTCGTCGTGCACGTCGAGCACGCTGACGCCGAGCCATGTGCTGCGGGCGATGGGCGTGCTGAGCGAGGGCAACGTCCGGGTGTCGCTGCCGTTCGGCACGGAGGAAGGGGACGTGGACCGCTTCTTGGAGGTGCTGCCGCGGGTGGTGGCGGCGACCCGGGCGCGCATCGAGTCGCCGGTCTCCGCGATGAGTGAGGAGCGCGTCCTCGACACCCTGGGCAAGCGGTGCCCGATCCCCGTGATCGAACTCGCCAAGGTCATCGACGGGGTCCCGCTCGGCGAGACGATCACGGTCCTCTCCGACGACGAGGCGGCCCGCCTGGACATCCCGGCGTGGTGCGGGATGCGGGGCCAGGAGTACGTGGGCGAGCGCACGAGCGAGCGCGGCGTCGCGTACGTGGTCCGCCGCGCGACCTGACTTGGGCTGCGGCGCCCATGCGGGCCCGTGACATACCCGCCGTGTTCCTGCGGATGCCTTGGTCACTGCGCGACCAGCCACCCACCGGGCCGCGGAGACCAAGGCATCCGCAGGGGAACGGTGGGTACGTCGGGGCCCAGGGCGCGGCACCCCGTGGGGCGCACGGGGTGCCGGCCGGCAGGCAGGGGGCCGGCACCCCGGTGGGTCAGAGGTGCTTGTGGACCTCGGAGGCCGCTTCGTCGCCGTACGCCTTCGTGAAGCGCTCCATGAAGTGCGCGCGCCGCAGCGTGTACTCCTGCGTGCCCAGCGTCTCGATCACCAGCGTCGCGATCATGCAGCCCACCTGCGCCGCCCGCTCCAGGCTGACGCCCCACGACAGCCCGGACAGGAAGCCCGCGCGGAACGCGTCGCCGACACCCGTGGGGTCGACCTTCGCCTCCTCCTCCGCGCAGCCGACCTCGATCGGGTCCTCGCCGGCCCGCTCGATGCGCACTCCGCGCGCGCCGAGCGTGGTGACGCGGTGGCCGACGCGGCTGAGGATCTCCGCGTCGCTCCAGCCGGTCTTGGACTCGATGAGGCCCTTCTCGTACTCGTTGGAGAAGAGGTACGCGGCCCCGTCGAGCAGTATGCGGATCTCGTCCCCGCCCATCCGGGCGATCTGCTGGGAGAAGTCGGCGGCGAAGGGGATGTCGCGGGAGCGGCACTCCTCGGTGTGGCGGAGCATCGCCTCGGGGTCGTCCGCGCCGATGAGGACGAGGTCGAGGCCGCCGACCCGGTCCGCGACGGACTTCAGTTCGATGAGGCGGGCCTCGCTCATCGCGCCCGTGTAGAAGGACCCGATCTGGTTGTGGTCGGAGTCCGTCGTGCAGACGAAGCGCGCGGTGTGCAGCACCTCGGAGATCCGTACGGACTCCGTGTCGACCCCGTGGCGGTCGAGCCAGGCGCGGTACTCGTCGAAGTCCGCGCCGGCCGCGCCGACGAGGACGGGTCGGGTGCCCAGCTGGCCCATGCCGAAGCAGATGTTCGCGCCGACACCGCCCCTGCGCACGTTGAGGGTGTCGACCAAGAAGGAGAGGGAGACCGTGTGCAACTGGTCAGCAACGAGCTGGTCTGCGAAACGACCGGGAAAGGTCATCAGGTGGTCGGTTGCGATGGAGCCGGTGACTGCGATTCGCACGGCGTATGCGCTCCTGTGGCGGGGTGGAGTTGACGCCTAACGCTACCCGTTTCTGATCGCGGACCGAAGGGTACAAACTACTCGATAGTAGACCTTTGTCGGGTCCTGTTTGGCGCATACGGTGCGGATATGAAGACTTCGAGTGCCTCCCGGGCGACCCGTGAGGCCGAGTTCACCCTGGACGAGCTGCGCGGCGACTGTGCCCGGATGGCTCCGCACTGGTCACCGCCCGCGAAGGACGCTCCCCGGCCCGTGTCGCCGTCCCTCATCCACGGGGTGGTGGTGCCGGCGGCGTCGGCCCGGTTGGCCCGGGGGATGTTCGACTACTGAGGCCCGCGCCGGGTCCGGTGGGAACCGGGGCCGCCCCCGTTCCGTCCCATGGGCGGATTCGACGGAGCAGGGAGCGAAGCGGTGGGCGACACGGACAACACAGACGACACGCAGCGCGAGGGGGCGCGCAGGCGTTCCCCCTGGTTGATCTCACTGGTGGCAGCGGTGCTGGTGGCCGGCGCGGGCGGCGGCGCGTACCTGGTCGCGGCGGACTCGGGCCGGGGCGGCGGTACGGAAGGGGCGAGCCGGACGCACGGCGGTGACCTGCCCAAGTTGCCGGTGCACCAGACGGTGCCCCCGCCGGGGACGGAAGGGGCGGTCGGCGGTCTGCTGGAGCTGAGTGCGGACGCGGGCGAGTTGCCGGAGGGGCCCACGGAGGCCGCCGCGTACCGGGTGCGCACCGCGCCGACGCTCCAGGACGTCACGGCGCTGGCGCGGGCGCTCGGCCTGACGGACGCACCGCGCAAGGCCGCGGACTCCTGGCTCGTCGGTGCCGAGGAGAACGCGCCGCTCCGGGTGGAGCTGACCGCACCGGGCCAGTGGACGTACTCCGCGGCCGGTGTGCGCAAGGGCTCCGACGACTGCGGCAAGGGCCTGACCTGCGCGGGGAGCGTCGCGCCGCCGCAGGGCCTCACGATCGACCCGGTCGGCGAGAAGCGGGCGGAGGCCGCCGCGGCGCCGCTGCTCAAGGCCGTGGGCCAGCAGGACGCCGCGGTGGACGCCGGCGAGACCCTGGGGGCGAGCCGGACGGTGGTCGCCGATCCGCTGGTCGGCGGAGTGCCGACGTACGGCTGGTCGACCCGCGTGGAGGTCGGGGCCGACGGCGGCGTGACGTCCGCGAGCGGCTGGCTGAGCAGGCCGGCGAAGGGCGAGCGGTATCCGCTGCTGACGGCCGCTGCCGCGCTGGAGCAGGCGAACGAGCGGAACGGCGTGGCGCCGGTGCCGAAGGACGGCAGGAAGTGCGGGCCGCAGACGCAGGGGCCGCCCGACGCCGGGAACCCCTGTGACGTGTCCGTCTGCGCGACGTCCATGCCGTTGGCGGGCAAGGGCGGCAGGGCGGGGTGCCCGCCCGCGCAGTTCGCACCGCCGCAACGGCTGGCGGTGCAGGACGCGGTGTTGGGGCTGAGCGCGGTGCGGCAGCCGGGCGGGGCGGACCTCGTGCCGACGTGGCTCTTCGACGTCGCGCCCGAGGGGGCGCGCAAGCCGGTGTCCACGCTGCCGTACGTCGCCGTCCAGCCGCAGCACCTGACGACGGCGGGCCTGGCCCCGGGGGCGTCGCAGGAGCCGGTGGAGCAACCGCCGAAGGACCCGAAGGGCTCCTCACTGGTGCAGTCGTACCGTACGGACCACGACGGGCGGACGGTGACGGTGACGTTCATAGGCGGGGTGTGCTCCCCGTACACGGCGCGGGCCGTCGAGAAGGGCGACGAGGTACGGGTCTCGGTCACCGCGGGCGCGCAGGAGCCGGGCCGGGTCTGCATCCAGGTGGCCAAGGAGCAGACCGCCCAGGTCGCGCTCGCGCGCCCGCTCGGCGACCGCAAGGTGGTCGACGAGGCGTCCGGGCTGCCGGTCCCCCGCGGCTGACGCGCAGTACGACGAAGGCGGCGGCCCCGGAAGGGACCGCCGCCTTCGTCACGCCCTGGGGCGGATGCTCAGTTGAAGGAGTCGCCGCAGGCGCAGGAACCCGTGGCGTTCGGGTTGTCGATGGTGAAGCCCTGCTTCTCGATGGTGTCGACGAAGTCGATGGAGGCGCCGCCCAGGTAGGGAGCGCTCATCCGGTCGGTGACGACCTTCACGCCGTCGAACTCCTTGACGACGTCACCGTCGAGGGAACGCTCGTCGAAGAAGAGCTGGTAGCGCAGGCCGGAGCAACCGCCGGGCTGGACGGCAACGCGCAGCGCCAGGTCTTCCCGGCCCTCCTGGTCGAGCAGCGCCTTCACCTTGGCGGCGGCGGCGTCGGACAGGAGGATGCCGTCGCTCACGGTCTGGGTCTCGTCCGATACGGACATCTGCTTCATCACTCCCGGGATGGGTTCCCCCGCCAGGGGCAGGGCGAAGTACGGAGACTGCTTGCCGACATTGCAACCGGCGTGGCCGCGGATTCATTCCGGACCGGACTTGCTTCCTTCATGCTCGCACACCGTCGCCAGGGGGCAATGGGCGGAACCGGGGATGCGTCACATCGACGCTATGGCCATCGTCAAAGTGACGCGAAGCGGATATGATAGATAGCGTCAATCAGACGAAAAGGTCTGTGCAGAAAGAGAAAGGGTGTGTGACGTGACCACCGCCCAAGCCCGTACGGACGCGGCGAGCACCACGCTCGACGTACAGCCGACGCCGCTCGCGCTGCTGCTGCTCGGTCGGGAGGCCGACCCGAGGAGCGAGCGCGGCGTGGAGTGTCCCGGCGAGCTGCCGTCCCCGTCCGACCCGGACCTGGTGGAGCGCGCACGCGCCGCCAAGGAGAAGCTCGGCGACAAGGTCTTCGTGCTCGGCCACCACTACCAGCGCGACGAGGTCATCCAGTTCGCGGACGTCACCGGCGACTCCTTCAAGCTGGCCCGGGACGCCGCGGCCCGCCCCGAGGCCGAGTACATCGTCTTCTGCGGCGTGCACTTCATGGCCGAGTCCGCCGACATCCTCACCTCCGACGACCAGAAGGTCGTGCTCCCCGACCTGGCCGCCGGCTGCTCGATGGCCGACATGGCGACGGCCGAGCAGGTCGCCGAGTGCTGGGACGTGCTGACCGACGCGGGCATAGCCGACCGGGTCGTGCCCGTCTCGTACATGAACTCCTCGGCGGACATCAAGGCGTTCACCGGCAAGCACGGCGGCACCATCTGCACCTCCTCCAACGCGCGGCGTGCGCTGGAGTGGGCGTTCGAGCAGGGCGAGCAGGTGCTCTTCCTGCCCGACCAGCACCTCGGACGGAACACCGCCGTACGGGACATGGGGATGTCGCTCGACGACTGCGTCGTCTACAACCCGCACAAGCCGAACGGCGGGCTGACCGCCGAGCAGCTGCGCTCGGCCAAGATGATCCTGTGGCGGGGGCACTGCTCGGTGCACGGCCGCTTCTCGCTGGAGTCCGTCGAGGACGTCCGCGCGCGCATCCCCGGGGTGAACGTGCTGGTGCACCCCGAGTGCAAGCACGAGGTGGTGGCCGCGGCCGACCACGTCGGCTCCACCGAGCACATCATCAAGACCCTGGACGCCGCTCCCGCGGGCTCCAAGTGGGCGATCGGCACCGAGCTGAACCTGGTGCGCCGGGTCGCCGCCGCCCACCCGGACAAGGAGGTCGTCTTCCTCGACAAGACGGTCTGCTTCTGCTCGACGATGAACCGCATCGACCTGCCGCACCTGGTGTGGACGCTGGAGTCGCTGGCCGAGGGCAAGCTGGTCAACCGCATCCAGGTGGACGCGGAGACCGAGGGCCACGCGAAGCTGGCGCTGGAGCGGATGCTCGCACTGCCCTAGGCCGTGTCTTCAAAGTCCCGTCTGCCCGTCGGGGTCTCGGGCTCGTCTTGAACGGAAGGGGGCGCCCCGGTCGATGCGACCGGGGCGCCCCCTTCCGGCGTGTCGCGGGGATCGGTTAGCGTTTGCCGCACCGCGCCTTCGGCGCCGTTTCCCACCCGGGCGTTTCCGACCGGGGCCGTACGCGCCCCGCTCCGCTCGCGGTGGCCTCTTCCGGACTCCCGGAGCGCCTCCCCCTCCCTCGCCCCTATTTCCGGTTCTCCGGATTTCTCGGCTCCTGGTGCGGAGGCCCCTTGCCATGCCCCTGTTGACCGGCGCGCTCGCGCTGCTGTGCGTCATCGGTCCGCTGTCGACCGACATGTATCTGCCCGCCTTCCCGCGCATGGCGCAGGAGTTGGGCACCGACGCGTCGGGGGTGCAGCTCACCCTGACCGCGTTCCTGGTCGGCATGACCCTCGGACACCTGGTGTTCGGGCCGCTCTCCGACCGCTTCGGGCGGCGCGGGCCGCTGCTCGCCGGGGCGGTGGCGTGCACCGCAGCGACCGCGCTGTGCGCGCTGGCGCCGACGCTGGAGTGGCTGGTCGTCCTGCGGTTCGCGGCCGGCTTCAGCGGGGCCGCCGGGATCGTCGTCGGGCGCGCCGTGGTCACCGACGTGACCGGCGGCGCCCGGGCCGCCCGGCTGCTGGCGCTGCTGGTCACCCTGGGCAGCATCGCGCCGGTCGTCGCACCGCTCGCGGGCGGGGCGGTGATCGGGGCCGCCGGGTGGCGCGGCGTCTTCTGGGTCCTGGCGGCGGTCTCGGCGCTCGTGACCGTAGGCGTGGCCGTCGGCGTCCCGGAGAGCCTGCCGGCGCGGCGGCGGGTCGCGGGCGGGCTCGCGCCGTTCGCCCGGTCCCTGCGCACGACCGTCGCCGACGGTCCGTACCTCGGCTACTCGGGTGCGTTCGCCTTCGGGTACGGCACGCTGTTCTGCTACGTCGCCGGGTCGCCGTTCCTCTTCCAGTCGGTCCTGGGGATGGGCGTGGGCGCCTCGTCGGCGGCCTTCTCCTCGGGCGCGGTGGTGGCGACGCTCTCCTCCCTGCTCGCCGCGCGGCTGGTGGGGCGGGTGAGTCCCGAAGGACTGTTGCGGACCGGGCTGCGGCTGATGCTCGCCGGGTCCTGCGGGCTGCTGCTGGCCGCGGGCGCCGGTGCGCTGTCGGTGCACCTCGCGCTGCCGCTGCTGGCGCTGGTGTGCGCGGGGCTGGGGTGCACCGGGTCGAACTCCGCCGCGCTCGCGCTCGCCCGGGTCCCGACCGCGAGCGGCACGGCGTCCGCCCTGCTCGGTACGGCCCAGAGCGCACTGGGTGCGCTGGTCGCCCCGCTGATGGGGCTGGCCGGGGCGGAGGCGGTGGGGCCGCTGGTGCTGGGGATGACCGTGTGCTCGGCCGCCGCCCTGGCGTCGGAGCGGTACGCGGCGCACCGCACGGCCCGTGGCGCGAACTCCGTCCAGGCGCCCTCGGGGTGAGGGTCAGCCGCAGATCCAGTCGGTGAGCTGCTCGGGGCGGGCGAGGGCGACGAGATGGCCGCCGGGCAGCGGCTCCACGGGGACGCCCAGGCGCTCGGCGACCACCCGGCGTTGGAACTCCAGGGGGAAGAAGCGGTCGTCCCGGCCCTGGAGGAAGCGGGTGGGGACGTCGGGCCAGCCGGACAGCGGCCACGGGTCCGTGAAGAGGGCCTCCGACGGCCCGCCGGGCGGACCGATCGCCAGCGCTTCGGAGGTGATCTCCGGCGGCACGTCGTGAAAGAAGTCCACCAGCGGGTCGAAGGCCGCGTCCGGGTCGCGCCCGTCGCGCAGTGCGGAGGCCCGGCGCGCCTGGGGGTGTCCCGTGTTGCCCCACCACTCCCCTGGACTCTCGCCGGGCGCCGGCACCATCGCGTTCACCAGGATCAGCCGCTCGACCGGGATGCGCTGGCACACCAGGGGCGCGATGAAGCCGGCGAGCGACTGCGCCACCACGACGAGCCGGCCGGGCGCGGCGTCGAGTTGGTCGATGACCGCGTCCGTGTACGCGGCGAGGTCGGCGGTGTTGTCCTCCGGGAGGTCGACGGCGATGGCCTCATGCCCCCGGGCCCGCAGCTCCGGCACGACACGGTGCCAGTACCAGGCGCGGCCGTCGGCACCGGGGATGAGCACGTACTCCGTCATGGTCACATCGTGACGGAAGAGTGCCCCGATTTGTGGCACTTTCGCCTGATAGGCCGGTCGAGCCCCACCCATGGGCGCCTCGGGGCGGCAACACGCCGCCCGCCCCCAGGGACCTTCCCCGGGAGCGGGCGGCGTCGTACGGCTGCGGCTCAGGCCTTCTGGAGGCTCAGGTCCTCGTCGCCCTGTGCGGGCCCGCGGTCCGGCCCCTGCTCGCCCGACTTCCGGGCGCGCTTCTCGGCCTTCTTCTTGCGGCGCCGCTCCTTGCGCAGCTCCACCATCGCGTACAGCGTCGGCACGAGCAGCAGGGTGAGCAGCGTGGAGCTGATCAGACCGCCGATCACCACGACCGCCAGCGGCTTGGCGATGAAGCCGCCCTCGCCGGTGACGCCGAGCGCCATCGGCAGCAGCGCGAAGATCGTCGCCAGTGCGGTCATCAGGATCGGCCGCAGCCGGTGCCGGCCGCCCTCGATGACGGACTCGACGACGCCGAGCCCCTGGGCGCGGTACTGGTTGATCAGGTCGATGAGCACGATCGCGTTGGTGACCACGATGCCGATCAGCATCAGCATGCCGATCAGGGCCGGTACGCCCATCGGGGTGCCGGTGATCACCAGCAGACCGATCGCACCGGTCGCCGCGAACGGGATGGAGACCAGCAGGATCAGCGGCTGCACCAGCGACCGGAAGGTGGCGACCAGCAGCATGAAGACGATCGCGACCGCCGCGAGCATCGCCAGGCCCAGCGAGACGAACGCCTCGTCCTGGTCCTCGGAGACCCCGCCGATGGAGGCGGTGGCGCCCTCGGGCAGGTCCAGGCCGGAGATCTTCGACTGGAGCGAGGAGCTGACCGCGCCGGTGTTGTCACCGGTCGGCTTGGCCGAGATGGTGGCGGCGCGCGAGCCGTCGATGCGGGTCATCGAGACCGGACCCGGCACCAGCTGCACCTCGGCGATCTCGCCCAGCTTGACCGCGCCGAGCGGGAGCTCCTTCAGCTCCGCCATGGTCGTGGCGGGCTTGGCGGAGGTGATCACCACGTCGCGCTCGGTGTCGTTCAGGGTCGCCTTTGCGGCGGGGGTGCCGCGCACGGCCTGGGTGACGGCCATGGCGAGCGTCGCGTCGTTGAAGCCGGCGGCGGCAGCGGCGGGCTTCGCCGTCACCGAGATCCGCGGCACGGACTGCGCGAGGTCGCTCTGGACGTCGGTGACGTCCTTGACCTTCGCGACCTCCTTGCGCACCGCCTCGGACGCCTCCTTGAGCGTGTCCGGGTTGGCGGCCTTCACCACGACGCTGACGTCCTGGCTGGCGAAGCCGTCGCCCGCCGAGATCGTGGTGTCGCCGATGCCCTTGAGCTTCGCCAGCTCCGCGTCGACGCGGTCGCGCACGTCCTCGAAGTCCGCGGCGTCCTTCAGGGTCATCTGGTACGACGCCTGGTTGGTGCCCGTACCGCCGCCGAAGGCCGCCATCCAGCCGGATGAGCCCACGGTGACCTGGTAGTTCTCCAACTCGTCCAGGCCCGACAGCACCTTCTCGACCTGCTTGGCCGCGGCGTCGGACGCCTCCAGGCTGGCGCCCACGGGGAGCTCCTGCTTGATCGACATGACCTCCTGCTCGCCCTGGTCGAAGAAGTTCGTCTTCACCAGGCCGGCCATGCCGAAGGTGCCGAAGAGGACGACGACCGCGAGGACGATGCTGGTGATCCGACGGCGGGTGGCGAACCGCAGCACGGGGATGTACGAGCGCTGGAGCTTGCTGCGCTCCTCCTTCTCCTCCGCGATCCGGCGCGCCTCGTCCGGGCCGAGGTCGCGCACGTCCTTCGGCGCGCGCAGGAACCAGAACGACAGCACCGGCACGACGGTCAGCGACACCAGCAGCGAGGCGAGCAGCGCCGCCGTGACCGTCAGCGAGAACGAGCCGAACAGCTCGCCGATCATGCCGCCGGCCAGCCCGATCGGCAGGAATACGGCGACCGTGGTCAGGGTCGAGGCGGTGACCGCGCCCGCGACCTCCTTGACCGCGGTGATGATCGCGCCCTCCCGCTCCTCGCCGTAGCCGAGGTGCCGCTTGATGTTCTCCAGCACCACGATCGAGTCGTCCACGACCCGGCCGATGGCGATGGTCAGCGCGCCCAGGGTGAGCATGTTCAGCGACAGGTCACGGGTCCACAGCACGATCAGCGCCAGCACCACGGAGAGCGGGATGGAGACCGCCGTGACGAGGGTGGAGCGCAGGGAGGCCAGGAAGACCAGGATCACGACGACCGCGAAGAGCAGGCCGAGCGCGCCCTCCGTGGTTAGTCCGGAGATGGCCTTGGAGACCGCCGGGCCCTGGTCGGCCACCACGGTCACCTCGGCGCCGCTGCCGAGGTCCTTGCGCAGCTCCGGCAGCTTGTCCTTGACCGCGTCCGAGATCGCGACGGCGCTGCCGTCGTTGTCCATGGTGGCGAAGACGGCGAGGCTGGGCTTGCCGTTGGTGCGGGTCAGCGAGGTCGCGACGGACGGCTGCTGCGCCACCTTCGCGACGTCACCGACGCGCACGGGCCCGCCCTTGGGTCGCACCACGCTGAGGTTCTCGATCTGCTTGAGGTCGGTGTAGCCGGCGCCGACCCGCACCGTGCGGTTCTTGCCGCCCTCGCTGAAGGAGCCGGCCGGCACGGTCGCGCCGCCCGCCCTCAGCGCGTCGGCGAGGGCCGCGGTGGTCAGCCCGGCCGCCACGAGCTTCGCGTCGTCGGGGGTGACGGAGACCTGGAGGTCCTGGACGCCGTCGACGGTGACCTGGCCGACGCCCTCGATGTCGTCCAGGGCGGGCACCACGGTGCGCTCCAACTGGTCGGCGAGCGCCTGCTGGTCCTTGTCGGAGGTGACGGCGAGGACGACGGTGGGGATGTCGTCGGTGGAGCCGGCGATCACCTCCGGGTCGACGTCCTCGGGAAGCTGGGTGCGGGCCCGGTTCACCGCCTGCTGCACGTCGGCGACGAGCTGCTTGGTGCCGTCCCCGTACTCGAAGCTGGCCATGATGACGGCGTTGCCCTCGCTCGCCGTGGAGGTGATCCCCTTGATGCCGTCGACGGCCTCGATGGAGTTCTCCAGGGGCTCGACGACCTGCTTCTCCACCACGTCGGGAGAGGCGCCCTCGTAGGTGGCGAGCACCGAGACCATCGGCAGTTCGATGGAGGGCAGCAGTTGCTGCTTGAGCTGGGGTATGGCGATCGCCCCGAAGACGATCGCCACGATCGACATCAGCCCGACCAGGGCACGTTGTTTCAGGCTGAATTTCGACAGCCAGGACATGGGGTTCGTCTCTCTTCTGTGGCATGCGCGGCAGGAGCGCGCCGCGGTGGGACGTACGGCGCAGGGCGACCTGGATCGCCGGCGGGCGGGGTCAGTGGCCCGCTTATACGATCAGCCATCCCCGCGCCGGGCCCGTCGCCCCCAGGTCCCGTTTCTTTATCTCGCGCATACCGCAGCTGGAGTACGTACCCCGGCGGGGTCACTCCACCCTTGGGCGTACCAGTCCCGACTCGTAGGCGGTGACGACGAGTTGGGCGCGATCGCGGGCGCCGAGCTTGGCCATCGCCCGGTTCACATGGGTCTTCACGGTGAGCGGGCTGACTTCGAGGCGCTCGGCGATCTCGTCGTTGGAGTGGCCGCCCGCGACCAGCACCAACACCTCCCGTTCCCGTACGGTCAGCGCTGCGAGGCGCTCCGAGTACGGCTCGGCGTCCGGGTCGTCGTCCGCCGTGCCGCCCTGGGCGAGGAACTTGGCGATCAGGCCCTTGGTCGCGGTCGGCGACAGCAGCGCCTCACCGGCGGCGGCGATCCGGATGGCGTTCAGCAGCTCCTCGGGCTCGGCGCCCTTGCCGAGGAAGCCGGAGGCCCCGGCGCGCAGCGACTGGACGACGTACTCGTCCACCTCGAACGTCGTCAGCATGACCACGCGGACGTGGGCCAGTTCGGGGTCCGCGCTGATCAGCCGGGTGGCGGCGAGTCCGTCCATGCCGGGCATGCGGATGTCCATCAGGACGACGTCGGCGCGTTCGGAGCGGGCCAGGGCCACCCCCTCGGCCCCGTCGGCGGCCTCGCCGACCACGGTCATGTCGGGCTCCGAGTCCACCAGGACGCGGAACGCGCTGCGCAGCAGCGTCTGGTCGTCGACGAGCAAGACGCGGATCGTCATCGGTCCCCTCCCGTGCGTGCGGTGAGGGGCAGTATCGCCTGTACGCGGAAGCCGCCGCCGTAGCGGGGGCCGGTGCTGAGCCGCCCGCCGAGGGCGGTGACGCGCTCGCGCATGCCGAGGAGGCCGTGGCCACCGCGGTCCTCACCCCGATCGCGCCCGTCACCGGCATCGGGGTCGTCGTGGCCGTTGGGGGGCTGGCCCTTGCCGTGGCCGCCGTCGCGGGCCGCCTCCTGGCCCGGGGCGTCGGCGCTCGCCCGGGCGTGGACGCAGTCGGGGCCCTCGCCCTCGGGCGAGCCGTTGTCGATGACGGTGACCTCCAGGGTCGTCCCCACCCGGATGACGCTGACCTCCGCGCTGGCCCCCGAGCCCGCGTGCTTGCGGACGTTGGTCAGTGCCTCCTGGATGATGCGGTACGCGGCCAGGTCCACCGCCGCCGGCCGGTGCACGCCCTGGTCGGCGCGGGCCACCTCGACCGGGAGTCCGGCCTGCCGGAAGGTGGTGACGAGTTCGTCGAGCACGTCGAGGCCGGGCGCCGGCTCGGTGGGCGCCTCCGGGTCGCCGGACTGCCGCAGCAGGCCGACGGTGGCGCGCAGCTCGCTGAGCGCGGACCGGCTGGCCTCCCGCACGTGGGCCAGTGCTTCCTTCGCCTGGTCGGGGCGCTTGTCCATGACGTGCGCGGCCACCCCCGCCTGCACGTTGACCAGGGCGATGTGGTGGGCCACCACGTCGTGCAGGTCCCGGGCGATCCGCAGCCGCTCCTCGGCGACCCGGCGCCGGGCCTCCTCCTCGCGGGTGCGTTCGGCGCGTTCGGCGCGCTCCCTGATGGCGTTGACGAAGGCACGGCGGCTGCGCACCGCGTCACCGGCCGCGGCGGCCATTCCGGTCCAGGCGAAGACGCCGACGTTCTCCTGGGTGTACCAGGGCGTCGTGCCGAAGAACATCGCGGCGCCGGACAGGGTGACCATGGTCAGCAGCCCGACACGCCAGGTGGTGGAGCGGTCGGTGCGGGAGGCGACGGTGTAGAGCGCGATCACCGCGCACATCGCCACCGGGGCGGACGGCTCCCCGAAGACCAGCTCGATGAGGCTGAGGAGGCCGGTGAACGCCAGCACCGCCATCGGCTGGCGCCGTCGGCACACGAGGGCGGCGGCGGCCAGGGTCATCAGCAGCAGGCTGCGGGCGCCGGGGCTGCGGGCGCCGAACGTCGGCCCGTGCTCGCCGTACGGCTCGGCGAAGGAGCCGACGACCATGCAGGCGAGGGCGAGGGTGGCGATGGCCGCGTCGAGCGCCAGGGGGTGCTCGCGGAGCCAGCGTTGCGCGCGGGCGAACCCGGTGGCGAGGGAGGTCACGGCAAGCAACGGTACGACGTGCGGTCGGCGGACGGGGCGGATGCCCCCGGACGGTGGGGCGGGACCGCGGCGGCGGGCGGTGGGTGCACCGATCCCCCCGGCCCTCTTCGGGTACGGGGGGATCGACGTGTTGGAGTGTGCTGGGCGCCGGGCGGGAACGCCGTCCCGCGGGGCGGCTCAGCCGGGGATGAAGCCCCAGTCCCCGATGAGCTGTCTGACGTCCTCCAAGGTGGCTTCCGGCGCGGGCAGGATCAGCTCGGACGGCTCCAAGGACGCGTCCGGCAAGGGCTCGCCGAGCTCGTGGACCTTGTCGAGCAGGGCGGTGAACGTGCGCCGGAACCCGGCTTCGTCACCCTGCTCCAACTCGGCCATCAGCTCGTCGTCGAGCTCGTTCAGCTCGGTGAGGTGGCTGTCCGCCAGCCTCACCTGGCCCTCCCCCATGATCCGTACGATCATGACGAGTCCTTCTCGCTCGGTCCTGTGACAGCCGGCCCGCGGGCCCGCCCGCAGGTCAGTGCTTGTCGAAGTTCGGACGGTTGGTGCCTTGCTGCCCGGCGTCCTGCGCGGCGCCCTGGCCGCCCTCGATGGCCTGCTGGGACGAGCCCGAGCCGCCGGCCAGCTCCGCCTTCATCCGCTGGAGCTCCAGCTCCACGTCCGTACCGCCGGAGATGCGGTCCAGTTCGGCGGCGATGTCGTCCTTCGCCATCCCGGACGGGTCGTCGAGCGCACCGGAGGCCAGCAGCTCGTCGATCGCCCCGGCCCGCGCCTGGAGCTGGGCGGTCTTGTCCTCGGCCCGCTGGATCGCCAGACCGACGTCGCCCATCTCCTCCGAGATGCCGGAGAACGCCTCCCCGATCCGGGTCTGCGCCTGGGCGGCGGTGTAGGTGGCCTTGATCGTCTCCTTCTTGGTGCGGAAGGCGTCGACCTTGGCCTGGAGGCGCTGGGCGGCGAGGGTGAGCTTCTCCTCCTCGCCCTGCAGCGTCGTGTGCTGGGTCTCCAGGTCGGTGACCTGCTGCTGGAGCGCGGCGCGGCGGGACAGCGCCTCGCGCGCCAGGTCCTCACGGCCGAGCGCCAGCGCCTTGCGGCCCTGGTCCTCCAGCTTCGAGGACTGCCCCTGGAGCTGGTTGAGCTGGAGCTCCAGACGCTTGCGGGACGTCGCCACGTCGGCGACGCCGCGGCGCACCTTCTGAAGCAGCTCCAGCTGCTTCTGGTACGAGTAATCGAGGGTCTCGCGCGGATCCTCGGCCCGGTCAAGGGCCTTGTTTGCCTTCGCGCGGAAGATCATCCCCATACGCTTCATCACACCGCTCATGGGCTTCGCGCGCCCCCTTCTGACGGACTACGGCTCCAGCACTCCAACAGAACCCACAGTACGGGCCCTGCTTCCATTACCGCACTGTTCGAGCACGGATGCGCTCCTCCCCAAGGACGACTGCGTACGGCTCCTGATCCAGCGCAAGGAGTAGATGACCGTCAGGGTCGCCCCTCGGCACCCCTCCGGACCGGCCCCGTACGGGTCCGGCGAACGCGGTCGTCCCGCCTGTGAAGACGCACGGTGTTGCCGGATCGTTCCCCTCCGGCATTGGGTCCCCCGCGCACCACCACGTACCCTTGGGTTTCGTGTTCCGTAGCCGTGCGAAGACAGAGAAGGCCCCCACCGACCAGGTGCCGGCGGACCTCTCCCAGCAGCCCCGCGACCCCGAGGCCCCGAAGGGTCGCCCCACTCCCAAGAGGAGCGAGGCCCAGAGCCAACGCCGTCGTGCCGCCACGCAGCCGACCGACCGCAAGGCCGCGATGAAGCGTGCGCGGGCGACCCGGCGCACCGAGCTGGCCCGTCAGCGCGAGGCGCTCGCGAGCGGTGACGAGCGGTACCTGCCAGCCCGTGACAAGGGTCCGGTCCGCCGCTTCGCCCGCGACTTCGTGGACTCCCGCTTCTGCATCGCGGAGTTCTTCCTCCCGATGGCGGTGATCATCCTCATCCTGAGCATGGTCCGCATCGGCCAGCTGCAGAGCATCGCGCTGCTGCTCTGGCTCGGCGTCATCGTGATGATCGTCGTGGACTCCATCGGCCTGGGCATCCGCCTGAAGAAGCAGCTCAACGAGCGCTTCCCCGACGAGCCCAAGCGCGGCGCGGTGGCGTACGCCCTGATGCGCACGCTCCAGATGCGCCGACTGCGTCTGCCCAAGCCCCAGGTCAAGCGCGGAGAACGGCCCTGACCGGCCAGGGCGCGACCGCCCCGGAAGTTCCGGGTGGGGCCGCGTCCGCCGCCTCAGCCGCACCCGCCGCGCCCTCTGCTCCTCCCGCGTCCTTCGCCGACGTGGGTGACGCCGTCCGGCAGGAGCTGGTCTCCCGCCAGCTCGACGAGCAGATAGTGGCCCGCTACCCGGTCGGGCAGCGGCTGCGGATACTCGACGTCGGCATGGGCCGGGGCGTGCAGGCGCTGCGGCTGGCCCGTGCCGGCCACGCCATCACCGGCCTGGAGGGCGACGCCGAGCAGCTCCGACTCGCCCAGGAGGCGCTGTCGACCGAGCCCGCGGGCATCCGCGAGCGCGTCCGGCTGATCGAGGGCGACGGCCGGGACACCGGCGTCCACTTCACTCCCGGCAGCTTCGACGTGGTGCTGTGCCACGGCGTCCTGATGGCGTCCGTGGAGCCGGAGGGGGTGCTCGCCGGGCTCGCCCGGATGCTGGCGCCCGGGGGGCTGCTGTCCCTCGTCGTACGGAACGCGGACGCGCTCGCCATGGGTCCCGGGCTCGCCGGGGACTGGGAGCGGACCCTCTCCGCCCTGGAGCCGGACGCCGCCGGGTACACCGACCGCCGCGGGGTGCCGCTGCGCGCGGACCGGCTGGAGGACCTGACCGCCACGCTGGCGGGGATCGCGGCGCCGCTGCACGCCTGGTACGGCGTGCAGGTCTTCTCCGAGTGGTCGACGACCGGGGCCGACAGCGCCGCGACCGAGGCGCTGGAGCGGCTGATCGCGGCGGAGGACCGGGCGGGCCGCCGGGATCCGTACCGCCGCATCGCGGCGCTGCTCCACCTGTGCGGCGTCCGCGGCTGACCCCGCGGGGCGCCCACATCGTGGGTCGCGCCCCCCTGCGCCGCTGGACGTAGCCGCCGTTCCCCTGCGGGAGCATTGGTCTCTGCGGCCCGGTGGTGGGCTTGTCGCGCAGTTCCCCGCGCCCCTAAACACCTTCACCTCCGGCCCGCAGGAGAGTGACGGGGCAACGAATCAGGGGCGCTGGGGGTCCCCCCGTACCCGCAGGGCACAGGGGGCGGAACTGCGCGAACAGCCCTCCACGGGCCGGTGGAGACCAATGCTCCCGCAGGGCTACGGCGAGTGGGGCTGTCAAGGAGTGCTGGAGGTACCACCACGCCCTCTGGGCGTAGGGGCGGAACTGCGCGAACAGTCCCCGCCGGGCCGCAGGGTTACGGCGGCTACGTCCAGCACGCCCTGGCGATCGCATCGCGCCTTCAGTCAGGCGTCGGGCCCGATTTCGCGTCCCCCCTTCCGTGAGCGCCGAAGACACCACCCGAAATGACGACGTCACCCGGCCGAGAACCGGTGACAGTCCCAGCGGATCTGAGCCCGCCGACACGCCCAAGCTGCCCGCCAGGGAGACCTGGCGGGCGTTGTACGCGCACTTCCGGCCGCACCGCTGGGCGGTCGCGCTCGGCGCCGTGTTCGCCCTGGTCGGGGCGGTCGCCTCGCTCGCCCAGCCGCTCGCGGCGAAGGCGCTGGTCGACCGGCTCGGCGAGGACGGTTCCATCGCCGGGATCCTGGTGGTGCTCACCGCCCTGGTGGTGGTCGGCACCGCGATCGAGTCCGTGGGCGCGTACGTCCTGGAGCGCACCGCCGAGTCCGTGGTCCTCGCGGCCCGCCGCACGCTCATCGGGCGGCTGCTGCGGCTGCGGCTGCCGGAGGTGGAGCGCACGCAGCCGGGCGACCTGATGTCCCGGATCACCTCGGACACCACCCTGCTGAAGGCCGTGACGACCCAGTCCGTGGTCTCCGCGATCACGGGCGGCGTCTCGTTCGTCGCCACGATCGTGCTGATGGCGCTGATGGACGCGGTGCTCCTCGGGGTCACGCTCGGGGTGATCGTGCTGATCGGCGGCGTGGTCTCGTTCGTCATGCCGCAGATCTCCAAGTCGACGAAGAAGGCGCAGGAGGCGGTCGGCGAGATATCCACCGTGCTGGAGCGGGCCTTCGGGGCGTTCCGCACGGTCAAGGCGTCCGGCGCCGAGCAGCGGGAGACCGAGGTCGTCAACCAGGCGGCGACGACCGCGTGGCGGTACGGGGTGCGCTCGGCGAAGTGGCAGGCGGTGGCGTGGTCGTCGGTGGGCCTGGCGATCCAGGTGTCCTTCCTCGCCGTGCTGGGCATCGGCGGGGCGCGGGTGGCGTCCGGCGAGATCTCGGTCTCCACGCTGGTGGCGTTCCTGCTCTTCCTCTTCTATCTGATCGACCCGGTGAGCAGGCTGGTGGAGGCGGCGACGCAGTACCAGATCGGCTCGGCCGCGATCGCGCGGCTGGTGGAGGCGGAGCAGCTGGAGACGGAGGACCTGGACCCGCGGCCGTCGGCGTCCGGCCGGCCCGAGGTCTCCGGGGCGGCCACGGTCGTCTTCGAGGACGTGGTCTTCCGCTACCGCGACGACCTGCCGCCCGTGCACCACGGCGTCTCCTTCACCGTGCCGGGCGCCGGCATGACCGCCTTCGTCGGCCCGTCCGGCGCGGGCAAGACGACCGTCTTCGGCCTTGTCGAGCGGTTCTACGAGGCGAGCGGCGGCCGGGTCCTGGTGGACGGCCGCGACGTGCGGGACTGGTCGCTGCCCGAGCTGCGCGCCGCGATCGGTTACGTCGAGCAGGACGCGCCGGTGCTCGCCGGCACCCTGCGGCAGAACCTTTTGTTCGCCGCCCCCGACGCCACGGACGAGGACGTCCGGGAGGTGTTGGTACGGGCGCGGCTGGACGCGCTCGTCGACCGGCTGCCGGACGGCCTGGACACGGTCGTGGGCCACCGCGGCTCCAAGCTGTCCGGCGGCGAGCGCCAGCGGGTGGCGATCGCCCGCGCCCTGCTGCGCCGACCCCGGCTGCTGCTCCTGGACGAGGCGACGTCGCAGCTGGACGCGGTGAACGAGCTGGCGCTTCGGGACGTGGTGGCCGAGGTGTCGCGGGACGTCACGGTGCTGGTGGTGGCGCACCGGCTGTCGACGGTGACGCTGGCGGACCGGATCGTGGTCATGGACGCGGGCAAGGTGCGTGCGGTGGGCACGCACCAGGAGCTGGTGGCGCGGGACCCGCTGTACGGGGAGCTGGCGGCCACGCAGTTCCTGGCGTCCGAGCCGGCGCTGCCGGGCGGGGCCGAGCGGGCGGTCGAGCAGGACGAGGCGGGGGTGCCGGCCTCCTGAAGCGGGCCGGAGCCGGGACCGGGGCCGGGCGGCGGCCACCTGATCGGAGGCGTACAACAGGCCGACGCAACCCGGCAAAAGGGACACTCCGAGCATGGACTCACCCCACCGCCGCGCCGCCCTCCGCCGCCTGCTGCTGTCGCTGACCGCCGCGATATCCACCGGCGCCCTCGCCGCCGGCTGCGCGGGCGCATCGGCCGCGGCCAAGCCGGAGAGCTCCACCCGGGCCGTCGCCGTGCCCAAGGCCGCCAACGACCTCCAGACGGACTACGAGACCGTCATCAAGGACGTGCTGCCGTCGGTCGTCCAGATCGAGGCCGGCGACAGCCTGGGCTCCGGCGTCGTCTACGACGACAAGGGCCATCTGATCACCAACGCCCACGTCGTGGGCGCGGAGAAGACCTTCCAGGTCACGACGGCGACGGGGGAACAGCCGCTGCCCGCGAAGCTGGTGTCCTCCTACCCGGAGCAGGACCTCGCGGTCCTCAAGCTCGACCAGGTGCCCGCCGGCATGAAGCCCGCCACGTTCGGCGACTCCGCGAAGGTCGAGGTCGGGCAGATCGTCCTGGCGATGGGCTCCCCGCTCGGGCTGTCCAGCAGCGTCACCCAGGGCATCGTCTCGGCGGTCGGCCGCACGGTGACGGAGAGCGCGTCCGGCGGCGGCACGGGCGCGACGATCGCGAACATGGTGCAGACCTCGGCGGCGATCAACCCGGGCAACAGCGGGGGCGCCCTGGTCAACCTGGACAGCGAGGTGATCGGCGTACCGACGCTGGCGGCGACCGACCCGAACCTGGGCAGCGCCGCTCCCGGCATCGGTTTCGCCATCCCCGTGACGATGGTGAAGACCGTCGCCGACCAGATCATCAAGTACGGCCGGGTGACGGACTCCGGCCGGGCGGCGCTGGGGATCATCGGACGCACCGTCCTCGACGACAACTACCAGCCGTCCGGGGTGGCGGTGGTCGAGGTGGAGAAGAACGGCCCGGCCGACCGGGCGGGGCTGCGCAGCGGCGACATCATCACGCAGGTGGGCAACGCGTCGATCACCAACCTGACCTCGCTGGCGGAGGCGCTGGCGTCCGACAAGCCGGGCGAGAAGGTGCCCGTGACCTTCCTCAGGGAAGGGGAGCGCAAGTCGGCGCAGGTGACGCTCGGAGAGATCTGAGGGGACGGGGCGCCCCGGGGGTCCGGGGCGCCCGTCGGTCACTCCGCGTGCAGGCTCATCGGCCCGTAGATCACGGTGGCGTCCTCGGAGAGGACGACCTGGTCCGCACCGCCCTCGCACAGGGACTTCCAGTGCTCGCCGATCCAGGACTCCGCATCGCCCTGGGTGGAGAACTCCTCGGGTTCGACCGAGGGCGCGACCTCCGTTCCGTCGGACTTCTCGAACCGCCACGTCCACGCCATGTCCGCCTCCGCAGGCCGTCGGTGATCTCTGTCCTGCCCGCAGCGTAGCCGGGCGCGCAGCACCGGCTAAGACACGGGAGTATCAAGGGCGTGGAACTGACCCTGCTCGGGACCGGCGCACCCGCCGGGCTGCCGAGGTCCGACTGTCCGTGCGCCGTGTGCGCACTCGCCCGGGGCCCGCAGGCGCGGGCCGCGACCGCCCTGCTGGTGGACGGAGCACTGCTGCTCGACCTGACGCCGGGGGCCGCGCTGGCCGCCGCGCGCGCGGGCCACTCGTTGGTGGGGGTGCGCCAGGTGCTGCTGACGCACCCCCACGACGGGCCCGCGGTGGAGCTGCCGGCCGGGCTGCCGACGGCGGGCCGGGTGCCGGACGGCCGGGTGCTGACCCTGATCAGCGGGCATCGGGTGCGGGCGGTGCCGATGGACCACCCGGGCACGGGGTACGAGGTGACGTCGCCCGACGGGACCCGGCTGCTGTACCTGCCGCCGCAGGGCGCACCCGCGGGCCTCGCGCCCGCCGGCGCGCCGTACGACATGGTCGTCGCGGACGTCGTCGGGCGGCCGGACGGGCTCGCCCGGCTGCGCGCGGCCGGCGCGGTCGGCCCGACGACCGACGTGGTCGCGGTGCATCTGGACCACGACGTGCCGGGCGGGCCCGAGTTGGACCGCCGGCTGGCGGCGGCGGGCGCAAGGGCGGTGCCGGACGGGACGACCCTGCTCGTCGGCGAGTACCACGCGGTGCCGGACGTCCCCCGGCGCACCCTGGTCACCGGCGGCGCGCGCTCGGGCAAGTCGGTGGAGGCGGAGCGGCGGCTCTGGACCTTCCCGGACGTGACGTACGTGGCGACGGGCGGCGGCCGGGAGGGCGACGCGGAGTGGGCGGAACGGGTCCGGCTGCACCGGGACCGCCGCCCTGGCTCCTGGCGCACCGAGGAGACCTGCGACCTGGTGCCCCTGCTGACGGAACCGGGCCCGCCGCTGCTCATCGACTGCCTGTCACTGTGGCTGACGGACGCGCTGGACCGGGCGGGGGCGTGGGAGGAGGAGACGTGGCGGAACGGCGGCGAGTCGTCCCTGCGGGAGCGGGTGGCGGACCTGGTCGCGGCGGTCCGCGCCACACCGCGGACGGTGGTGGCGGTGACGAACGAGGTGGGCGCGGGGGTGGTCCCGGCGACGGCGTCGGGCCGGCGGTTCCGGGACGAGCTGGGCCGCTTGAACGCGGCGTTCGCCGCGGAGTGCGAACAGGTGGTCCTGGTGGTCGCGGGCCAGCCCTTGCGCCTGCGCTGACGCGCGTGCGGGTGCAGGTGCGGGTGGCCCGCGCCCCTGACACCCCGCCGCATCCCTGCGGGTGCGCCGGTCCCTGCGGCCCGGTGGTGGGCTTATCGCGCAGTTCCGCCCCTGTGCCCTGCGGGCACGGGGGGGACCCCCAGCACCCCTAACGACTGCCGCCCGCCGTAGCCCTGCGGGTGCATTGGCCCCTACCGCCCGGTGGTGGGCTTATCGCGCAGTTCCCCGCGCCCCCATGCCACTCCGCCGTTCCCATGCGGGGCGTTGGCGTCTGCGGCCCGTCTGTGGCTGTTCGCGCAGTTCCCCGCGCCCCTATATGCCCCGCCCTTCGGGCGTGGGCGGATCCCCATGGCGCAGCTGCGCCGCAGGGCGGCAGTCTTTAGGGGCGCTGGGGGTCCCCGTACCCGCAGGGGACGGGGGACTGCGCGAGAAGCGACCACGGTCCGCAGAGACCAACGCACCCGCAGGGGAACGGCGGGCGGTCACGGAGCGCGGAGGGCAGCGCACCCGCAGGGGAACGGGCGCCTACGGGGCCCGAGGCCACCCGGTACTGTTCGGCGAATGAGCAGGCTGACTCTCGATGACTTCTCCGACCGGATCGCCCGCGCGGACGGCACCCTCCGACAGGTCGCCGAAGACCACCGGGAACGGCTGCTGGTCCCGCCGAAGGCACTGGGGCGGCTGGACGAGTTGGGCCAGTGGCTGGTCGCCGCGCAGGGCTGCACCCCGCCCGAGCCCGTCGTCCGCCCGAAGGTGGTGCTCTTCGCCGGTGACCACGGCGTCGCCGAGCTGGACGTCTCCGGCCGCCCCGCGGGCAGCGCGCACGCGCTGGTGTCCGCGGTGTTGGAGGGCACCAGCCCCGTCGCGGTGCTGGCCCGCCGGATGGACGTCCCGGTGCGGATCGTGGACGCCGGCCTGGACTGCGACCCGGACCTGCTCCCCGCCGACGTCGTACGGCACCGGGTGCGCCGCGGCAGCGGACGGATCGACGTCGAGGACGCGCTGACCGTCGAGGAGGCCGAGGCGGCGGTGCGCCTGGGCATGGCGATCGCCGACGAGGAGGCGGACGCCGGGACGGACCTGGTGGTGCTGGGCGATCTGAGCGTCGGCGGCACGACCCCCGCGGCCGTCCTGGTCGCGGCGCTCTGCGGGACCGACGCCTCGGTGGTCACGGGCCGCGGCGGCGCCGGCATCGACGACCTGGCGTGGATGCGCAAGTGCGCCGCGATCCGCGACGCGCTGCGCCGCGCCCGCCCGGTGCTCGGCGACCAGTTGGAGCTGCTGGCGGCGGTCGGCGGCGCGGACCTCGCGGCGACGACCGGCTTCCTGCTCCAGTGCGCCGTGCGCCGTACCCCGGTGATCTTGGACGGGGTCGTCTCGGCGGCGTGCGCGCTGGTCGGGCAGCGGGCCGCGTTCCGTGCGCCGGACTGGTGGCTGGCGGGCCAGTTGACCGGTGAGCCGGCGCAGGCGAAGGCGCTGGACCGGATGGCGCTCAACCCGATGCTCGACCAGGGCGTCAGTGTGGGTGAAGGAACCGGGGCATTGCTCGCGCTCCCCCTCGTACAGGCAGCCGCCTCGCTGCTGGCCCAGTTGCCGGAGCGCCCCGCGGAGGCCGCGGCCGACGGCCCCGAGGCGGGCGACGACAAGGACTGACGCGCCGGGTACGGCCGCCACCGACGAGGCGGCCGTACCCTGACCCGCCATGACCAGCGATGCCCCATATGATCGCTTTTCATGGGAGAGGTCCGCTTGTTCCATTCGGTCAGCGACACAGGAAGCCGCACCCGCCCCGACGGGGCCACCACCCGCTCGCACCGCGCGTGGGCCTTCACCGTCTGGTACCTGCGCGCGGTGACGTGCCTCAACGTGCTGAGCGCGGTGTGGGTCTCCCTCGGCCAGGACATCCGCCGCCACAACGTCGACGACTACTTCACCCCGTACCTGCTGACGGCGGGCTTCGCCTCCGGCGCCTTCACGCTCTTCCTCGCGATCACCATGCGCCGCCGCAAGCGGGCCGCCTGGATCCTGAACCTGGTCCTCGGGGGGCTGTTCCTCGCCCTCTTCACGCTGGCCTTCGCGGTCGACGCGGCCATCAGGTCCCATCCGCAGAACTGGATCTCGCTGGCGCTGACGGCGGCGTTCTGCGCGGCGCTGGTGCTGGGGCGGCGGGAGTTCTACGCGAAGGGCGACCGCTCCAACCCCAAGCTCGCGGCGGCCGTCGCGGCCGGCGGGCTGCTGGTCACCTCGCTGGCCGCGGCCCTGCTGGTCACCGTCACCAACACCGCGACCGCCCCCTCCACCTTCCTGGAGCGCTGGCGGTACGGCGCAGTCCGGCTCGGCTCGCTCGCCGCCGACGACTCCGCGTTCGCGGGCATCGACACCCCCGGCTGGGTGGACGTCACCATCAACGTGATGTCCACGCTGCTGCTGCTCGCCGTGTTGTACGCGGCGTTCCGCTCGCGCCGCGCCGTCGACCCGATCGACGCGGACGACGAGGAGCGGCTACGCGCCCTCCTGGAGCGGCACGGCGAACGCGACTCCCTCGGCTACTTCGCCCTGCGCCGCGAGAAGAGCGCGGTGTGGTCCCCCACCGGCAAGGCGGCCGTCGCGTACCGCGTCGTCGGCGGGGTCAGCCTGGCCTCCGGGGACCCGATCGGCGACCCGGAGGCGTGGCCGGGCGCGATCACCCCCTGGCTCGCCCAGGCCCGTGAGCACGGCTGGATCCCGGCCGTGATGGGCGCCAGCGAAGAGGCCGGCACGATCTACGCCCGCCACGGCCTCGACGCCCTGGAGCTGGGCGACGAAGCCCTCGTGGAGACCGCCGAGTTCACCTTGGAGGGGCGCGCGATGCGGACCGTGCGCCAGGCGTACAACCGGGTGAAGCGCGCCGGGTACCGGGTGCGGATCCGACGGCACGCGGACATCCCGCCCGAGGAGATGGCCGTCCTGCTGCGCCGCGCCGACGACTGGCGCGACGGCGCCACCGAACGCGGCTTCTCCATGGCGCTCGGCCGGCTCGGCGACCCGGACGACGGCCGGTGCGTGATGCTGGAGTGCACCGACGCCGAGGGCGAGTTGCGGGCCGTGCTCAGCTTCGTGCCGTGGGGCCCGCACGGGCTCTCGCTCGATCTGATGCGCCGTGACCGCGACAGCGACAACGGCCTGATGGAGTTCATGGTCATCGAACTCCTCCAGCGCGCCGCGGAGGTGCAGATCACCCAGGTGTCGCTGAACTTCGCGATGTTCCGCTCCGTCTTCGAACGCGGCTCGCGCCTCGGCGCCGGCCCGGTGCTGCGGCTGTGGCGGTCGCTGCTGACGTTCTTCTCCCGCTGGTGGCAGATCGAGTCGCTGTACCGCGCGAACGCCAAGTACCGCCCGATCTGGGAGCCTCGGTTCCTGCTCTTCGAGAAGAGCGCGGACCTGCCACGCATCGCCATCGCGGCGGCCCGCGCCGAGGGCTTCCTCGAAGCGCCGGGCCTGCCCGGCTGGCTGCACCGCCGACACCTGGAGGCCCCGACGGCACGAGCGACCCCGCGATGACCGCGGCCGGCGCGGTGGGCGCGTTCGTACGGCGCGAGTGGGGTCCGCCGTACACCGCCGTGCGCACGGCGCTCACCGCCCGCGGGCCGCGCGCCCTCGCGCTGACGCTCACCGCGGTCTGCCTGATCGCCGCCTTCCAGGTGGTGCAGCACCGCACCTGGGGGTACGAGGTCGTCCGCACCGTCGGCGCCGTCCGCGCCGAGGACCCCCTGTGGCTGGCCCTGCTGCGTACCCCCCTGTCGTTGTTCGTGCCCGCGCTGGACCTGCCCGTGTGGGGCGCCCTGGCGCAGGTCCTGCTGGTGTTCGGCATCGCGGAGTGCGCGCTCGGGCGGACGCGCACGCTGCTGGTCGCGTACGTCTGCACCCTCGCTGGGACGTTGTACGCCCGCGTCGGCATCGCCCTGGACCCCGGCGGGCTCGGCGGGCTCGGCGGGCTCGTCACAGTGCCCGCGTCCGACGCCGGCGTCGTGGACACCGGACCGTCGGCCGCGGTCGTGGGGCTCGCGGTGTACGCGTGCTGGCGGCTGCGGGCCTGCTGGACCGCCGCCGCGGTCGTCCTCGCCATGGTCGTCGAGGTCGTCGTCAAGCCGAACCTCGCCGGCAAGGAGCACCTGGCCGCCATCGTCGCCGCGCTGGTGCTCTGCGCGGCGGCCGAGGTGCGCCGGCGGCGGCGTTCAGTCGCCGGGGCGGGACCGGTTCCGGGACGGCAACCGGTCGGGGGCGCCCGCGATCAGGTCCTGGAACTTCCGGCGCGGTCCGTCCCAACGGCGGTCGTGCCGGTAGGAACGCAGGGCGGCCCGGGCGCGCGCCCGCGGCCGGTTGCGGTAGAGGCGACGGGCCCACAGGGAACCGGGCCGGGCCAGCCGCACCGCCCCGAAGAACGCGACGAACGGCACGAAGACGCTGATCAGGGCCATCCTCGGCTTGCCCTTCACAAAGGTGACCAGCACCAGCAGCAAGTTGAGCAGAACGGTCACCAGGGCGGCGGCCCGGTTCTGGCGCTCCTCGGGGGTGAGGGAGTCGACGCCGAGCGGCGAGAAGCCGCCGAGCACCAGCAGCGCGAGCGCGGCGGCGAGGACCACGACCTCCACGCTGCGCCGGCCCTCCTCCGTCCAGTACACGTCGTCGAGGTGCACGATCAGCGCGAACTCGTCGAGCACCAGCCCCGCGCCCATCCCGAACAACACCGCGAAGACGCCGGCCGCCCAGCCGTGCCGACCGCTGCCGACCGCGCCGAAGCCGCCGACGACGGTGAGGACCACGCCCGGCACCACGTGGTGGATGTGGAGCCCGCCGGGCGAGACGTCGCGGAAGGGACCGCGGCCGGCGCGGATCAGCCGGGTGATGGTGCGGGTGATCACGAACGTGAGGACGAAGGCGGCGAGGGCGAGCAGCGTCGGTAGCTTGCCGGGCTCGGTGATGTTGTCGTGGAACCACTGCCCCATGGACCGCTCTCCCTGCACCCATCCGCTTCCTGACGGTTAGCCGGATATCCGAGGTATCACCGGATCATCCGGGTACGCGCAATCTAGTCGGTGCGAGCCGGGCCCTGGGCTACCCTGCGCCGGTGAGTGACGACCCCACCTCCCCCGCCCGCGCCGACCTCGGCACGGGCCTGCGCTTCGCCTTCGGCACCCTGACCGTGCTGCCCGTGCGCGTCACCCGCTGGGACCGGGACGCGGCCCGCGTCGGCATGGCCTGCGCGCCGCTGGCAGGGCTGGTGGTGGGGCTGTTCGCGGCGGCGGCCGGCGGACTGCTGCTGGCCGCGGGCGCGGGGGCGGCGCTCGCGGCGGTGGCCGCGGTGGCGGTGCCCGCGGTCCTCACCCGCGGGCTGCACCTCGACGGGCTGGCCGACACCGCGGACGGACTCGGCAGCGGCAAGCCCGCGGCGGACGCGCTGAAGATCATGAAGCGGTCCGACATCGGCCCCTTCGGGGTCGTCACCCTGCTCTTCGTGCTGCTGGCCCAGGTCGCCGCGGTCGCCGCGCTGTACGCGCAGGGCTGGGCGTACGGGGCGCTGGGCGTCGTGGTCGCCGCGGTCACCGCGCGCCTCGCCCTGACCTGCGCCTCCCGCACCGGCGTGCCGCCGGCCCGCCCCGAGGGCCTGGGCGCGGCGGTCGCCGGCGTTCTCCGCGTCCGCGTGGCCCTGGCACTGGCGCTCCTCGTCACCGCCGCGGCGGCGTCCGTCGCTCTCGGCTTCGGCCCGGTCGACGCGGTACGCCACGCTGGGGCGGTGCTGGCGGGGCTCCTCGTGTCGGAAGCGCTGCTGCGGCATTGTGTGCGGCGCTTCGGCGGCGTGACCGGCGACGTCTTCGGCGCGCTCGCCGAGTCGGCCCCCACCACAACCCTCGTGGTCCTCACCCTGACGCCCTAGGGTCTATCGCCCATGCGGCAGGTAGCCCACCACCGGGCCGCGGACGCACGACAGGGTCTCGTCCAACGGCGGGGAGGCGGCTTTCCGGGACGCCGGGGAAGTGGGCCTCAAGGGGGCGGCGCGCCGTCAACCCCGCGCGGGCGCAGCGCAGTTGCAGCGGCGGGGGCAGCACGACGCACCCGGACGGCGCCCGAGGCGAAGCGCCGCCGTGAGCCCGCGCGGTGACCGCGCGTAGGCTCTTCCCGGACGGGGCGCCAACGCAGCCCCCTCGTGGCCCCATCGGCCCTGGAACTCAACGGAAGCGAGAAATCACCACCGTGACTGCTCTCACTCTCAGCACTGCCGGCGCCGCGACGCTGCGCGCCGACGCCATCGTGGTCGGCGTCGCGAAGGGCGCCAAGGGTCCGGTGGTCGCGCCGGGCGCCGAGGCCGTGGACAAGGCGTTCGACGGAAAGCTCGCCTCCGTCCTGGAGACCCTGGGCGCCGCGGGCGCCGAGGGCGAGGCCACCAAGCTCCCGTCCCCCGCCGGCCTGAAGGCGCCCGTCGTCCTCGCCGTCGGCCTGGGCGCGGCGCCGGAGAAGAACGGGTCGTACGACGCCGAGGCCCTGCGCCGCGCCGCCGGCACCGCCGCCCGCGTGCTGACCGGCACGAAGAAGGCCGCGTTCGCGCTGCCGATCTCGGAGGCCGCCGACACCGCGGCGATCGCCGAGGGCGCGCTGCTGGGTGCGTACGCCTTCACCGCCTACCAGGGCGGCGCGGACGCCAAGGGCAGCGGCAAGGCGCCCCTCGCCGAGGTGGCCCTGCTCGGCGCCAAGCCGCGGGACAAGGCCCACAAGGCCGCCGCGGAGCGCGCCCTCGCGCTCGCCGAGGAGATCAACCGCGCCCGCGACCTGATCAACACCCCGCCGAACGACCTCACCCCCGAGGCGTTCGCCGCCGTGGCCAGCGCCGCGGGCAAGGAGCACGGGCTCAAGGTCCAGATCCTCGACGAGAAGGCGCTGGTCAAGGGCGGCTTCGGCGGGATCCTGGGCGTCGGGCAGGGTTCGGCGAACCCGCCGCGCCTGGTCAAGCTGACGTACACGCACTCCCGCAACGCCAAGACGCTGGCGCTGGTCGGCAAGGGCATCACGTACGACTCGGGCGGCATCTCCCTGAAGCCGGCCGGCCACAACGAGACGATGAAGTGCGACATGAGCGGTGCCGCCGCCGTGTTCGCCGCGGTCGTCGCCGCCGCCCGGCTCGGGCTGCCGGTCAACGTCACCGGCTGGCTCGCACTCGCCGAGAACATGCCCTCCGGCACCGCCACCCGCCCCGGTGACGTGCTGCGCATGTACAGCGGCAAGACCGTCGAGGTGCTGAACACCGACGCCGAGGGCCGTCTGGTGCTGGGCGACGCGCTGTGGAAGGCGTCCGAGGAGAAGCCCGACGCGATCGTGGACGTGGCCACCCTCACCGGCGCGATGGTGCTGGCGCTCGGCAACCGCACCTTCGGGATCATGGCGAACGACGACGCGTTCCGCACCGCGATCCACGAGATCGCCGACGAGGTCGGCGAGCAGTCCTGGCCCATGCCGCTCCCGGCCGAGCTGCGCAAGGGCATGGACTCCCCCACCGCCGACATCGCGAACATGGGCGAGCGGATGGGCGGCGGCCTGGTGGCCGGCCTCTTCCTCCAGGAGTTCGTGGGCGAGGGCATCACCTGGGCGCACCTGGACATCGCCGGCCCCGCGTTCCACGAGGGCGCACCCTACGGCTACACCCCCAAGGGCGGCACCGGCTCCTCGGTCCGCACGCTGGTGAGGCTGGCGGAGCGGATGGGCGCCGGCGACCTCGGCTGAGCCTGTCCGTCGATACGGCCCCGGATGCGTCCGGGGCCGTACGCACGCCGTGGCGCTCCTCCCGGGGCGTACCGCGTTCGCTGTGGACGAAACGCCGACCACCGACCACTTGGCAGGGAATCGGCGGACGCGTCCGGATGTTCTACCCACGGGTAACTCCTGGGGTGATCGATCAGACGCCACCAGAGCACTGCCCCGCGTCCCGTCTTCCGCCAACAAATGCGAAGATGGGCCTCGGCAGGACAGGGCCCCCACCACAGGGCCGACGAGACATCGGCCGCACACCAGCCGACAGGCCGGTCGTCCCCGGCGAGAAGGGGGACCGGCGACCGGCGCACATGCATGGAGGACGTGACGTGGCGAACGACGCCAGCACCGTTTTCGACCTAGTGATCCTCGGCGGCGGTAGCGGCGGTTACGCTGCGGCGCTGCGCGGGGCCCAGCTGGGCCTGGACGTCGCCCTGATCGAGAAGGACAAGCTCGGCGGCACCTGCCTGCACTACGGCTGCATCCCCACCAAGGCGCTGCTGCACGCCGGCGAGATCGCGGACCAGGCCCGCGAGTCGGAGCAGTTCGGCGTGCGGGCGACGTTCGAGGGCATCGACGTCGCAGCCGTACACAAGTACAAGGACGACGTGATCTCGGGCCTGTACAAGGGCCTCCAGGGGCTGATCGCCTCCCGCAAGATCACCGTCATCGAGGGTGCGGGCCGGCTGTCCTCGCCCACCTCCGTCGACGTCAACGGCCAGCGCATCGAGGGCCGCCACATCCTGCTGGCCACCGGCTCCGTGCCGAAGTCGCTGCCGGGCCTGGAGATCGACGGCAACCGCGTCATCTCCTCCGACCACGCGCTGAAGCTGGACCGCGTGCCGAAGTCCGCGATCGTGCTGGGCGGCGGCGTCATCGGCGTCGAGTTCGCCTCCGCGTGGCGCTCCTTCGGCGCCGAGGTCACCGTCATCGAGGGCCTGAAGCACCTCGTCCCGGTCGAGGACGAGAACAGCTCCAAGCTGCTGGAGCGGGCCTTCCGCAAGCGGGGCATCAAGTTCAACCTCGGCACCTTCTTCGAGAAGGCCGAGTACACCGAGGACGGCGTGCGCGTCACCCTCGCCGACGGCAAGACCTTCGAGGCCGAGGTGCTGCTGGTCGCCGTCGGCCGCGGCCCGGTCTCCGCCGGCCTCGGCTACGAGGAGCAGGGCGTCGCGATGGACCGCGGCTACGTCCTGGCCGACGAGTACATGCAGACGAACGTGCCCACGATCTCGGCGGTCGGCGACCTGGTCCCGACCCTCCAGCTCGCGCACGTCGGCTTCGCCGAGGGCATCCTGGTGGCGGAGCGGCTGGCCGGTCTCAAGACCGTGCCGATCGACTACGACGGCGTTCCGCGGGTGACGTACTGCCACCCCGAGGTCGCCTCCGTCGGCATCACCGAGGCCAAGGCCAAGGAGGTCTACGGTGCGGACAAGGTCGTCGCGCTGAAGTACAACCTCGGCGGCAACGGCAAGAGCAAGATCCTCAAGACGCAGGGCGAGATCAAGCTCGTCCAGGTCAAGGACGGCGCCGTGGTCGGCGTCCACATGGTGGGCGACCGGATGGGCGAGCAGATCGGCGAGGCGCAGCTCATCTACAACTGGGAGGCCCTGCCGGCCGAGGTGGCGCAGCTCATCCACGCGCACCCGACCCAGAACGAGGCGCTCGGCGAGGCCCACCTGGCGCTCGCCGGCAAGCCGCTGCACGCCCACGACTGAGCCTTCGGCCAGACGACGACCACTTCCCCGCACATTCGTTAGGAGCAACAGAAACCATGCCGGTTTCCGTAACCCTTCCGGCGCTCGGTGAGAGCGTCACCGAGGGCACCGTCACCCGCTGGCTGAAGGCCGAGGGTGAGCGCGTCGAGGCAGACGAGCCCTTGCTGGAAGTCTCGACCGACAAGGTCGACACCGAGATCCCCGCGCCGGCCGCCGGCGTACTGGCCTCCATCAAGGTCGCCGAGGACGAGACCGTCGAGGTCGGCGCCGAGCTGGCCATCATCGACGACGGCACGGGCGCGCCCGCCGCTGCCCCGGCGCCCGCCGCCGAGGCCGCTCCGGCGCCCGCCCCGGCCGCCGAGCCGACCCCCGCGCCCGCCGCCGCTCCGGCTCCCGTGGCCGAGGCCCCCGCGGCCCCCGCCCCGGTGGCCGAGCAGCCCGCCGCGGCTCCGGCCGGCGGCGCCGCCGGTACGGACGTCGTCCTGCCGGCGCTCGGTGAGAGCGTCACCGAGGGCACCGTCACCCGCTGGCTGAAGCAGGTCGGCGAGTCGGTCGTGGAGGACGAGCCGCTGCTGGAGGTCTCGACCGACAAGGTCGACACCGAGATCCCCGCGCCGGCCGCCGGCGTGCTGCTGGAGATCGTGGTCGGCGAGGACGAGACCGCCGAGGTCGGCGCCAAGCTGGCGGTGATCGGCGCCGCCGGTGCCGCTCCGGCCGCGCCCGCCGCCCCGGCTGCTCCGGCCCCCGCCGCTGCGCCCGCTCCCGCGGCTCCCGCGCCCGCGCCGGCCCCCGCGGCTGCTCCGGTGGCTCCGGCTGCTCCGGCCGCCCCCGCGGCCGGTGACGCCTACGTGACCCCGCTGGTCCGCAAGCTCGCCGCCGAGAACGGCGTGGACCTGTCCGCGGTCAAGGGCACCGGCGTCGGTGGCCGCATCCGCAAGCAGGACGTCGTGGCCGCGGCCGAGGCCGCCCGCGCCGCCGCTGCCCCGGCCCCCGCCGCTGCCGCCGCTCCGGCGCCGGCCGCTGCGAAGGCCCCGGCGCTTGAGGTCTCCCCGCTGCGCGGTCAGACCGTCAAGATGACCCGGATGCGCAAGCTCATCGGCGACAACATGATGAAGGCGCTGCACAGCCAGGCCCAGCTGACCTCGGTCGTCGAGGTCGACGTCACCAAGCTGATGCGGCTGCGCAACCAGGCCAAGGACGGCTTCGCCGCCCGCGAGGGCGTCAAGCTCTCCCCGATGCCGTTCTTCGTGAAGGCGGCGGCCCAGGCGCTGAAGGCCCACCCGATCGTCAACGCCCGGATCAACGAGGACGAAGGGACCATCACCTACTTCGACACGGAGAACATCGGCATCGCCGTGGACTCCGAGAAGGGGCTGATGACCCCGGTCATCAAGGGCGCGGGCGACCTGAACATCGCCGGCATCGCCAAGAAGACCGCGGAGCTCGCCGGTGCCGTGCGCACCAACAAGATCCGTCCGGACGACCTGGCCGGCGCCACCTTCACCATCAGCAACACCGGTTCGCGCGGTGCGCTCTTCGACACCGTCATCGTGCCGCCGACCCAGGCCGCCATCCTGGGCATCGGCGCCACGGTGAAGCGCCCGGCCGTCATCGAGACCGCCGAGGGCACCGTCATCGGCGTCCGCGACATGGTGTACCTGTCGCTCTCGTACGACCACCGCCTGGTGGACGGCGCCGACGCCGCCCGCTACCTGAGCGCCGTCAAGGCGATCCTGGAGGCCGGTGAGTTCGAGGTCGAGCTCGGCCTGTAAGAACGCGGCCCGCGAGGATCGCACCCGAGCAGCACCCACCAGCGCCCCCGGCCCTCCGGCCGGGGGCGCTGGCCCGTTCGGCGGCGAACACCCCCCTGGAAGCCGCCGCCGGGGCCTTGTGGTGACACTCACCCGTATGAATTGCATTACGCCCCGAGTACGTTCGCCTCCGCCGCGTGGCGTCGCCGCGCGGCCGTCCCGGGCGTACCGATCGGTAGCCGCGCGCCCCCGTCGACGGCGCCCGCACCCCGCCCGACCAGGGGCGGAAGGCCATCGGCCGCTTCCGGGCCGCGGACGGTCCGGCGTCGGCCGCCGGCATGGAAGCCACCCCTGTGACCTGGGGCCGTCCCGCTGCGTGTCCGGTCGCGGACTCTTCCCGCACACCTTCGGCAGCGATACTTGGCACCCCGTGCACCTCGTCCGCGTCCCCCCGGGAGCTCCCATGACCCCGCCCGTCGTCCACTCGCTCCGGGAGCAGATCCGCGAGCACATCGTGGAGGGGATCGTCAGCGGGCGGTGGAAGCCCGGCGAGCGGATCGTGGAGCGCGGCATCGCCACGGAGCTCCAGGTCTCCCAGACCCCGGTCCGCGAGGCCCTGCGCGAGCTGGAGAGCCTGCGGCTGATCGAGTCCGCGCCCAACAAGGGCGTGCGGGTGCGCAACCTCACCGCGGCGGACCTGGAGGAGAGCTATCCGGTCCGGGCCGGTCTGGAGCAGATCGCGGCCGAACTCGCGGCCGAGCGGCTCTCCGTGGACTGCTCGGTGCTCACCCCGCACGTCGCCGCGCTGTACGAGGCGGACCGCGTCGGCGACCCCGCGGGCCAGGTCCGCCACACGGTCGCCTTCCACCGCGAGCTGGTCCGGGCCGCGGGCAACAACGTCCTGCTGCACACCTGGGAGGGGCTGGGCATCGAGGTGTTCACGGCGCTCTCCATCCGCTGGCTGGGCACGGTCCAGCAGTCGTACGCGGAGGAGCACCAGGCCCTCGTCGACGCCTTCCTCAGGCACGATCCGGAGATCGGCCCCCTGGTGAAGGCGCATGTCCTGGGCTGCGCTCCCGCGCCCGAGCGCTCCGCCCCGTAACGCTCCCGCACCACCCGCACCGCCGCCACCCCGAAGCCCCTTGCTCACCTGAGCCTTCGCCCTTTCATCCGGGGTGTTTTGCGCCCTTTTTGAGGGCACTGCGTGCCCCATTTCGAGGCACGGAATGCCAATTTCGCCCTTCGGAGAAGTTTTACCTCCTAGCACTTTGATCGATCATCGATCAGAGGCTTACAGTCGCTGGGGGCACGACGCCCCCACGCCCTGTCCTGCCAGACAAGGCACCCCCCGGCAGACACCCGTACCACCCAGTACCACCTGCCTCCCACCATCTCCACCCCCCTCCAGTCCGGAAGGCGGCGACATGACCGACCCCGCAGGCAAGCTTCCGAGCGAGCTCGACCAGCTCCCGGATCGTGACAGCGAGGAGACCGCCGAATGGGCGGCCTCCCTGGACGCCGTCACCCAGCACGCGGGCCCGCACCGGGCCTCGTACCTGATGCGCCGCACCCTCCAGCACGCCGAGCGGGCCGGCGTCCCCGTGCCCCGGCTCCTGGAGACGGACTACGTCAACACCATCCCCACCAGCGCCGAGCCCGCCTTCGACGGCGACGAGGCGATGGAGTCCCGGATCACCGCCTGGAACCGCTGGAACGCCGCCGCCATGGTGACCCGCGGCGCCCGGTACGGCGTCGGCGGCCACATCGCCACCTTCGCCTCCGCGGCCTGGCTGTACGAGACCGGCTTCAACCACTTCTTCCACGGGAAGGAGGGCGACGGGAGCGGCGACCAGCTCTACATCCAGGGCCACGCCTCGCCCGGCATCTACGCCCGCGCCTTCCTCGACGGCCGCCTCACCGAGGCCCACCTGGACAACTTCCGCCAGGAGGCGGGCGGCGCCGGTCTGCCGTCGTACCCGCACCCGCGCCGGCTGCCCTGGCTGTGGGAGTTCCCCACGGTCTCCATGGGCCTCGGCCCGCTCTCCGCGATCTACCAGGCGCGCTTCAACCGCTATCTGCACAACCGCTCGATCAAGGACACCTCCGGCTCCCACGTCTGGGCGTTCCTCGGCGACGGCGAGATGGACGAGCCCGAGTCGACCGCGGCCATCGCGCTCGCGGCCCGCGAGCAGCTGGACAACCTGACGTTCGTCATCAACTGCAACCTCCAGCGCCTCGACGGCCCGGTCCGCGCCAACTTCAAGATCGTGCAGGAGCTGGAGGCCCAGTTCCGCGGCGCCGGCTGGAACGTCGTCAAGTCGCTGTGGGGCTCCGCCTGGGACGAGCTGTTCGCGCTCGACACCCAGGGCGCGCTGGTCCGCCGGCTGCGCGAGGTGCCGGACGCCCAGTTCCAGACGTACGCCACCCGGGACGTCGCCTACATCCGCGAGCACTTCTTCGGCGCCGAGCCCGCGCTCGTCGAGCTGGCGAAGGTGCTCACGGACGCGAAGATCGCCGAGTGCTTCTACACCTCCCGCGGCGGCCACGAGGCCCGCAAGGTGTACGCGGCCTACCGCGCGGCCCTCGCCCACAAGGGCGCGCCGACCGTGATCCTGGCGCAGACCGTCAAGGGCCACACCCTCGGCAAGGGCTTCGCGTCGAAGAACGCGAACCACCAGATGAAGAAGCTCTCCATCGACGAGTTCAAGGGCATGCGCGACCTGCTCGAACTGCCGATCCCGGACAGCGCCTTCGACGACGGCGTGGTGCCGTACGCCCACCCGGGCGCCGACTCCCCCGAGCTGCGCTACCTCCAGGAGCGGCGCGCGGCCCTCGGCGGCCCGGCCCCCGCACGCCGGGTGGTGGCCGTCGCCCTGCCCGAGCCGGAGGAGCGCGGCTTCAAGGCCCTCCAGAAGGGTTCGGGCAACCAGGAGATGGCCACCACCATGGCCTTCGTCCGCCTGGTGAAGGACCTGATGCGGGACAAGGAGACCGGCCGCCGCTGGGTGCCGATCGTGCCCGACGAGGCCCGGACCTTCGGCATGGAGTCGCTCTTCCCGTCCGCCGGCATCTACTCGCCGCTGGGCCAGACGTACGAGCCGGTCGACCGCGACCAGCTGATGTACTACAAGGAAGCCAAGGACGGCCAGATCCTCAACGAGGGGATCACCGAGGCCGGCTCCATGGCGGACTTCATCGCCGCCTCCACGTCGTACGCGACGCACGGCGAGCCGATGATCCCGTTCTACATCTTCTACTCGATGTTCGGCTGGCAGCGGACCGGCGACCAGATGTGGCAGCTCGCCGACCAGCTCGGCAAGGGCTTCATCGTGGGCGCCACCGCGGGCCGCACCACCCTGACGGGCGAGGGCCTCCAGCACGCGGACGGCCACTCCCACCTGATCGCGGCCACGAACCCGGCGTCGCTCAACTACGACCCGGCGTTCGCGTACGAGATCGCGGTCATCGTCAAGGACGGCCTGCGCCGGATGTACGGTCCGGACGCCGAGGACGTCTTCTACTACCTGACGGTCTACAACGAGCCCAAGCAGCAGCCCGCGATGCCCGAGGGCGTCGAGGAGGGCATCCTGCGCGGCCTGTACCGCTTCAAGGAGGGGGAGGCCGCCCGCCCGGAGGCCCCCCGGATCCAGCTCCTGGCCTCCGGCACGGCGATCCACTGGGCGCTGGAGGCGCAGCAGCTGCTCGCCGCCGACTGGGGCGTCACGGCCGACGTGTGGTCCGCGACCTCCTGGGGCGAGCTGCGGCGCGACGCCCTCGCGGCGGACGAGGCCCTGCTGCGCGGCGAGGACCGCACCCCGTACGTGCGCCAGGCCCTCAGCGGCGCACCGGGCCCGGTGCTCGCGGTCAGCGACTGGATGCGGCAGGTGCCGGACCAGATCAGCCAGTGGGTCGAGCAGGACTGGTCGTCCCTGGGCACCGACGGCTTCGGCCTGTCGGACACCCGGGACGCGGCGCGCCGGCACTTCGGCGTGGACGCGCAGTCGATCACCGTGGCGGCGCTGGCGCAGCTGGCGCGGCGGGGCGAGGTCCCCGCGGCGGCGGTGAAGGAGGCCCGGGAGCGCTACGGGCTCTGACGCTCCCGAAGATCACCCCCGGACGGCTCGCACCACCGCCCGGGGGTGATGCCGTGTCCGGGCGCCCCGCGCGGGCGCGGCACCCCCGAAAAATGCTTGGGTGGACCACGAAGCTGCTCAAGGGAGGGCACGGGTCCGGCGATCCGTGCGTTCCGCGTTTCGAGGGAGCCATGTTCACCATCGGAGACTTCGCCCGCCACGGCCGGGTGTCCGCGCGGATGCTGCGGCACTACGACGCCATCGGGCTGCTGCGGCCCGAGCGCACCGACCCGGCCACCGGCTACCGGCACTACGCGGCGCACCAGCTCGCCGCGCTCAACCGGATCGTCGCCCTGAAGGACCTGGGCTTCACGCTCCAGGAGGTGCGCCGCATCCTCGGCGAGGACGTGGGCGCGGAGGAGCTGCGCCGGATGCTGGTGGTGCGCCGCGCCGAGCTGGAGGAGGCGATGGCCGCGGCGGCGGTACGGCTCGCGGGGGTCGAGGCACGGCTGCGGTCGATCGAGGACGAGGGCCGGCTGCCGGTCGACGAGGTCGTGGTGAAGCCCGTCCCGGCCGTGCGGGTCGCCGAGCTGACCGCCACGGCGGCGAGTTACGGCCCCGAGCACGTCGGCCCCGTCATCCAGCCGCTGTACGACGAGCTGTTCGGGCGGCTCGCGGCGGCGGGCGTCTCGCCGGCCGGGCCCGGCATCGCGTACTACGAGGACTCCCCCGACGGCGGCGGCGCGGTCCTGGTGCACGCGGCGGTGCGGGTGACGCGGGAGTCCCTGCCCGCCCCGGACAGCGGGGTGCAGCTGGCCGTGCTCCCGGCGCTGCGGTCGGCGGCGACGATCGTGCACCGCGGCTCGATGGACGGCGTCGTCCCCGCCTCGCAGGCCCTGGCGCGCTGGATCGACGCGTACGGCCACCGTTCTGCCGGTTATGCGCGCGAGGTGACCCTGGAGTGCCCCGCCGACCTCGACGGGTGGGTGACCGAACTCCAGGAGCCCTTGGTGTAGTGGCCACGCGGGCGGGGGCATGATGGGGGGATGCGCGCTGCCCGGCTGATCAAGATGGTGCTGCTGCTCCAGTCCAGGCCGTCGATGACGGGGGCGGAGCTGGCCCGTGAGTTGGAGGTCTCGGAGCGGACGGTCACCCGGGACGCCGTGGCCCTGTCGGAGGCGGGCGTCCCGGTGTACGCGGACCGGGGCCGGGCGGGCGGCTATCGGCTCATCGGCGGCTACCGCACCCGGCTGACCGGCCTCGGCCGCAGCGAGGCGGAGGCCCTGTTCCTGTCCGGACTGCCCGGCGCGCTGCGCGAGATGGGGCTGGCGGACGCCGCGTCCGCGGCCCGGTTGAAGGTCTCCGCCGCGCTGCTGCCCTCGCTCGCGGACGCGTCGGCGAGCGCGGCCCAGCGCTTCCACCTGGACGCCCCCGGCTGGTACCACGAGCCGCGGACGCCGCCGATGCTGGCGCGGATCGCGGAGGCGGTGTGGGACGACCGCCGGGTGCGGGCGGAGTACGGCAACCGGCGGGGCGAGCGGGTGGAGCGGCTGTTGGAGCCGTACGGGCTCGTGCTGAAGGCGGGCGTCTGGTACCTGTGCGCCCGGGTCGACGGCACGTACCGGGTGTACCGGATCGACCGGTTCTCCGCGGTCGAACCGGTCGTCCTCGACGGCCCGGACGACGGCGGTACGGGCAGCGGTGCGGGCGGCGGTCTGCGGGACGTGGACGACGCGGCGGACGCGTACTTCGAGCGCGACCCGGACTTCGACCTGCCCGCCTTCTGGGCCGAGCGGGCCGCCCAGTTCGCCCGCTCCATCCTGCGCACCCAGGTCGTGCTCCGGGTCACCGAGGAGGGCGCGCGCCGGCTGCCGTTCGTGACCGACCGGGCCGCGGCCCGGGACGCCCTGGCCGCCGCGGAGGGGCCGGACGCCGCGGGCGAACGGACGGTGACGCTGCCCGTGGAGTCGCACGAGGTGGCGTACGCCCAGCTCATGGCGTTGGGGCCGGACGTCGAGGTGCTGGCGCCGGCGGAGCTGCGGGCGACCTTCGCCGCGGCGGCCGAGCGGACGGCGGCCCGCTACCGGTAGTCGGCGAGCCGCGGTCGTCCGCCCGCCTTCTCGGCGAGCATGAAGCCCCACACGTCGGGCCGGCTGCCGTCCGCGTCCGTGACGCCGTACTCCCGCGCCAGTTGCCCGCTGTCGAGCGACCGGCCGTTCCAGCGCGCCCGGTCGGGGTCGGCGGCGAGCGCGGCGACGCCCCGCGCGACGTACAGCGGCGACTCGGACAGCGCCCAGTGCGGCTGCTGCTCCCCGATGCCGTCCCGCCAGGTCTCCTCGGTGAGCCCGAAGCCGTCCAGCATCTCCTCGGAGCGCAGGAAGCCCGGGGTGACCGCGACGGCCGTGCAGCCGAGGGGCCGCAGCTCCGCGCCGAGGGTGTACGCCATCCGGATCGGGGCGTTCTTGGCGAGGTCGTAGTAGAAGTTCTCGCGCGGTTCGCGGTTGGTCTCCGCGGTGCCGTCGGTGACCTCGATCAGCAGCCCGCCCGACCGCCGCACCAGCAGGGGCAGTGCGATGCTGCTGGTGACGATGTGGGTGCGCACCCCCAGGTCGATCATCCGCAGCCCGCGCTCCAGGTCGACGTCCCACATCCGGGTGTCGAAGTCGAGCAGGGGGTTGCCGCCCCAGACGTCGTTGACGAGGACGTCGAGCCGGCCGTGGTCGCGCTCGATCCGGGCGACCAGCGCACGCACCTGCTCGGGCACCAGGTGGTCGGTGGGCACCGCGACGCCCTCGCCGCCGGCCGCGGTGACCAGCTCGGCGGTCTCCTCGATGGTCTCGGTCGCCCGGCCCAGCTCGCTGACCCGCTCGCGGGTGGTGCGCCCGGTGGCGTACACGACCGCGCCCGCGGCCCCCAGCTGGACCGCGATGGCCCGCCCGGCGCCCCGGGTGGCGCCCGCGACCAGGGCGACCTTCCCCGTCAGCGGTCCGGTGGGCGTCGTTCCTCGGATGTGGCTCGTCGTCATGGCAACGACCGTCGCACGGATTCCGGACACCTGCTGTCCGGCTTTTTCCGGGCTCCGCGTGCGCCCGGTCGCGCCAGCCACGATGCTGGACGCGTGATGGACGAGACGGAGTTCTGGGAGATCGTCGACAGCACCCGCGAGGCCGCCGAAGGCGACCCGGAGGACCACGCCGACCTGCTCGTCGAGCGGCTGCTCCAGCTCGACCCGGACTCCGTGCTGGACTTCGCCCGCCACTTCGAGGCGCGGTACAACCGCGCGTACACCTGGGATCTGTGGGGTGCGGCGGCGCTGCTCCTCGCCGGCGCCAGCGACGACGCCTTCGACTACTTCCGCTGCTGGCTCATCGGCCAGGGCCGGGAGGTCTTCGAGGGCGCGCTGCACGACGCGGACGCGCTCGCCGAGCTGCTGGACGACTTCGACGAAGATGTCGACGGCGACGGCGAGGCGCTGGGATACGCGGCGGACGAGGCATACGAGCAGCTCACCGGGGTCGTGGCGCCGGAGCTGGGGATCGCGCCACAGACCTCGGAGCCGGTGGGCACTCCGTTCGACTTCGACGACGACGCGGCGCTGGCGCACCGCTTCCCCCGGCTGTGGGAGCGCTTCGGCCCCGAGTGAGACGCGGTGGCTCAGTCCAGCGGGCGGCCCATGCAGACGTCGTCCACGTACGCGCCCTCCAGCAGGAACTCCCCCGGCAGCACGCCCTCCACGACGAAGCCTTCCGCCTCGTACAGGGCGCGCGCCGGCGCGTTGTGGCCGAGCACCCGCAGCGTGATCCGCACCGCGCCCTGCCGGCGGGCCTCCTCGCAGGCGGCGCGCACCAGCGCCCGCCCGACGCCCCGGCCGCGGGCCGCCCGGGCCACCGCGAGCCCCTGGATCTGGCGCACGTGCTGGTTGCAGGGCAGCGGCGTCGGCGACACCAGCTTGACGTAGCCGAGCACCGCCCCGTCCGCCCCGCCCGGCTCGCCGTCCTGCGCCACCAGGACGTCCTCGGGCGCGTTCCGCTCGTGGAAGAAGGGGCCGTACGGCGGCGCCTTCCGCGGCGTCACGGCGTGCAGCGGGGACCAGGTGTCCCCGTCCAGCGCGGCGAGCGCGTCGTCGTCGGTCGCGCGGGCGGGCCGGACGTGATGGGTGGCAGATGCAAGCGACTCGGGCATGCGGGTAACTGTGCCACGGCGGACCGTCCGGGCAGGATGGATTTCATGCGGATCGCGATCTCCGGCTCCACCGGACTCATCGGTACGGCGCTCGTGCGCTCCCTGCGCTCCGACGGGCACGAGGTGGTGCGCCTGGTGCGGCGTCCCGCCCGCGCCGGGGACGAGGTGCGGTGGGACCCGAAGCGGCAACATGTGGACACGGCCGGGCTCGTCGGCTGCGAGGCGGTGGTGAACCTCGCGGGCGCCGGCGTCGGCGACCACCGCTGGACGGCGGCGTACCGCAAGGAGATCCGCGACAGCCGGGTGCTGGGCACCGCCGCGCTCGCGGAGGCCGTGGCCGGCCTGGACACCCCGCCGCAGGTGCTGCTGTGCGGCAGCGCGGTGGGGTTCTACGGCGACACCGGCGACCGCGCGGTGGACGAGAGCGCCCCGCCGGGCGACGGTTTTCTGCCGAAAGTCTGCGTGGAGTGGGAGGAGGCCGCCGCGGCGGCGGAGGAGGCCGGCATCCGTACGGTGCACGCCCGCACCGGTCTGGTGGTGTCCCGGCGCGGCGGGGCGTGGGGCCGGATGTTCCCCCTCTTCAAGGCGGGCCTCGGGGGCCGGCTGGGCGACGGCCGGCAGTACTGGAGCTTCATCGCGCTGCACGACGAGGTCGCGGCGCTGCGGCACATCATCGACACCCCCTCCTTGACCGGGCCGGTGAACCTCACGGCGCCCGACCCGCTGCCGAACCGGGAGATCACCGCGGCCATGGCGCGGGCCGTACGGCGCCCCGCGGTCTTCGCCGTCCCCGCGTTCGCCCTGCGGATCGCCCTCGGCGACATGGCCGACGACGTCCTCGCGAGCCAGCGCGCGGTCCCGACGAAGCTCCTGGAGTCGGGCTTCTCGTTCGCCTTCCCCGGCATCGACGCGGCGATCGCAGCGGCGCTGGCCGACTCCGCGTAGCCGCCCCCGCGCTTTCCCTGCGGGGTGCTGGTCTCTGCCCCCGGTGTCGGGCCACTCGCGCAGTTCCCCGCGCCCCTGACGTACTCGCCGTTTCCCTGCGGTGTGTTCGTCCCTGCGGCCCGGTGGGTGGCTTGTCGCGCAGTTCCCCGCGCCCCTGTTTCGCCTCCCTCGGTGCCTCACTGCGACTTGTCTACGGCCGGTTGCCCCGGTGCCCCTACGCCCGAAGGACGTGGGTGATAAGGGGCGCGGGGAACTGCGCGAGCAACCCACCACCGAGGTGCAGAGACCAACGCTCCCGCAGGGAAACGGCGGACACGTCAGGAGCGCGGGGAACTGCGCGACAAGCCACAGACGGCCCGCAGGGACCAACGCACCGCAGGGAAGCCGCGGACACGTCAGAAGCACCAGGCGCGGGCCTGCGCGGGCAGGGCCGCGGTGCCCTGGCGGAGGGCGTCGCACGGCAGAGGGGGCGCGTCGGCAGAGCCGCACCACCCGCACGCACCACCCGCGCCCGCAGCGCAGATCGGCCACGCCTCCGCACCCGCCCTCCCCACCGCGGTATTCACCGCGCCCGTTGGGGGCATGACCCTGTGGGAGCCCGGCAGTCCGTGGCCCGGCGCCCCCCACCAGCGTTGCCGACCTCGGGGAGGGGCACGTGCTCATCAGCACCGCTCACGACGCGGACCACGCGGACGTCATCATCGTCGGAGCCGGCGTCGCCGGGCTCGCGACGGCCCGGCTGCTCACGGAGGCGGGCGTCAGCGTCTCCGTGCTGGAAGCCGGACCCGAGCCGGGCGGCCGGATGGCCACCGACGAGGTCGACGGCTTCCTGCTGGACCGCGTCGGCCAGTTGCTCAACACCGCGCAGCCCGAGCTGCACCGCACGCCGGGCCTCGCGGGGCTGCCCCTGCGCCCCTTCGCGCCGGGCGCACTCGTCCACCGCGACGGACGCCTGCACCGTACGGGCGAGGTCACGCTGCGCCGGAGCGCCGCGGCGGCCGGGGAAGGCGCCTTCGAGGGGGCGTTCACCGTGGCGCGCGCCCTGGCGAGCGCCCCCCGCCCGCTCGACGAGGCCCGGCTCGGCGCCTTCCTGACCCGGCTCGCGGGCACCGCGCCCGACCGCATCGCCGCCCGCCCCGAACGCACGGCAGCCGCGGCGCTCGCCGCCCGCGGCCTCCCGTCCCGCACGGTGGGCGGCTTCCTGCGCCCCCTGCTCGCCGCCCTGCTGTCCGACCCGGAGCTGACGACGTCCAGCCGGTGCGCCGACCTCGCCCTGCACGGCTTCGCCCGCGGGCGGACGTGCGTGCCGCAGGGCGGCGCCGCGACCCTGCCCCGACTGCTCGCCGACGGGCTGCCGACCGGCACGGTCCTGACGGGCGTACGGGTCAAGGACGCGTCGATCGACCGGGTCAGCACCGAGGAGTACGGGGAGTTGAGCTGTCGCGCGCTGGTACTGGCCACCGGCGCGCGGGAGGCCGCCGAGCTCCTGCCGGGCCTGCGAATACCCCCGTTCCACCCGGTGACGGTGGTGCACCACGCGGCGCCCGAGCCACCCCCGACGGGCCCGTCGCTGGTCCTCGACGCGGACCGCAGCGGCCCGGTCGCGCACACCGCGGTGATGAGCGAGGTCGATCCCGTGCGCGCCCCCGGCGACCGCGCCCTGATCACCTCGACGGTGCTCGGCGCTCCCCCGCCGGACCTGGACCGCACGGTCCGGGAGCAGTTGTCCCGGCTCTACGGCGTCCCCACGGACGACTGGGAACTGCTCGCCGTCCACCACGCGCCCGAGGCGGTCCCCGCGATGCCCGCCGGGCACGACCTGCGGCGCCCGGTGCGGGTGCTGGCGGGCCTGTACGTGTGCGGTGACCACCGGGACACCAGCACCGTGCAGGGCGCGCTGCACTCCGCCCGCAGAGTGGCCGACGAGGTCCTCCGCGACTTCGCCGGCGGCGCGGCACCGGCCGGTGCCGGGCTGAGCGCCGCGGCGTAGGGCGCAGCTCCCAGGAGGTCGCCCCGCACCGGTGACGACGGAGCGGGGCGCGTGCGAGCGCGGCCGTGCGGGCACGCCCTGGGGCGTGCCCGGTGCCGCGCGACGGGTCACCCCATCGCCGCGATGCGCTCGCGGTAGGTGCGGACGGCCGCCGCGTCCCGGTAGGGCTCCAGACGGCGCTCGAAGTCGCGCACGTACTCCTGCGCCCGGGCCGAGCGCATCTCGGACGCCTGGAGGGCCGCCTCCGCGCCCAGCGCGCACGCCTGGTCGAGTTCGCCGAGGCCGAGCCGGGCGGTGGCGAGCACCACCCGGCAGAAGAGGCGGCTGCGGGCGAGGGAGTGCGGGCGCAGTTGGAGGGAGCGTTCGGCGTGCTGCACCGCGGCCCGGTACTGCTGGAGGTCGCGGTAGCAGTGCCCGAACTCGTCCGCGAGCTGTGCCTCGTCGAAGAAGCGCGCCCAGTGCGGCACCTCGTCGCCCGGCCGCGCCGACTCCAGCGCGCGCTCGGCCCGCATGAGGGAGGCGGTGCAGGCGCGGGCCTCGCCGAGCACGCCGTGCCCACGGGCCTCCACCGAGTGCAGCAGCGACTGCACGACCGGCGGCGCGGACGGCCCGAGGCCCTGCTGGGCGACCCGGGTGAGCTGCACGGCCTCCCGCCCGTGCCCGAGATAGACCGCCTGACGGCTCATGGTGACCAGCACGTAACTGCCGTACGCCCGGTCCCCCGCCGCCTGCGCCAGCCGCAGCGCCTGGACGAAGTAGCGCTGGGCGAGCCCGTGCGCGGCGATGTCGTACGACGTCCAGCCGGCGAGCCGGGTCAGGTCGGCGACGGCGCCGAACAGCCGGCGCCCGGTGACCTCGCCGTAGGTGCCGCGCAGCATCGGCTCGGCCTCGTGCTCCAGGTAGCGCACGAGGGCCTGGCGGGCGTGGCCGCCGCCGTACGCGTCGTCGATGGAGCGGAACAGCTCCCCGACCGAGCGCAGGGCGGCGATGTCGCCGCTGGAGACCCGCTGCCCGGGGCCGCGGTCCGTACTGCGGTCGATGCCGCGCTGGCGGGGCACGGCGACGGCCGGGCCGCCCTGGTGGGGCACCCGCAGTCCGGTCGCCGGCGCCTCGGCGCGGCTCGCTTGGGCTCCCTCGCCACGGCTGACGCGTTCGTCGGCCCGCCCGATCAGCCAGTCCCGGCTGGGCACGACGAGCCCGGCCGGGGTGAAGGCGATCTTGCGCAGTTCGGCGTGGCTGCCGGAGTCCTTGCGCCACAGACCGCCGACGATGTCGACGGCCTCCTCCGGCGTGGCGGCGAACTCCAGCCCCGCGTACACGGGGGCGCAGGCGTCGAGGCCGAGGTCCTGGGCCGACAGGCGTCGGCCCAGGCGTCTGGTGAACACCTCGGCGATGAGCGCGGGGGTCGTGCCGCGCGGCTGCTGGCCGCGCAGCCAACGCGTCACGGAGGTCTTGTCGTACCGCAGGTCCAGCCCGTGCTCCTGCCCGAGCTGGTCCACTCTGCGGGCGAGTCCCGCATTGGAGAATCCGGCCTCGGCGATCAGCGAGGCGAGCTGGCGGTTGGGCGTGCGCTGCGGGGGTCGTTCCGTCATCAGCTGTGCGGTCTCCTGCCTTCCGGGCCGGTCGCAGCCCTCATGGAACGGCGCGAATTTAGCGGCCCCTCCAGGCCCGCCGACGGGGTTCGACGCAGCTTCATCCGATCGTGTGAGGATGGGGGCCGGCGCTGACGGGAAGGGCCGCCGCCCGCCCGGTTCGGCCGACCGCCGTACAGTGGCGGAGGTGCAGCAGGCGCGGCAGCGCGAGTGGACGGTTCGAGGGAGGCAGTGCCGTGGGTGAGCTGCGGTTCGTCCGGCTGGGCTTCGGCGACGAGGCGGTCGAGTACGTGGAGGCGTGGCAGAAGCAGCGCGAGGTGCACGCCGCCCGGTTCGCGGACGAGGTCCCGGACACCTGTCTGCTGTTGGAACACCCGCCGGTGTACACGGCCGGCCGGCGCACCGAGGACAGCGAGCGCCCCCTGGACGGCACCCCCGTCGTCGACGTGGACCGCGGCGGCAAGATCACCTGGCACGGCCCCGGCCAGCTCGTGGGCTATCCGATCCTGAAGCTGCCGCGCCCGGTGGACGTGGTGGCGCACGTGCGCCGGCTGGAGGAGGCGCTGATCCGCGCCTGCGCCGAGTTCGGCGTGGCGACCAGCCGGATCGAGGGCCGCAGCGGGGTGTGGGTGCTGGGCGACCCGGTGGAGCAGCGGCCGTCGCCGGGCGGGCTCTCGCTGGAGTTCGACCCGAGGCTCACGGACGACGAGTTCGACCCGCGGCTGAACGGCCCCGAGTACGCCCCGTCGAACGCGGGCCAGCGGCGCGAGGACCGCAAGCTGGCTGCCATCGGCATCCGCATCGCCAAGGGCGTCTCCATGCACGGCTTCTCGCTGAACGTGAACCCGGACACCACCTGGTTCGACCGGATCGTGCCGTGCGGCATCCGGGACGCGGGCGTCGCCTCGCTGGCGGACGAGTCGGGCACGGACCTCACCATCGCGGACGTGCTCCCGGTGGTGGAGAAGCACCTGCGGGAGGTGCTGGAGGGCGCGGAGCCACGACCGAGGGAGGTCGAGACCGCGGTCTGAACGCTGTGCGAGCACGGCGTGCAACGCTGTGAGCCGCACCGCATTCCCTCGGTGCCGCGGTCACGGGCCGTTCGGGGGAATGTGCCTGTGTGTGACCGGGTTGGGATGACACAGGGCCGTACAAACGACGGGCGTACCCTGGTGTGCGCCGCTGATTCGAATGCCGCAAAGCCGTGCGCGTCGCAACGCAATGCAGCGCCACGCAGAAAGGGGCACCACGTGTCCGCTGTCGCACCCGACGGACGCAAGATGCTGCGCCTGGAGGTCCGGAACGCCCAGACCCCCATCGAGCGCAAGCCCGAGTGGATCAAGACCCGGGCGAAGATGGGCCCCGAGTACACCAAGATGCAGAAGCTCGTCAAAAGCGAGGGGCTGCACACGGTGTGCCAGGAGGCCGGCTGTCCCAACATCTTCGAGTGCTGGGAGGACCGCGAGGCGACGTTCCTCATCGGCGGTGACCAGTGCACCCGGCGCTGTGACTTCTGTCTGATCGACACGGGCAAGCCCGAGGCCCTGGACCGCGACGAGCCCCGTCGGGTCGGCGAGTCCGTGGTCACCATGGACCTGAACTACGCCACGATCACCGGCGTCGCCCGTGACGACCTGCCGGACGGCGGCGCCTGGCTGTACGCGGAGACGGTGCGCCAGATCCACGCCCAGACGGCGGACCGCGCCGACGGCCGGACCAAGGTCGAGCTGCTGGCTCCCGACTTCAACGCGGCGCCCGAAGCGCTGGCTGAGGTCTTCAGCTCCCGCCCCGAGGTCTTCGCGCACAACGTGGAGACCGTGCCGCGGGTCTTCAAGCGCATCCGCCCCGGCTTCCGCTACGACCGCTCGCTGGAGGTGATCACCCGCGCCCGCGAGGTGGGGCTGGTCACCAAGTCGAACCTGATCCTGGGGCTGGGAGAGGACCGCGCCGAGATCACCGACGCGCTGCGGCAGATGCACGACGCGGGCTGCGAGCTGATCACGATCACGCAGTACCTGCGGCCGACGGTGCGCCACCACCCCGTCGAGCGCTGGGTGAAGCCGCAGGAGTTCGTGGAGCTGAAGGAGGAGGCCGAGCAGATCGGCTTCTCCGGCGTGATGTCCGGCCCGCTGGTGCGTTCGTCGTACCGGGCCGGTCGGCTGTACCAGCAGGCGATGGAGCGCCGGGTGACCGGCGACCGCGCCCAGCTCCCGGTGGTGTGAGCCCGCGCCGCGAGGCAGCGCGGACCAGCACCATGTGAATTCGAGCACAAGCAACTACCGCCCGGTAATGAGGCGGACGGTGCGGTCCGGACGCTCCCCGCAGGTCGGGGCGGCGTACGGGCCGCGTCGGTGTTTTCCGGGCACCACGTCAGGGTTTCATCACCGTTTGACCACCCGGTCACGCGCTGGTAACACCGACGGGTAACCCTACTTTTGCGGCCCGCCCGGGTCCGCAGCGGCCACGGCCGCCCTCCCTCCCCGAAGGGGGCCACCCCCAATGCAGGCACTTCCGGAGCGCTCCACCGCCCTCCCCTCCGTGACCGGCGCCCTACGCGCCGTCGAGTCGCTGCTGCTGGGCCGCGGGCAGCGCACCGCGCGCCGCAACGCCTGGTCGGCCGTGCTGGCGGACCGCCGCCGGGCCAAGGACCGCGTCGAGGCGCTGCACGTACTGGAGGCCGTGGCGGACCGCGCGCCCCGGGCCACGTAAACTTCGGTTTATGGCGAGGAAGGCAAAAACAGACAGCACTGACGCTGCTGCGAACCCCGGGCGACTGAAACAGATCGCCCTGACGTACAAGATGACGCGCAAGGCCGACCCGAAGGTCGGTCTGATCATCGCCGCCGTGGGAGTCGTCACCTTCGGTGTCTTCCTCGGCTTCGGCTACCTCATCGGCTTCCCGATCTACCTGGGCATCCTGGGCTTCTTGTTCGCCCTCCTCGCCGCGGCGATCGTCTTCGGACGCCGTGCCGAGCGGGCGGCCTTCGGCCAGATGGAGGGCCAGCCGGGTGCGGCTGCCGCGGTCCTGCAGAACGTGGGGCGCGGCTGGACGACGACGCCGGCGGTCGCGATGAACCGCAACCAGGACGTGGTGCACCGCGCCGTGGGCCGTGCGGGCATCGTGCTGGTGGCCGAGGGCAACCCGAACCGGTTGAAGACGCTGCTCGCGGCCGAGAAGAAGAAGATGGCGCGGATCGCGATGGACGTGCCGGTGCACGACATCGTCGTCGGCAACGACGAGGGCCAGGTCCCGCTGAAGAAGGTCCGCACGACCATGCTGAAGCTGCCGCGGGTGCTCTCGGGCCCGCAGGTGACGGCGACGAACGACCGGCTGCGGGCGCTCGGGGACCTGATGAGCAACATGCCGATGCCCAAGGGCCCCCTGCCGAAGAACATGCGCATGCCGCGCGGCGGCCCGAAGATGCGCTGACCGACCGGGTCCGTCGGACCTGTCGGGAAAGCCTTCCGCAGCCGACTGCGCGTGACGTGGAGAGGGGCGGCCCGGATCGAATCCGGGCCGCCCCTCTCGCTGTGCGTGCGGTTGACTCTCGCTGTGCGTAAGGTTGGCGCCTACGCCCTCAGAGCCGTACCTGTACGGCCTTGGCGAACCGGTCGTGCAGTCCGCGGCCGTCGCGGTCCCAGATCAGGGCGGGCAGCGCCAGACAGAGCAGCGCGGTGCGCAGCAGGACCCGGCCGAAGCCGAGCCGTCCGCCGTCGACGGAGACGACCCGGAGCTTGAAGAGCCGCTTGCCGGGGGTGAAACCGAGGGTCCCGACGGCGAGGGCGTTCACCACGAACAGGATGCCGACCGCGATGTTCGCCGTGGTCTGGGGCGCGCCGCTGCTGAAGAACGCGTTCGCGATCAGGAAGCAGAGCCCCCAGTCCACGAAGATGGCGCCGAGGCGCCGCCCCGTGGGCGCGATGGCGCCCGGCCCCTCCTCCGGCAGACCGAGCCGCTTGCCCCGGTGACCGAAGTCGACGCCCATGTCCTCGGCCGCCGCGCGGGGCCCGGAGAGCCACGATCCGACTGCTTGCCTCTTGTCCACGTCCACCCGTCCACGGTACTGGGCCCGGGCCGCGGGAACGGCCGTGGGGGGCGACCGCTGGGGTGACGTACGCAACCCGACGACCGGCCCGGTTAACGCGGGCGAAACAATCGGGTCATGCTGGAGAAATGCCTCCTGCCTATGGTCGGGACCTGCGTGTGCCACCGCACTGGCCGCACGGACGAGCTACCACCCCGCCCCTCCGGGTCGGGAGTAGGAGGAGTTGGATGTTCCAGAACGCCGACGACGCGAAGAAGTTCATCGCAGACGAGGACGTCAAGTTCATCGACGTCCGCTTCTGCGACCTCCCGGGCGTGATGCAGCACTTCACCATCCCGGCGCATGCGTTCGACCCGGCCGAGGAGCTGGCCTTCGACGGCTCGTCGATCCGTGGCTTCCAGGCGATCCACGAGTCCGACATGGCGCTGCGCGCCGACCTCTCGACGGCCCGGGTCGACCCGTTCCGCCGCGACAAGACGGTCAACATCAACTTCTTCATCCACGACCCGATCACGGGCGAGCAGTACAGCCGCGACCCGCGCAACATCGCCAAGAAGGCGGAGACGTACCTCGCCTCCACCGGCATCGCGGACACCGCGTACTTCGGCCCCGAGGCCGAGTTCTACGTCTTCGACTCGGTGCGCTTCAACACCTCCGCGAACGAGGGCTTCTACCACATCGACTCCGAGGCCGGCGCCTGGAACACCGGTGCGGTCGAGGACAACCGCGGCTACAAGGTCCGCTACAAGGGCGGTTACTTCCCCGCCCCGCCGGTGGACCACTTCGCCGACCTGCGCGCCGAGATCTCCCTGGAGCTGGACAAGGCGGGCCTCCAGGTCGAGCGCCAGCACCACGAGGTGGGCACGGCCGGCCAGGCGGAGATCAACTACAAGTTCAACACCCTCCTCGCCGCCGCCGACGACCTGATGCTCTTCAAGTACATCGTGAAGAACGTCGCCTGGCGCAACGGCAAGACCGCGACCTTCATGCCGAAGCCGATCTTCGGCGACAACGGCTCGGGCATGCACGTCCACCAGTCCCTCTGGCAGGGCGGCGTCCCCCTCTTCTACGACGAGCAGGGCTACGCCGGCCTCTCGGACACCGCCCGCTACTACATCGGCGGCATCCTCAAGCACGCCCCGTCGCTGCTCGCCTTCACCAACCCGACGGTGAACTCCTACCACCGTCTGGTCCCCGGCTTCGAGGCCCCGGTGAACCTGGTCTACTCGCAGCGCAACCGTTCCGCCGCGATGCGCATCCCGATCACCGGCTCCAACCCGAAGGCCAAGCGCGTCGAGTTCCGCGCCCCCGACCCGTCCTCCAACCCGTACCTGGCCTTCGCGGCCCTCCTCCTCGCGGGCATCGACGGCGTCAAGAACAAGATCGAGCCGGCCGAGCCGATCGACAAGGACCTCTACGAGCTGGCCCCCGAGGAGCACGCGAGCGTCCCCCAGGTCCCGACCTCCCTCCCCGCGGTCCTCGACGCCCTGGAGGCGGACAACGAGTACCTGCAGGCGGGCGGCGTCTTCACCTCGGACCTGATCGAGACCTGGATCGACTACAAGCGCACGAACGAAATCGCCCCGATCCAGCTCCGCCCGCACCCGCACGAGTTCGAGCTGTACTTCGACATCTAAGCCGCGACGCCGGACTCGTCCGCGCCCAGATCTGAGGGCCGCCGCCTCCTTCGGGAGGCGGCGGCCCTCAGCCGTGCGGTCAGACGTTCACACGGTCAGGTGGACGACGGGTGCGGGCCGGCGACCAGAGGGCTCAGCTGGAGAATGGCTATGTCGACTTGGCCGTGACCATCCTCCCAGGCCGCGATCGGGGCGCAGCCCTCGTCCTCCAGGCCGCAGGCCGTGGCGTCGGCGCCGAGGGGCATCAGGCCCTCTTCGCCGTCGGTGCAGAAGTAGCCGAGGTGGGCGCGGAGTTCGGGGTGGGTGATGGATGCCAGGGCGTCCGCCCACTCTTCGTCGGGCTCCGCCGTGAAGGGGATCAGGTCCTCGGGGGTGCGGCCGGTGGCCAGGGCAGTGCGGAGGGCGTCCGGGAGCGTGCCGTCGGAAGCGAGGCGGGCGACGAACACGGTCCAGGTGTCGGCGTGGGCCGGGGCAGCGAGGTCGATGCCGTACTGCGCCACCAGCGGGGCGAGGTCGGCGCCCCGGATCAGGATCCGGGCGAAGCAGGCGGAGCCGAGGGCGGCGGCGAAGTCCGCGGGGAGCGCCGGGCTCGTGTCATCGGCCGTCGAGAAGTCGAAGATCGATCCGCTGGCGTCGAAGAGCGGGGACCGTTCGGCGTCGTCGAACAGGGCGCAGTCCCAGACGACGGGTTCGGCGCCGCGCAGCGCTTCGGGGCGCACCCAGGCGGGGTCGCGCCGGAAGCCGACCTCGTACAGCAGATTGCCTGCGACGCAGGCGGCGTACGTCGCGTCGGGGTCGTACTCCCCGAGGGGGCGGCCGAGCAGGACGGCGAAGGCGGCGGCGAGTTGGCGGTCCCAGTCGCCGTCCTGGGGCGGCCGGGGCTCCGAAGGGATCGGGGAGCCCGTGGCCGTGGAGGGTTCGCGTGACATGGCGGCACCGTAGTGCCGCCCTACGACAATGCCCCCCGCGCACCGGTTCGGTCAGCGCTTCTTCGTCTTCCTCTTCTGGCGCGGCGTCCACTCTCCCCGGTGGAGCTGACAGCGGGAGTAGCCGACCATCGCCGGGTTCTGACAGGGCTTGCCGCTCACCGTCTTCGTCGATCGGCATGTGACCTGCTTGCCCATGTGCCCTCCTGTCGCTTCGATGCCTTGTCGACATCGTCGGGGACGTACGGGGCGGGCGTCCGGCGCTCACGGCCCTTCGGCCGAAACGCGGTCGTGCGCGGCCGAAGGGCCGTTTCCTCACGACTCGTCGCCCACCTGCGTCACACGGGTGTCGCCCACCGTCTGTTGGACCCCGCGCAGCAGCGCCGTCAGGAGTTCCGCGAGGTGGGTCTGTTGGGCGGGTGGGAGGGCGGCCAGCAAGTCCGATTCGCGGGTGAGGACGCGGCCCACCGTGGCTTCGACCAGGGCGTGGCCCGCGGGGGTGAGGGTCACGTCCACCGTGCGGGGGCGGCCCTGGGGGCGGGTGCGGGTGACCAGGCCGTCGGATTCGGCGCGGGCGACGCGTTGGGAGATCGCGCCCGCGGTGACCAGGGCGCGGCGGCTGAGTTCGCGGGTGGTCAGGGTGTACGGGGCGCCGGCGCGGCGCAGGACGCTGAGGAGGTCGAGGGTGGCGGGGTCCACCCCGGCGCCCGTGAGGACCCGGCGGCGGTCGTCGCCGAAGAGCTTGGCCAGTTGCCACAGGGGGGTCACGACGCCGATCGAGGAGACCGGGACGTCGGGGAGTTCCCGTGCCCAGGCGTCCGCGATGTCCTGGGCCGATGCCTGCGTCGGGGGAATTTCGCTTGCCACGGTGCCTCTCACCCGGGTTATGTTTAGACCTGAATTTAGGCCTGAACGACTAGGGAGACCAGCATATGTCACGCACCATCCTGATCACCGGCGGCGGTACGGGCATCGGCCGCGCCCTCGCGCACCACTTCGCCGCGACCGAGGAGGGCGGCACGATCGTCATCACCGGCCGCCGTTCCGGGGTGTTGGCCGAGGCGGTTCTGGACATCACGGACAGGCCGGGCAAAGCGGCCCGCGTGATGGCGCTGGAGTGCGACCACGTCGACCCGGCGCGCCTGGAGCGGCTGGTGGAGCAACTGCCGGAACGGATCGACGTCCTGGTGAACAACGCGGGCGGGAACACCGACTTCGACGCCGACGGGGCGTCGGACCTCGCCGCGTACGCCCGGGACTTCCACGCCAACCTGGACGCCAACCTGGTGAGTGCGGCGCTCACCACCAAGGCGGTGGAGCAGCGGCTCGTCGAGGGCGGCTCGGTGGTCAGCATCGGTTCGATCGCCGCCGACCAGGGCGCCGGTTCGTACGGGGCGGCCAAGGCGGGGCTCGTGGCGTGGAACGCGAGCCTGGCCGGGGAGCTGGGGGCGCGCGGCGTCACGGCCAACGTGGTGTCGCCCGGCTACACCGTCGAGACCGAGTTCTTCCGGGACAAGCTGGCCGACGCGCGGCGCGACGCGCTGGTGGCGGCGACCGCGACCGGGCGGGCGGGGACGCCCGCGGACATCGCCGGGGCGGTCGCCTTCCTCGCCTCCCCCGCCGCCCGGCACGTCACCGGGCAGGTGCTGCACGTGAACGGCGGTGCGCACAAGGGGCGCTGAGGCGTCCCTCGGCCGTACGGCTGTGCCGTGTGCCACGCGGTGGCCGAAGCGCGGTCCGCGGCGTTCGACCCCCTAGGGTGTTCGCCATGTCCGTTCCCGAGCTGATCCGCATCGTCACCCGCTCGTCCCCGATGGCCCTCGCCCAGGTGGAGCGCGTCCGTACCGAACTCGCCGCGCTGCGGCCGGAGATCCGTACGGAGGTCGTGCCGGTCACGACCTCCGGCGACCGGTGGATGGGCGACCTCGCCAAGCTGGGCGGCAAGGGCGCCTTCACCAAGGAGGTGGACGCGGCGCTGCTGGCCGGGGAGGCCGATCTGGCGGTGCACTGCGTGAAGGACGTGCCCGCGGACCGTCCGCTGCCGGCCGGCACCACCTTCGCCGCCTTCCTGGCGCGGGACGACATCCGGGACGCGCTGGTGCACCCCGACGGGCTGACCCTGGACGAGCTGCCGCCCGGCACCCGCATCGGCACCTCCTCCGTGCGCCGGATCGCCCAGCTCGCCGCCTCCCACCCGGAGTTGGAGTGCGTCCCGATGCGGGGCAACGCGAACCGCCGGCTGGAGAAGCTGGCGGCGGGGGACGCGGACGCGCTGCTGCTCGCCGTCTCCGGGCTGGAGCGCATCGGGCGCCCGGACGTGATCAGCGAGGTCCTGTCGGTGGAGACGATGTGCCCGCCGATCGGGGCCGGGATCCTGGCGCTCCAGTGTCGACAGGACGACACGGAGACCATCGACGTCGTGAGCGGGCTGGGCGACCCGAACGCCTACCGGGAGGCGACCGCGGAGCGGATGTTCCTCCACGTGCTCCAGGGGCACTGCAACTCGCCCATCGCCGGGTACGCCACGGCCGAGCGCGGCGGGGAACTGTCCCTGCGGGCGAAGGTGTTCACCCCGGACGGCAAGCGGGTGCTGAACGCGCACGAGTGGGCCGGCCCGCTGGACCCGGCGACGCTGGGCACCTCGGTGGCGGTGGCCCTGCTGCGCCAGGGCGCGCGCGAGCTGATCGACGGCATCGCGCACTGACACCCGACGACCGCGCGCGGACACCGCGCCCCGCGGGGCCCCGACCACCGGGACCCCGCGGGCGACCGCCTCAGCGGCCGTAGCGGATCAGTGCCCTGACCATCCGGCAGGTGGTGTCCGACGGGGGGTGGATGTCGAGCTCGTCCGCCGTCGAGCGGATCCGCGCGTTGTCCGCCGTCGCCGGGTGGTACACCCCCGAGTCCAGCAGGGCTATCGCCAGCCGCATCGCCTTCAGCCGACGGTTGTGCGTCACGTACCACTCGCGCGGGCGGCCGGCCGGCAGGGGCCGCTTCGCCAGGGGTGCGTACTGGGTGTACTGGGCGCTGTGCCCTGCTTGAACGGGCTTCCTCATGAGTCTGGATACGGCCATCGACAACCTCCCGTTGCGGTGGCGGGACCATCCCGAACTAGTGTTCATTCTACGGTCCGGCACTGACAATCGCCGCTGGCCAGACGGCATTCCGGGGCTGTTCCGGCGGTACGGTTGCGCCATGGAGATCTGGATCAATCCCGCCTGTTCCAAGTGCCGCAGCGCCCTCACCCTCCTCGACGCCGAGGGCGCCTCGTACACCGTGCGGCGCTATCTGGAGGACGTGCCCTCCGCGGCCGAGATCACGGAGGTGCTCGACCGGCTCGGGCTGGAGCCGTGGGACGTCACCCGCACCCAGGAGGCCGCGGCGAAGGAGCTCGGGCTCAAGGACTGGGCGCGGGACGAGGCGTCCCGCGAGCAGTGGATCGCGGCGCTGGTCGAGCACCCCAAGCTGATCCAGCGCCCGATCATCACCGCCGACGACGGGTCGGCCGTGGTGGCGCGCACCGACGACGCGGTGCGCGACGCCATCGGCCGCGGCTGACCCGGGACCCGGTCGGCGGATCAGCCCAACTGCGCCTCCGCCTCCGCCAGGACCTCGGTGAGCCGCAGCCCGAACCGTATGTCGCAGTCGTGGGCGCGTCCCGTCCGCGCGCTGAGCGCCAACGCGTCGACGGCGGCGGCGAACGACGTCACCGCGTCCCACGTCCCGTCCAGGCTCGCGGTCCCCTCCTCGCCGACGAACTCCAGCGCGACGCCCTGCGCCCGGGCGGGCGCGCTGAGGGTGAGGGTCACGGTGCTGGACGCCCCGCCGTCGTGCCGCAGCACCAGGTGGACGGTGTCCGCGGGGCCGCGGGCCGCCGTCACCCCGGTCACGTCGCCGAGCACCGGGAGCAGCGCGGCCAGCGCGTGCGGGCCGAGGTCCCACAGCCCGCCCTTCTCGCGCCGCCACGGGGAGGCCGCGTACGGGCTGTCCGAGTCGGCCGCGAACAGGGAGCCGAACCAGTGGGTCCGGCCGGTGAACCAACCGCCCTTCGCGGCCTGTTCGGCCAGCCAGCCGCGCGGCCCTTCGGCGAACCGCATCGTGCAGAAGACGAGCGAGGCGACCCCGGCGCGCGCCACGGCGTCCGCGGCCTCCCGCGCCGCGGCCGGGTCCGTCGCGACCGGCTTGTCCAGCAGTACGTGCCGGCCGGCCCGCGCGGCGCGGGCCACCAGCGGCGCCTGGACGTCCGGCGGGACGGCGAAGGCCACGGCGTCGCACGCCGCGAGGAGCGCGTCGATGCCGTCGTCGCCCGTGTGCGCCGGCACCCGGTACCGGTCCGCCAACGCCTGTGCGGCCTCCTCGCGGCGCGCCCAGACGCCGGTGAAGACGGCCCCGTCGTGGCCGTCGAGCGCGGGGGCGTGGGTCCGCTCCGCCCAGGGGCCCGCGCCGACGAGCCCGATGCGCATCGGCGCCGTCGCGCTCGTCGTCCCCGTCGTCCCCGTCGTCCCCGTCGTGCTCGTCGTCCTCGTCGTGCCCGCGGAGCCCGCGGCGTCCGTCCCGGTGGCTGCTGCGGCTGCTTGCGACTGCGATGTCATGGCCCCAGTCTGCCCACCGCCCGCCCCAGGGGACCCCGGAGCCGGTGGTTCCGGCCGCCGTGACGGGCGTTACACGGGTGACGCGGTGCGTAACACGGGGTTCACGAACGGGCAACGGTGGGGAAATCGCCCATTGCGAAGCTGTCGGACATACCGCAGCACCCGCAAAGGATGAGACCCGTGACCTTCAAGGCTGAGTACATCTGGATCGACGGCACCGAGCCGACCGCGAAGCTCCGTTCCAAGACGAAGATCCTGCCGATCGGCGCGGACCTGCCCGTCTGGGGCTTCGACGGGTCCAGCACGAACCAGGCCGCGGGCAACGCGTCCGACTGCGTCCTGAAGCCGGTCTTCTCCTGTCCCGACCCGATCCGCGGCGGCGCCGACGTCCTCGTCCTGTGCGAGGTCCTGGACACCGACATGACCCCGCACCCCTCCAACACCCGGGCGCGGCTCGTCGAGGTCGCCGAGCGGTTCGCCGACCAGGAGCCGATCTTCGGGATCGAGCAGGAGTACACCTTCTTCGAGGGCGACCGCCCGCTCGGCTTCCCGGTCGGCGGCTACCCGGCGCCGCAGGGCGGGTACTACTGCGGGGTCGGCGTGGACGAGATCCACGGCCGGGACGTGGTGGAGGCCCACCTGGAGAACTGTCTGAAGGCGGGGCTGGGCATCTCCGGGATCAACGCCGAGGTCATGCCGGGCCAGTGGGAGTTCCAGGTCGGCCCGCTCTCCCCGGTCGAGGTCGCGGACCAGCTGTGGATCGCCCGCTGGTTGCTGTACCGCACGGCGGAGGACTTCAAGGTGTCGGCGACGCTCCACCCGAAGCCGGTGAAGGGCGACTGGAACGGCGCGGGCGCGCACACCAACTTCTCGACGAGGGCGATGCGCGGGACGTACGACGCGATCATCACCGCCTGCGAGGCGCTGGGCGAGGGCTCCAAGCCGCTGGACCACGTCAAGAACTACGGCGCGGGCATCGACGACCGGCTCACGGGGCTGCACGAGACGGCGCCGTGGAACGAGTACAGCTACGGGGTGTCGGACCGGGGCGCGTCCGTGCGGATCCCGTGGCAGGTGGAGAAGGACGGCAAGGGGTACATCGAGGACCGCCGGCCGAACGCGAACGTCGACCCGTACGTGGTGACCCGGCTGATGGTGGACACCTGCTGCGCCGCGCTGGAGAAGGCCGGGCAGGTCTGACGACCCCCGTTCGACGGGCCGTCAGGAGGAGGATTCGGCCACATGCGTGCAGGGCGTCCGCGGGTGAACTGCGGGCGCCCTCACCGTCGTTGCCGCGGGGTGCGGCAAGCGGCGCGGCCGGCTCCGGTCGCCGGTCCCCGGAATGAGCCATGCCGCGCGAGTGTGACGAGATCGGCGTCTCGGTCCGTGAGAGGAACCCTGCTCCGCGGGGCGTTCATCTGATTCAATGAGCCCATGGCCGGCTTCCAGAACTCCGTGACGGGTCCCAGTGACCTGGAGCCGTTCTGGCCTTCCCGGCAGCACCACGACTTCGACCGGGTGTGTTGCCTCGCGCAGAACGCGCGGGCCCACTAAAACCGGTCGTCCGGCCTTCGGCCAGCGCGCACGACGTACGTCCGTCCCATCGACTCGTCGACTCCTCCGCGCGAAAGAGAGCTGACCTCTCATGGCGAACCCCGCTCATCCCCGTACGTTCTCCGCGGTCCCGGCCGCGAACCGCGCCGCCGGGGCCCCGCTCCGGCCCGGTGCGCTGCCGCCGTCGGCCCGGCCGGTGCGGCACCGGCTGCGGGCCGTCTCCCCCGACGAGGTCGTGCCGCTGGGGACGTTCCGCAGCGTCGCCGACGTCCTGCCGCCCGGGGCCACCTGGCTGCCGGCGCCGCAGCACAACCTGCCGGCGGTGGCGGGCCGGCCGCCGATGGTGGGCTATCTGGTGCTCGTCCCGGCCGACCAGCAGCAGCCGGCGCAGCCGCTGGCCCCGGTCGCGGTGGCGGCGGGTGCGGTGGGCGGGGGCGGTCCGGTGCGGATCGACTCCGCCGAGCGGGTCGCGCTGGTGGACGACCGGCCGCTCGACCTGACGTATCTGGAGTTCGAGTTGCTGGCGCACCTGGTGGCGCATCCGCACCGGGTCCACTCGCGGGACCACCTGGTGACGACGGTGTGGGGGTACGGGCACGTCGGCGACGGCCGTACGGTCGACGTCCACGTCGCGCGACTGCGCCGCAAGCTGGGGGCGGAGCACCGGCACGCCATCCAGACGGTGCGCCGGGTGGGGTACAAGTACGCGCCCTGACCAGGGCCGTTCGGGCCGGCCGGCCGCGGTGGCGGGCCGGCCCGAACGGGTCGTCGTCAGGCGCGCCGGCTGCGGGCCACCGCCCCCAGGGCGAGGTCCACGACGAGGAACGCCGCCAGGCTGATGCCGAGCAGCGGCACGAACCAGCCGATCACCACGGTGAGCGCGGCCAGCGGGAACAGCAGCGCGGGCGAGACCCGGCGCCAGGTGCCGCGCGGCACGGGCCGGCCTCCCAGCGCCCGCCCCTTGGTGGGCCTGCGCTGCCACCACATGCGGTAGCCCCACACGATCACCAGGACGAGCGCCAGGGCGAGCGCCGCCAGCGCCAGTTGGTTGGCGAGGCCGAGGAAGACGCCCATGTGGGCGTCGATGCCGAAGCGGGTCAGCTGCGCCAGCACCGGGTAGTCGGCGAAGCGGAGTTTGTCCATGACCCGGCCGTCCGCGGGGTTCACCGCGACGGAGTCGAGCCGGACGGGGAAGGTGGTGTCCGTCTCCTTGACCACGTAACCGGTGGTGTCCGTGGGCAGGGTGACGGCGAGCGGGCCGTCGATCCCGGCGGCGCGGGCGGCGGCCAGCGCCCGGTCGATGCCGACGTCCGCGCCCTGGTGCGCGCCGCCGGCGCCGGCGCCGTGTCCGGCGTGCTCACCGCCGCCGCCCGCCGAGCCGTCGAGGCTCGCGGAGACCGCGGGGGTGGCGCCGCCGAGTTGGTCCTGGACGGCGCCGATGTTCTCGCCTGCGTACCGGGACCAGGTCAGTCCGGTCGCGGAGAGCAGGACGAGCCCGACGACGGCCCACAGGCCGACCGTGCCGTGCAGGGACAGGGTCCTGCGGCGGCCCTTCGCCTTGCGGTCGGGGACGAACAGGGCGCGCCGCGCGGTGCGGCGGCGGCCGATCCACAGGGCGAGGCCGCCGAGCGCGACGACCCACAGCCAACTGGCGGCCAGTTCGCTGTAGTAGCGGCCGGCTTCGCCGAGGTGCAGGTCGCGGTGGAGTTCGTCGAGCCAGGTGCGCAGCGGGAGGGCGCCGGAGCTGCCGTACGAGGGCAGCTCGCCGCGTATCTCCCCGGTGTGGGGGTTGACGAAGACGGCGAGGGACTTGCCCTCGTCGACGTCGGGGGCGTCCATCAGCACCCGGGTCGTCGCGCCCCGTTCGCTGCTCGGCCAGACGGCGGTGACGGTGCCGTCGGGGCGGGCTTCGCGGGCGGCGGCGACCTGGTCGGCGAGCGGCAGGAGCGCGCGCGAGCGGTCGCCGTCGGGGACCGTCAGCTCCTGTCGGTAGACGATCTTCTCGGCCTGGAACGAGAGGGCGTACAGAAGTCCGCTGACGGCGGCGACCAGCAGCAGCGGGGCGATGAGCACTCCGGCGTAGAAGTGCAGCCGCAGGACGAGGGGGCGCAGGGCGCTCCAGCGGGAGCTGGCCGCGGCTTCCTGCTCGGCCGCGGCTTGTTGTTCGGTCTCGGTGGTGAGCGCGGGCGGGGCCCCGGACTCGGCTGACGGGCGGTGTTCTCTGCTGCCGGGGGCAGGGGTGTCGAGAGACATGGCGATCCTGGGAGTCGATGACGACAGGGGGAAGCGACCCCCGGGTCAGACGGCTGCTCCAGGGGCCGTGGCGCGGGTGCTCGGCGGCCCGAAGGGGCAGGCCGAGCGGGCGGCGGGTGGCCCGCGGCGCACCAGGCAGTGGTCGAGGAGTACGGCGTGCGGCCGTGCGGTCGCGGTGGAGTGCCGGGGCGCGGCGCGGCGCCGCGGGTCGTCCGGGGTGGCCGCGAGGGCGAGCAGCAGCCGCAGCGGCGCGAAGGCGAGGGCGCCCACGGCGCGGGCTAGTTGGAAGAACGCCGCTTCGCCGCGGGCGAGCCACAGCGCGCAGAACACGGCGGCGACGAGGTGGGCGACGAGCATCCCGTAGCCGCCGGTGAGGACGGCCGGGTCGATCAGCGCGGGCACGGCGTCGGGTGCGCCGCCGTGCGGTCCCGTGCCGGCCGCCGGTGCGGGCGCGGGTGCGGGTGCGGGCGGATGGTGGGCTTGGGTGCGGGCGAAGAGCAGGTGCAGCGCGCCCTGGCCGACGAGCAGGCCCGCGCCGATGGCGTACGGGCCGCGACGGCGGGCGGCGGCGAGCCAGCCGAAGACGGCGGTGCCGGCGAGGGCGGGCGCCAGCGCGGTCGGCGGGAGGTCGTGACCGGAGGTGTACGCGTGCCCGGCCGCGGACAGCGCCGTGCACACCGCCGCGAAGAGCGCGGCCCGAAGGGCGCGCAACGGCGGCCGGGCGGAGGTCACATCCGCACATGCTGCCACTCCCGTCCCGTTGGCGGGAGGGGGCGTGGCGTTCTCCTGGGAGCGGAAGCCCTGGCACTGGGCGGGTCGGCACGGCAGGGTCGGAGCATGAGGCTTCTTATCTTGGGTGGTACGGAGTTCGTGGGGCGCGCGTTCGTCGGGTCCGCGCTCGCGCGGGGCTGGGACGTCACCGTCTTCAACCGGGGCACCAGGCCGGCGCCGGAGGGGGTCACCGCGCTGGTGGGCGACCGCACGGCGGCCGACGGGCTGGCGGCGCTGGCGTCGGCGCCCGACGGGTGGGACGTCGTCGTCGACACCTGGGCCGATGCGCCGGTCGCGGTGCGGGACGCGGCCCGGCTGCTCGCGGAGCGGGCCGGGCGGTACGCGTACGTGTCGAGCTGTTCCGTCTACGCGTGGCCGGCGCCGCCGGGTTCGGACGAGACGGCGCCGCTGGTCGAGGGGGCGCCGGACGCGCGGGACGTGCCGTACGCGGAGGCGAAGCGGGGCGGTGAGCTGGCGGCGGTGGACGCGTTCGGCGCGGAGCGGTCGCTGCTGGTGCGCGCCGGGCTGCTGTTGGGGCCCTTCGAGAACGTCGGGCGGCTGCCGTGGTGGCTGGCCCGGATCGCGCGCGGCGGGCAGGTCACCGCGCCGGGGCCGGCGGACGCGTCCGTGCAGTACGTGGACGCCCGGGACCTGGCGGAGTGGACGCTGTCCGCGGCGCAGGCCGGGCTGAGCGGCCCGTACAACCTGGTCGGTCCGCCGGGTGCGGCGACCTTCGGCGAGGTGCTCGACGCGTGCGTCGCGGCGACGGGCTCGGGCGCCGAGCTGCGGTGGGTCGCCCCGGAGCGGGTGCTGGAGGCGGGGATCGAGCCGTGGACGGATCTGCCGCTGTGGGTGCCGCCGCAGGCGTCCGACCTGGTGGGCGCGTTGTACTCGCTGGACGTCGGCAGGGCGCGGGCGACGGGGCTGGAGTGCCGGCCGCTGGCGGAGACGGTGGTGGACACCTGGGAGTGGTTGCGGACCGTGGGCGGGGAGGTCCGGGGCGAGCGGGGTACGGGCCTTCCGGCGGAGAAGGAAGAGGTGTGGCGGGGGCTGTGAGGGTCTCCCCCGCACGGCCCCCGCCGCACCTCCCCGGTGGCTTCCTCACACGCCGCTGACGCTGGGGGCGCGCGGCGCCGGCGGCGCGGCGGGCTCGTCCTCGTCGCCGTGCTCCAGCTGCGGGAGGCGGCGCAGCAGCTTCGGGGTGCGCCAGTTGCGGTCGCCCAGCAGGGACATGACCGACGGGAGCAGGACCATCCGGACGACCGTGGCGTCCAGGAGGACCGCGACCGCCAGGCCGACGCCCATCTGCTGCATGGACTGCATGGACAGGGTGCCGAAGACCGCGAACACGGCGACCATGATGGCCGCGGCGCCGGTCACCGCGCCCGCGGTGCGGCGGATGCCCTCGGCGATCGCGGTGCGGTTGTCCGCGCCGCGGTCGCGGGCCTCGCGGATCCGGGAGACCACGAAGACGTGGTAGTCCATCGACAGCCCGAACAGCACCACCAGCACGAACAGCGGGATCCAGCTCTCGACCGCGCCCACCGCCTCCATGCCGAGCAGGGCGGCGCCCCAGCCGTGCTGGAAGACGGCGACCATCACGCCGTACGCCGCCGCAACGGACAGCAGGTTCAGCAGGATCGAGGTCACGGCGATCACGTAGGAGCGGAAGCAGAACAGCATCAGCAGGAACGTGACGGCGACGATGAAGGCGAAGACGGGTCCGATGCCGCTCTTGAGCTGCTCGTTGAAGTCGACGGACTCGGCGAGCTTGCCGGTGACGCGGGCTTCGGCGCCGGTGCCGGCGAAGGCGGCGGGGACCGTGCGTTCGCGCAGTTCGGTCAGGGCGTCCCGGGAGCGTCCGTCACTGCCGTCGCCCGGCAGCGGCACCTCGATCTCGGCGACGTCCTGCTCGCGGTGGACGGTGACGGTCGCGCCCCGCCCGCCGTCCTCCTCGAAGCGCGCCAGCGCCTTGCGCACCGGCTCCGCCTCGATGTCGTCGGCCTTCACCACGATCCGCGCGGGGTCGGGGCCGCCGGGGAAGCTGTCGGTGATCTGCTCGTACGCGACGGACAGCGGCGCGTCGGAGCCGAACAGCTTCTCCATGCCGAGCTGCTCGGTCTTCATCCCGGCCGCGGGCACGGCCAGCCCCAGCATCAGTGCGGTCCCCAGCACGGCGAAGAGCAGGGGGCGGCGCAGCACCGGGCCGAGGAGGGAGCCCGCGAGCGCCCCGCTCGCCCGGGTCCCGCGCTTGCCGCGGCGGCGGTTGAGGAAGGGGACGCGGCCGGCGTCGACCCGGTCGCCGAGCCAGGCGAGCAGCGCCGGCAGCACGGTGACCGACCCGAGGACGGCGATGGCCACCACCAGGATGGTGGCGACGGCGAAGCCCTTGAAGAGCATCAGCCCGGACAGGAACATGCCGGCCATGGCGAGCATCACCGTGACGCCGGAGACCAGGACGGCGCGCCCGCTGGTCGCGGCGGCGATCCGCAGCGCGGTCTCGGCGTCCCGGCCCGCGGCCCGCTCGTCCCGTTCGCGCCGCAGGTAGAAGAGGCAGTAGTCGACGCCGACGGCGAGCCCCATCAGGAACATCACCGAGTACGTGGTCTGGAACACGTGCAGTTGGTGGCTGGCGAGGGAGAGCAGTCCGAAGGCCGCGGCGCACGCGGTGAGCGCGAGGCCGACGGGCAGCAGGGCGGCCACCACCGCGCCGAAGGCGACCAGCAGGATCCCGAGGGCCAGCGGTACGGCGGTGAACTCGGCCTTCTTGAAGTCGTCGGCGAGCAGGTCGTTCAGCCACTTCTCCGCGCTGGCGTCGCCGAACTGGTGGACCTCGACGCCCTCGTGCCCCCGCCCGGCGTCCCGTACGGCGTCCAGCACCGGCTGCACCCGGTCGGCCGCGGTGTCGGAGGCGCCCGCCATCTCGAAGCGGATCAGGGCCTCCTTGTCGTCCGCGGACGCCAGGGGCGCCTCGATCCCGGTCGTCTCGCCGGTCTTCTCGATCGCCGCGGTCAGCTCCCGCGCCGGCTGGCGCCAGCCGCCGGCGGCGTCGCTGCGCACCAGGACGAGTTCCCCGGCGGGCGCGTCGAGCCGGGCGTCCTCCAGGATCTTCTCGGCCCGGGCGGAGTCCCCCGCGCCCTGTTCGGAGCCGGTCATCTCCACCGTGCCCGCGGCGCCGCCGCCGACGGTGGCGAGCACGACGAACAGGAGCCAGCCGATGACGGCCGTCTTGCGGTGGTGCGCGCTCCATACGCCGATCCGCGCGGCGACATTGCGTCTCATGGTGGTTTCGCTCCCCAGGTCCTGCGCCGGTTAGGTTGCCCCTGACGCTAGGCAGCCCGGCGCAGCCGCCCCAGCCGCTTCAGCCCCCTGTGCGGAGCCAAAAGGCGAGGCCAGGGGGGTGGTGCTAGCACCACCCCCGATGCGGTGGCGGAGCCCCGTGCCCGGACGGGGACGACGTCGGAGACTGGACGGGCAGCGCGAGGAAGACGATCGGGAACGGGAGGGCCGCATGGAAACCACACGGTCGACGCGGGTGACGGCGGCGGAGCGCGGGCGGGCGGCGGTGACGGCGGGGATCCAGGGCCTCGCCCTGACCCTGCTGGCGCTGGTCGGTTCGATCACGCTGTTCGTGCTGTCGGTGGTCTCCATCGCGCTGATCCCGATCGGCGTGGGGGTGTTCACCACCCCGGCGGTGCTCACCCTGGTGCGGATGCACACCGGACAGCGCCGGCTGCTGGCGGCCCGCTGGGCGGGGACCCGGATCCCCCCGGGGTACCGCCCCTTCCCGCGCGACCTGCGGACGGGGATCACGGGCCAGGTCGAGCGCTGCGCGCTGCTGTTGAAGGACCCGGCGACCTGGCGGGACCTCCAGTGGCTGCTGGTCGACATGACGGCGGGCGCCGTGGTGGCCGTCCTCGCCGTCGGAGTGCCCCTCCAGGGCGTGTTCGGGCTGCTGCTCGGCGCGGGCCTGTGGTCCCCGATCGTCGCCGCGGAAGGCACGTACTGGTACATGTTCGTCCCGGTCACCGGCTGGGGCACGGCGGGGATCGCGGCCGGCGTCGGCGTGGTGTTCCTGGCCGCGGGCGTCCGGCTGGCCCCGGCCCTGGTCGGCGCCCACTTCCGGCTGACCGCCGCCGTCCTGGTGCCGAACCGGCAGGAGGAGCTGGAGCAGCGCATCGACCGGCTGACGGAGACCCGGCACGACGCGGTGGACAGCTCGGCGGCGGAGCTGCGCCGCATCGAGCGCGATCTGCACGACGGGGCGCAGGCGCGGCTGGTCGCCATGGGCATGAACCTGAGCACGATCGAAGCGCTGATCGAGAAGGACCCGGCGAAGGCGAAGGAGTTGGTGGCCACGGCACGGGAGTCGTCCGCGGACGCGCTCACGGAGCTGCGGGACCTGGTGCGGGGGATCCATCCGCCGGTGCTGGCGGAGCGCGGGCTCGGCGACGCGGTGAAGGCGCTGGCGCTGCGGCTGCCGGTGCCCACGGAGGTCGACGTGGAGTTCACGGGCCGGATGGAGGCCCCGGTGGAGTCGGCGGCGTACTTCGCGGTCAGCGAGGCCCTGACGAACGCGGTCAAGCACGCGGGCGCCGGACGGATATGGGTGGACGTGTCCCATGAGCAGGGCTCGCTGCGGATCGCGGTCACGGACGACGGCCGGGGCGGTGCGTCGATCGGGGCGGGGTCCGGCCTGAGCGGGGTCGAACGCCGGCTCGGTACATTCGACGGCGTCCTCGCCGTCAGCTCTCCAGCGGGCGGCCCCACCATGGTCACCATGGAGATCCCTTGCGAGTTGTTCTAGCCGAAGACCTGTTCCTGCTGCGTGACGGGCTGGTCCGACTCTTGGAGGCGTACGACTTCGAGATCCTGGCGGCCGTGGAGAGCGGGCCCGAGCTGAGCCGGGCGCTCGCCGAACTGGAGCCGGACGTCGCCGTGGTCGACGTCCGGCTCCCGCCGTCCCACACGGACGAGGGCCTCCAGTGCGCCCTGGCCGCGCGCCGGGCCCGGCCGGGACTGCCGGTGCTGGTGCTCTCCCAGCACGTGGAGCAGTTGTACGCGCGCGAGTTGCTGGCCGACGGCAACGGCGGCGTGGGCTATCTGCTGAAGGACCGCGTCTTCGACGCGGAGCAGTTCGTGGACGCGGTGCGGCGGGTGGCCCGCGGCGGCACCGCGATGGACCCGCAGGTGATCTCCCAGCTGCTGTCGCGGCGGGCGAAGGACCGCCCGCTGGGCGGGCTGACCCCGCGCGAGCTGGAGGTCCTGGAGCTGATGGCGCAGGGCCGGTCGAACGCGGCCATCGCCGGGCAGTTGGTCGTCACCGAGCGGGCGGTGGCCAAGCACACCTCGAACATCTTCGGAAAGCTCGGCCTGCCGGTGTCGGACGACGACAACCGCCGGGTGCTCGCGGTCCTGGCGTACCTCGACCACGGCGCGCAGGGCTGACCGGGGCGCCCTGCCGACTCCTCAATGCTGAACGTCCCGGGCGTCCCGCCCGTATCAAGGGGCGCGCTTCTCCCTCTGCCGGGCCCCAACAAACACCCTCTCCCCGGCAACGAAGCAGAGGAGTTCCATGGGACGCAACAGGAGCAACCGAAGGAAACGCACCACCCTGGCCCACCGGGCGATCGCCGCCTCGGTCGCCCTCGTCCTCGGCGGGGGCGGGCTGATGGCTGTCGACGTGTACGCCTCCGCCGAGGACGGCGGGTCGGGACAGCGAGAGCGCTTCGACGGCGACGATGACGACGACGAGCAGCGGGCCGGAGATCGGGGCCCCGAGCAGCAAAGGGGCGGCGGCGGGCAGGCCGGCAACGGCCCCGTTGCCGCCGACTTCGTCGACATCCGCACCGTACGCCCCAATGTGCAGCTGCCGCCGAACCGTCGCGGCGCCTCCCGCGGCACCTTCACCACGAGCTGCGGGGTGAACGCCCAGGGGCTGTTCAACTCCGACAACGTGATCGTCGCCCCCGGGGTGGCCAACGGCGCGCACCACATGCACGACTACGTCGGCAACCAGGCCAACGACGCCTTCGCCAGCGACGACGACCTCGCGGCCGGCGCCACCACCTGCCGCAACCGGGGCGACCGCTCCTCGTACTACTGGCCGGTGCTGCGGGTCCAGAACGGGCGGGCCGAAGTCGACGCCGGCCAGGACGGCGGCGGCCGGGACAAGAACGTCGGGGAGATCCAGACGCCCGTCCAGGTCACGCTCACCTTCGGCGGCAGTCCGACGGGTCGGGTCACCGCCATGCCGCGGCTGCTGCGCATCATCACCGGCGACGCCAAGGCGTTCACCAACGGCACGGCGAACGCCAACGCCTCCTGGAGCTGCACCGGCTTCGAGAACCGGCAGCTCAAGGACAAGTACCCGCGGTGTCCGCGGGGCAGCGACGTGGTGCGCACCTTCCGGTTCCAGAGCTGCTGGGACGGCCGGGACCCCAAAAACATCGACAGCCCCAACCACCGCACGCACGTGGCCTTCACCGACGCCCGCGGCGCCTGCCCACCCGGATTCCAACGGATCCCGCAGCTGGTGCAGCGGATCGTGTACGACGTGCCGCGCGGCGCGCGCTTCGCGGTGGACTCCTTCCCCGAGCAGTTGCACAAGCCGGTCACCGACCACGGGGACTTCATCAACGTCTTCGACGAGCGGCTGATGGACCGGATGGTCTCCTGCATCAACTCCGGACGCCGTTGCCGCTGAGCGAAGGGCCCAGGCGGCGGGGTCCGCAGGACCGGATCCCGCCGTCAGTGGTGCCCGTGATCCGGTGTGCCGTGATCCGCGCCCCGGTGCACCGTCCCGCCGAGCCGGTCGCGCAGCGCCGTGACGACCTCTTCGCCGCCCGAGACGACCCATGTGCGGCCGATCAGGTACGTGCCGCCGTAGTCGTCGGCCGCGTCGAGCCACGCCCGCAGCCCGCGCTCGGTCGCGAAGGTGGTCAGGACGTACGCCCCCGCCCCGGTCCGGCAGTTCGCCTGCCGCAGCTCCGCGGTGTCCGTCCGGACCTTCGGGGCGCACCGCGCCGTCGCGGCCAGCTCCTCCAGCGTGCCGGCCGCCTCCCTCGGAGCGCTCTTCGAGGCGCCCGCACCACGGGGCCGGTCGACGTCGCCACGCCCGTCGCCGTCGTCGCCCGGACCGCACGCGGCGAGCGCCGTCAGGGCCACAACTGCCCGTGCCGTACGGGCCGTACGCGCTGCGCCGGCCCCCGTCCTGGTCCCCATCCGGCCATGGTGCCCGCGGGGAGCCGTTGCCAGGGGCCGAACGCCCGGTAACCTGCGCCACGCACGCATCTGTTGTGACGTGGATTACATCGTTTCGCGCAGAGGAGCGCCGATGTTCGAGCCGTCGAGACGTACGGTCCTGGGCACCGCGGGAGCGATCGGAGCGAGTGCGGCCCTCGGGGGCCGCGCAGCCGCCGCCGATCACCTCACCCCCTCCGGACAGGCCCCACCACCGACCACCGTCACCACCACCGCCCGCGCCGCCGGGCTGACCGCGGCCCGTGCCGCCCTGCGCCGGCTGCTGCCGGGCCACGCGGACCAGTTCCACCTGAAGGCGAACGAGGGCCCGGAGCGGTTCTCCGTGACCGGCTCCAAGGGCCGCATCGAGGTCGCCGCCCCCTCCGCCGCCGTCGCGCTCACCGGGGTCCACTGGTACCTGAAGTACGTGTGCCGGGCGCACGTCTCCTGGTCGGGCAGCCGGCTCGACCTGCCGGACGAGCTGCCGGCACCGCGCGCCGCGCTGGAGCGGTCGGCGACGGTGCCGCACCGTTTCGCGTACAACGACACGCACGACGGCTACACCGCCCCCTACGCGGACTGGGCGCGCTGGGAGCGGCTGATCGACGTGCTCGCCCTGCACGGCTGCAACGAAGTGCTGGTGACCCCGGGCCAAGAGGTCGTGTACCACCGGCTCCTGAAGGACTTCGGCTACTCCGACCTGGAGGCCCGCACCTGGCTGCCGGCGCCCTCGCACCAGGCGTGGTGGCTGCTCCAGAACATGAGCGAGTACGGCGGGCCGGTCTCGCCCGAACTGCTGGCGCGCCGCGCCGAGCTGGGCCTGAAGATCGCGGATCGGCTGCGCGAGCTGGGGATGCGGCCCGTGTTCCCCGGCTACTTCGGCACCGTGCCCAACGGCTTCACGGAGCGCAATCCGGGGTCGCGGGTCATCGCGCAGGGACTGTGGAACGGGCTGCGCAGGCCGGACTGGCTGGACCCTCGCACCTCCGTCTTCCCCGAGGTGGCCGCCGCCTTCTACCGGCACCAGGAGGAGCTGTTCGGGGCGGCCGACCTGTTCAAGATGGACCTGCTGCACGAGGGCGGCAGCGCCGGTGACGTGCCGGTGCCGGACGCGGCGCGCGCCGTGGAGAAGGCGCTGCGCACCGCCCGCCCGGAGGCGACGTGGGTGATCCTCGGCTGGCAGTCCAACCCGCGGCCGGCGCTGCTGGACGCCATCGACACCCGTCGGGTGCTGATCGTCGACGGCCTGTCCGACCTGGACACCACCGTCGACCGCGAGAAGGAGTGGGGCGGCGCGCCGTACGCCTTCGGCACCATCCCCAACTTCGGCGGGCGCACCACGATGGGGGCGAACACCGACCGCTGGACGGAGCGGTTCACGCTCTGGCGGGACCGTTCGGGCAGCGCGCTCGTCGGCACGGCGTACATGCCGGAGGCCGCGGAGCGCGACCCGGTCGCGCTGGAGCTGTTCAGCGAACTGGCGTGGCGCGAGGAGAAGATCGACCGGGCGGCGTGGTTCGCGGAGTACGCCCACGTCCGCTACGGCGAGCAGGACGCGGCGGCGCGCACCGCCTTCGCCGCGCTCGCCGCCACCGCGTACAAGCTGACCAGCACGGACGGTCGGCCGTACGACTCGCACTTCCTGCGCAGGCCCAGCCTGACGTCGTCCATCGGCACCGCGTTCGACCCGGCCGGCTTCGACCGGGCCTTCGCCGCGCTGCTGGAGGTGGACGGGGAACTACGGGACAGCGACACCTACCGTCACGACGTCACGGACCTGGCGCGCCAGGCGCTGGCGAACCGTTCGCGCACCTTGCAGTTCGCCCTGCGGTCGGCGTACGCCAGCAAGGACGTGGAGGCGTTCAAGGGCGTGGCCGCGGTCTGGTTGAAGCTGATGCGGCTCGCGGACACGATGGCCGGCTGTCACCGGGCGTTCCTGCTCGGGCCGTGGCTGGAGGACGCCAAGCGGCTGGCGACCAGCCCGGCGGAGGCGGTGGAGCTGGAGCGGACCGCGCGGGCGCTGGTCACGACCTGGGCGGACCGGCCGGCCGCGAACGCCCTGTCCAACTACGCCAACCGCGACTGGCACGGCCTGATCGCCGACGTGCACGTCCCGCAGTGGGAGGCGTACCTGACGGAGCTGACGGCGGCACTGGAGCAGGGGCGGGCGCCCAAGTCCTTCGACTGGTACCCCTCGGAGGAGGCGTGGACGAAGGAGCGCCGCGCGTATCCGACCCGGCCCACGGGCGACGCCCACCGCACGGCGCTGCGGGTGCGCGACGCGCTGGCGACCGCCGCGTACCAGGGCACGACAGCGGTGACGGTGGACCCGCCGGTCTTCCGGCCCGGCAGCCGGGGCGAGCTGACGGCGACCTTCCGCAACCTCAGCGGGCTACGGGCCACGGGCCGGGTGGACTTCACCCTCGCCGCGGCCGACCTGGCCCCCGAGCCGCCGGCCGACCGCTCCTTGATGGGCGTGGCCGCGGGCGGCAGCGGCGCGGTCCGCTGGCGGGTGACCGCGCCCGGTGACGCCCTCACGGAGCCGCTGCGGGCGCTGCCGTACCGGCTCACCGTGCGGTACGGGCCGACCGGCGGGGACGCCGTGCCCGTCACCCAGGTCGGCGAGCTGCACGTCGCCGCCCCGCTGGCGGCCGAGTGGCTCACGTACACCAACAACGCGGCGGTCTTCGGGCAGCTCGGGGACCGGCTGGCGATCAACGGCGCGGGCAACGACCTGTGGCGGGGCACCGCGCACTTCGGCACGGCGTACCGGAAGGGGCTGTTCGCCCCGGGCACCGCGGTCACGGTCCGGGTCGACTCCCAGGACAGCACCAGCAGCTGGGCGCGGGCCGGAATCGTCGTCCGGGACGACCTGGCGCGCGCCGGCACCACCGGTTTCGTCAACCTGGCGGTGACGCCGGGCCAGGGCGTCGTGCTGTCGTACGACTCCAACGGCGACGGCACCCTCGACGTGTACCGCCGCATCACGGGCGTCCGCGCGCCGGTCCTGCTGCGGTTGACCCGGGGCACGGGCACCGGGTTCACCGGCGAGCTGTCCACGGACGGCGGCGCGACGTGGCGCACGATCGCCACGGTCTCGTCACCGGGCGCGGCGGGCGTCCAGGACGTCGGCGTCTTCATGACCGCGGCGAACGGAGGGAGCGGGGCGCGGGGCACGGTCGGCTTCAGCGCGTGGAGCGTGACGCGCGCGTGACCCGCCGGTCTCCGGTGCGGATGAAGCAACCTCCGCACCGGAGCCCCTGCGGTTGCCCTGGCGGGCGCGGTGCCGCCGTGGCAGGTGTGCGGTATCGGCGACTGCACCCCGGTGGTGGGCTTGTCGCGCAGTTCCTCCCCCTGTGCCCTTGCGGGCACGGGGGCACCCCCACCTGCGCCCGGAGGGCGTGATGGTACCCCCAGCGCCCCTGATTCGCTGCCCCCGTCACTTGTCTGCGGGCTGGGGGGAGGGGTTTCAGGGGCGCGGGGAACTGCGCGAACAACCCACCCCGGGCCGCGGATACCCATGCACTTGCGGGGAAACGGCGCCCATGTCAGGTGGCACCGGAGGCGGAACTCCGCAGACGAGCGCCGCCGGGCCGCCCCATCACGCCGGGCCCGCTGGGGCGACGGTCACTCGCGCAGAAGCCTCCCGCGGAGGAAAGCACGCGCACGCATCTGGTCGCGTGCTTTACCCGTCAGTACATTGACGGCATGTCTAACACGCAGCCCGCCCCGGTCGCGTCGGAGCGCATCGAACTCAAGGCCCGCAAGGTCTCGTTCGACTGGGTGGACTCCCCTCTCCACTGGGTCCCCGGCGACCCCTTCACCACCCACACCATCAACGTGCTCCACCTGCTGCTCCCGGCCGGGGAGCGATGGTTCATCCACGTCTACAAGCAGGTGCTGCCGCTGATCGAGGACGACCGGCTGCGCGCGGACGTCATCGGCTTCATCGGGCAGGAGGCCGTCCACTCGCAGGCCCATGACGACGTCCTGCCGCACCTCAAGTCGCTCGGTCTTGACCCCACCCCGTACACCGCCCAGGTGGACTGGCTGTTCGAGAAGCTGCTGGGCGACCGGACGCTGCCGCCGGGGCGGGCGCGCCGCTGGTGGCTGCTGGAGCGCGTCGCGCTGATCGCCGCGATCGAGCACTACACCGCCTTCCTCGGCAACTGGGTCCTGAACGCCGAGGAGCTGGACCGGCGCGGCGCCGACCCGATGATGCTCGACCTGTTGCGCTGGCACGGCGCGGAGGAGGTCGAGCACCGGGCGGTCGCCTTCGACCTGTTCACCCACGTCGACGGCGACTACCGGCGCCGGGTGCGCACCTGGGCGACCGCGTTCTCCACCCTGGTCTTCCTCTGGCAGCGCGGCGTGCGGTTCTTCATGGCGAACGATCCGCTGCTCACCGACGGCAGGGCGTCCTTCGGGCAGTTCCACCGGGCGGGCCGGGCCGGGGTGCTGCCGGCCACCGGCGACATGCTGCGTTCCGTCCCCCGCTACCTCAGCCGCGCCTACCACCCCTCCCAGGAGGGCAGCACGGCCCAGGCGGTGGCCTATCTGGCGACCTCCCCCGGTGCGAACGGGGGCCGCTGAGCGATGGCGCCCCGCCCCCTGCGCCTGGCCCTCGCCGCCGGTGCGGCCGGTGTCGCCGTCCTCGCCAAGCGGGCGGCGCGCCGCCGCATCGGGCGTTCCCCGCTGTGGCCGATGCCCGCGCTGGCGGATCCCGTCTCCGGGCAGGGCCGGGTGCGCGGCATGGCCCCGGTCGCCGGCCGGGGAGCGACCGCCGCGCGCCGACTGACCCTCGCGGTCACCGAGCGGACCGAGCCGGCGGAGGGCGTCGTCCGACTGCGGCTCCAGGCGGCGGACGGGGCGCCGCTGCCGCCCTGGCAGCCGGGCGCCCACCTCGACGTGGTGCTGCCCTCCGGGCTCGTACGGCAGTACTCGCTGTGCGGCGACCCGGCCGAGACCGGGGCGTACACGGTGGCGACCCGCCGGGTCGAGGACGGTCGGGGCGGCTCCCGCGAGGTGCACGAACGGCTGCGCGTGGGCGTGCGGATCGAGGTCCGCGGGCCGCGCAACCGCTTCCCGCTGGTGGAGTCGCGCGCGTACCTCTTCGTCGTGGGCGGCATCGGGATCACGCCCGTCCTGCCGATGCTGCGGACGCTCGCCGCGGCCGGCGCCGACTGGCGGCTGCTGTACTGCGGCCGGTCGCGCGCCTCGATGCCGTTCCTCGACGAGGTCGAGAAGCTGGGCGCGGACGGCGGGCGCGTCACCGTCGTCGCCGGGGACGTCGACGGCCGGCCGGCGCTGGACTTCATGACGTCCGTGAGCGCCGAGACCGCGGTCTACTGTTGCGGACCGAACGGGCTGATGGACGCGGTCGCCCGACTGCTGCCCGAGGGCCGGGCGCTGCATCTGGAGCGGTTCGCCGCGAACGCCGGCGCGACGGCGCCGGGCACCGCCTTCGACGTCGAACTGCGCCGCTCGGGCCGGACGGTGCGCGTCGGGGCCGACCAGTCCGTGCTGGCCGCGGTGCGCGCCGCGCTGCCGGACGTGGCGTACTCCTGCCAGCAGGGTTTCTGCGGGACCTGCCAACAGACCGTGCTGGCCGGCGAGGTGGACCACCGCGACGACCTGCTCACCGACGCCGAGCGGGACGACTCGATGCTGATCTGCGTCTCGCGCTGCCGCGGCCGGCGCCTCGCGCTCGACCTGTGACGACCCGGTGTGGGACCTGTAGAACATGTGAACGGGGGACAGTCGGTACGCTGGTGGACATGACGACCGGGGTACGCCGCAGGATGGGCGTCGACGAGCGCAGGCAGCAGCTGATCGGCGTGGCGCTGGACCTTTTCAGCGCCCGCTCCCCCGACGAGGTGTCGATCGACGAGATAGCGTCGGCCGCCGGCATCTCCCGACCGCTGGTGTACCACTACTTCCCCGGCAAGCAGAGCCTGTACGAGGCGGCGCTGCGCCGGGCCGCGGACGACCTGGCCGCCCGGTTCGTCGAACCGCAGGAGGGGCCGCTGGGCACCCGGCTGCTGCGGGTGATGCGCCGCTTCTTCGACTTCGTCGACGAGCACGGGCCCGGCTTCTTCGCGTTGATGCGCGGCGGCCCCGCCGTCGGCTCCTCGCGGACGACCGCGATGATCGACGAGGTGCGGCAGGCGGCGTACGACCAGATCCTGGCGCACCTGCGGGTCGCGGAACCCCCGGTGCGCCTCGCGCTCGTGGTCCGCTCCTGGGTCTCCCTCGCCGAGACGACGGCGCTGCTGTGGCTGGACGGGCGGCGGATTCCGCGCGCCGAGTTGGAGTTGACGTTGGTGCACGACTTCGCGGCGCTGTGCGCGGTGAGCGCGGCGTACGACGCCGAGACGGCGGCCGTGATCGCCGGCGTCCTCAAGGACGAGCCGGTGGACGGCCCGTTCGCCGATCTGCTGGGCCGGCTGATGGCCCTGGTGCCGGCCGACCCGGCGGCTGACCGGCAGGGCGCGACGGGCCAGGTGCCGGCGCCGCGCTGAGCCGTGGCCCGGGCCCTTGAGGGACCCGGACCACGGGTGTTCAGCTGCTGGTGAAGACCGCCACCGTGCGCGCCGGGACGGTGAAGGAGCCCGCCCCCCGCCCGTACGACGAGGTGGCCGTCGTACGGTCGGAGCCCTGCGCCTGGACGGGGTGCAGCCGGTACTCGGCGCCCGCGAGGGACGGCACCTGCTGCGTCTGCCGCTCGGGCGTCGCGTTGAAGACGACGACGAGGTCACCCGCCTTCATCGTGATCACTCCGGGCGTCTCGGCCGGCCCGGACAGCGGGAAGGAGACCGACTCCTGCACCTGCTCGGCGGTGGCCCGGCTGAACGCCGGCTCGGCGGTGCGGATCGCGAGCAGGTCGCGGTAGGCGGCGGACGCGGCCCCGATCTGCGGACAGCCCGCCGTGATCCCGGGCGTGGCCAACAGCGGCCGGGCGCGGTCCCACTTGCCCCGGTTGTCGGCGGCCGGCGGCAGTCCGCGGCCGAAGCCGTTGCCCTCCCGGCAGTCCCACCGGATGGCGTTGTACCAGTCGCCGCTGTCGTACGAGTTGCGGTCCAGCGACTTGGAGCGCAGCAGGTCGGTGCCCGCCTGGGAGAGCGTCGGGCCCTGCGACAGCAGCGACGCGGCCAGCGCCACCACCTGCATCCGGGCCCGGTCGTCCGCGGACGTGGTGCGCGGCAGCTTGAAGGCGAGGGCGTCGTACAGCGTCTCGTTGTCGTGGGCGTCGGAGTAGGCGACGGCGTCGCCGGGCACCGCCGCGTACCCGGCCGGGGCGCCGTTGTAGTCCACCTCCCGGCCGCGCACGGTGCGTCCGCGGGTGTCGGTGAAGGCGTACGAGGCCAGGTTGCCCGTCAGCCCGACCTTGATCAGGTCCTGGTGGTGCAGCAGCCGGGCGCGCTGCTGCGCGGGGGTGCCGTTGTCGGCGGCCGGGTTGGGGTCGGTGAACAGCCCGGAGGCGAAGCCCTGGACTCCGGGGTCGTCGTCGAAGGGGCCGCCGCCGCGGATCGCGTCCCGCGCCCGGTCGGAGAAGGTGGCGATCCCGGTGCCGGCCATGTGCTTCTGGGTGGCCTGGACGAAGCGGGCGTCGTCGGCGACCTCGCCGAAGTTCCAGCCCTCCCCGTACAGCAGGACCTTCTTCCCGTCGACGCCGTCGCGGGCCGGGGTCAGCGCGTCCAGGGCCTTGCGGACGGCGAGCACGTTGGCCTTGGGGTGGTGGCCCATCAGGTCGAAGCGGAAGCCGTCGACCTTGTACTCCTTCGCCCAGGTGACGACGGAGTCCACCACCAGCTTGCCCATCATCGCGTGCTCCGGCGCGGTGTTGGCGCAGCAGGTGGAGGTGGCCACGCTGCCGTCGGCGAGCAGCCGCTGGTAGTAGCCGGGCACGATCTGGTCGAGGACGGACTTGTCGTCCTGGCCGCTGGCGACGGTGTGGTTGTAGACCACGTCCAGCACGGTGCGCAGCCCGTTGGCGCTCAGGGCGGCGACCATCTCGCGGAACTCGACGGTGCGGCGGGTGCCGTTCGGGTCGGTGGCGTACGAGCCCTCCGGCACGGTGAAGTGCAGCGGGTCGTACCCCCAGTTGTACGCGTCCTTGGCTGCCGTCTTCGCGATGCACGCCTGCTGTTCGGCGGAGTCGGGCGGGTACGCGGTGAGGTCGCAGGGCGGTTGCTGCTGGTCCTGCCGGCGCTCGGAGATCGTGCCGATGTCGAAGACGGGCAGCAGGTGGACGTAGGAGGTGCCGCTGGCGGCCAGCGCCTTCAGGTGCCGGGTGCCGGCCGAGTCGCGGTCGGCGAAGGCACGGTAGGTGCCGGGGTGGTCGGCGGTGGGGTCCGCCACGGAGAAGTCCCGGACGTGCAGCTCCTGGATCTGGGCGTTGCGCAGCGGCACCGCGGGCGGCTTGCGCAGCGTGCCCCAGCCGACGGGCGCCAGCTCGGGGTCCTTGAGGTCGACGACCAGGCTGCGGCGGGAGTCGGCGGTCAGGGCGGTGGAGTACGGGTCGGTGACCTCGTTGACCACGGTCCGCTGGACGCCGGGGGCGAAGACCGTGACGCGGTAGCGGTACGGCTTGCCGGCCCAGGAGCGCGGACCGGTCGCCGACCAGACGCCGGAGGCGTGGTCGCGGCGCATCGGCACGGCCCGGCCGTCGAGGTCGAGGGAGACGGTGGTGGCGGTGGGCGCCCACACGGAGAGGGTGACGCCCCGCCGGGTGAAGACCGGTCCGAGGGCGGCCTCGGTGGCCTTCGCCGCGTACAGGTCGTCGAGGACGCCCGCGGTCTGCACCCCGGTCGCGGCCAGCAGCGCCCCGGAGGCGTCGCGTTGGGTGGCGACCAGGTGGCCGCGCAGGGCCGCGGGGGCCCGGCGGGCGTCACGGGCGTCGACGGCGAACGCCGGCAGGTCCTTGAGGTGCGGGTACTTCGTCTTCTGGGCGTCGGTGAGGGCGGTGGGCTCCAGCCGCAGGCGGCGGCCGTCGTCGCCGCGGTCGCCGCCCGCTGGGGAGACCGGCCGCCCGGTCGCGTACACCAACTGTTCGCTGGTCGCGCCCGTCGCCGCGACCTTCCACACGACGGTGGTGCGGTCGATCCACTGGGCTTCGGCCCTGCGGAGGTCGAGCGCGGGGGCGCCCGCCGGGGCGGGGCTCGGGGTGTCGGCGAGCGCCGGCGCACCGGGCAGCAGCCCGACCGTGAGCGCGGCGACGAGGGCGACGACGCCGCGTCGTGTCCGTCCGTTGCGGACCACGTGTCACTTCTCCTTGGCTGGTGCGGGGTGTCTTCGGGGGCGGGCGTCGCTCAGGTGCAGGTGCGGGCGCCGGTGTGCAGGGCGAGCGCGGTGGACGGCGCCAGGGTGGCGGTGAACTGCCCGGACCCGTTCACGTTCACCGGCCGCTTCGTCTGCACGTCGCAGTACGTGCCGGGCGCAAGGGACGTCTGGAAGGTCCTGGTCAGGGGCGTGCCCTGGTGGTTGATGGCGACGTACGCCTTGCTGCCGCGGCCGAAGGCGATCCGGTCGCCGCCGTCGTCCCACCAGTGGGTCACCGGCTCGCCGCGGGCGGTGTTGCGCAGGGCCACCATGGAGGCGATCTCGGGCCACGCGTGCTGGCACTTCCACCCGTCGCTCCAGCAGGCCCGTACCGCGCCGTCGTTCGGCGGTCCGGCGTCGCGGTCGGTGAACTCGTAGCCGGAGTGCACGTCGGGTGCGCCGTAGGGCCAGGCGAGCATGAAGACGGAGGCGAGGGTGTAGGCGGCGCCGTCCTTGTACGAGAGGGTGTCGCCGCCGCGTTCGGTGTCGTGGTTGTCGACGAAGACGGCCGCCTTGCCGGACTCCAGGTAGCCCCAGCCCTCGCCGTAGTTCTTCAGGTACGCCAGGTTCTCCTGCTGGAACACCCGCTTCAGGTCCCGGGCGTAGCGGAACTCCTGGACGTCGCCGTTGCCGAGGTACTCGGCGGGCCGGACGGCCTCGCCGTCGCCGTGGATGGTCTCCTGCTTCCAGTAGGCGTCCGGTTTGGTGAGCCGGGACTTGATGTTCGCGAGGTCGGCGGCGGGCACGTGCTTGGCGGCGTCGATGCGGAACCCTTCGACGCCGAGGGAGAGCAGGTCGTTGAGGTAGCCGGCGATGCGCCCGCGGACGTACTCCTCGCCGGTGTCGAGGTCGGCGAGGCCGACCAGCTCGCACGACTGGACGTGCCAGCGGTCGCGGTAGTTGCTGATGGGGTGGCGGCAGTCGTCGAAGTCGAAGCCGGAGTAGATGCCGGGGTAGTCGTACTTGGTGTAGCGGGAGCCGCCGGTGCCGGTGCCGTCGCCCGCCGCCATGTGGTTGACGACGGCGTCCACGACGACCTTCACGCCGGCGGTGCGGCAGGTGTTGACCATGGCGGCGAAGGCGGCGCGGTCACCGAGCCGACCGGCGATCTCGTAGCTGACGGGCTGGTACGAGGTCCACCACTGCGCGCCCCTGATGTGCTCCTGGGGCGGCGAGACCTGGACGAAGCCGTAGCCCGCGGGGCCGAGTTGCTCGGTGCAGGCGCGGGCGACGGCGTCGAAGCGCCACTCGAAGAGGACGGCGGTGACGTCCTTGGGGCCGGGCGGTGCCGCCTGCGCGGCGGGGGCGGAGGACGCGAGGGCGAACGAAGCCGCTGCGGCGAGGGCGAGCAGGGCGGACAGGGGTCTGCTGCGGGGCATGTCTCCTCCTGGAAGTCTTCGCAACTTTTATGCAAGAACTTGTCGCTTCTTGCAACAACTCCACCGCCCCGCCTGGCAGCAGACCGTAGAAGACGCCCTGAAGGACGGTCAACCCCCGTGCCACGACCACGAAATCTGTAGGACACGGGGAGGTTACGACCTGGACATCGGATCCCTTTTCTTTCTGCAAGGTCTTTCGCAAACTCTTGCAGGACTGTTAGCTTCACGCCGCAGCAGCCAGGCCCGTTGAGGACTGGCAGGTCCTGACCTCAATGAGGAGTTCACGATGCGCAAGGGCATGACGGCCACCGCGATAGCGGGCGTACTGGCGCTGACCCTGACCGCGTGCGGCGGCAGCGACGGCGGCGGTTCCGGCGACAGCAGCGGCAAGAAGGCGGCCGAGGACCCCCAGGGCGTCTCCGGCTCGATCACCTGGTGGGACACGTCGAACGAGGCCGAGGGGCCGACGTACGACAAGCTCGTGGCCCAGTTCCAGAAGGAGTACCCGAAGATCAAGGTGAACCGCACCTCGGTCTCCTTCGACCAGGCCGAGCAGAAGTTCAAGACCGCGGCCCAGAACGGCAAGGGCGCGCCCGACGTGATCCGCACCGACGTCGGCTGGTCGGCCGGCTTCGCGAACCTCGGCTACCTCCAGCCGCTGGACGGCACGCCCGCGCTCGACGGCGTCGACGACTTCCTGCCCGGGCCGCTGTCCACGGCCAAGTGGCAGGGCCAGACCGTGGGCGTCCCCCAGGTCACCGACACCCTGGCGCTCCTGTACAACAAGGAGGTCTTCGCCAAGGCCGGGATCAGCAAGCCCCCGGCCACCTGGGACGAGTTCATCGCCACCGCGAAGACCGTCAAGGACAAGACCGGGGTCACCGGCACCCAGCTGAACCCCGAGGGCTACTTCTCCCTGCCGTTCCTGTACGGCGAGGGCGCGGACATGCTCGACGTGGACGCCAAGAAGATCACCGTCAACAGCCCCGAGGCCGTCAAGGGCATGGAGACCGCGCTCAAGCTGGCGCAGCCCGACGTGGCGCTCAAGCCCGCCAGCACGGACGGGTACGTCGCCGCCCAGACGTCCTTCAAGGACGGCAAGGTCGCCATGGTGATCAACGGGCCGTGGTCGGTCTCCGACGACTACAGCGGCAAGGCGTTCAAGAACAAGGACAACCTCGGCATCGCCAACGTCCCCGCCGGCCCCTCGGGCAAGGCCGCGGCGCCCATCGGCGGCCACAACTACTCCGTCTACCGGGGCTCGAAGAACAAGGACGCGGCGTACCTGTTCGTGAAGTTCATGGCGTCGGCCAAGAGCCAGGAACTGACCGCCAAGGAGATCAACACGCTCCCGACGCGGAAGTCCGCGTACACCGCGGAGGTCACCGCGGACCCGGCGAAGAAGGCGTTCCAGCAGGCGCTCTCCATCGCCCGGTCCCGCCCGGTGATCCCCGGCGTCGGTGACCTGTTCGTCGCCTTCGACCAGCACTACGTGAAGGTGCTGCGCGGCGACGCCTCTCCCAAGGAAGGGCTGGACGCGCTCGCCAAGGAGTGGAACACCAAGCTCCTGAAGGACTACAAGACGAACTAGGGCGCTGCTCGGATACCTCGCCGCCGCACCCAGGGACGTACGGAGAAAGATGAGCACCCTCATAGTCAGGACCAGACGGTCCTTCACCACCCACTGGTACGCGTGGGCCATGGTCCTGCCGGTGGTGATCGTCCTCGGCGTGCTCATCGGCTATCCGCTGGGCCGCGGGATCTACCTGTCGTTCACCGACGCCAACGAGGCCAACATCGGCCGCACCATCGGCGACTTCGAGGTGCCGTCCTCGTACTCCTTCGTCGGCCTCGACAACTACTGGAACATCCTCTCCGGCCAGGAGGGGTCCTTCTACCCGCGGCTGACGTGGACCGTGCTGTGGACGCTGAGCTGCGTGCTGCTGCACTACGGGATCGGGCTCGGGCTCGCCCTGCTGCTCAACCGGCGCATGCGCGGCCGGTCGGCGTACCGGGTGCTGCTGGTGCTGCCGTGGGCGGTGCCCGCGTTCGTCGCCGCGTTCGCGTGGAAGCTGATGTACAACACCGACAACGGGGTGTTCAACGCCCTGCTCGGCAAGGTGGGCGTCGCCCCCGTCGACTGGCTCGGCGACCCCTTCGTACAGAAGCTCTCCGTCATCGCGGTGAACACCTGGCTCGGGGTGCCGTTCATGATGGTCGCCATCCTCGGCGGGCTCCAGTCGATCCCGCGGGAGCTGCACGAGGCCGCCGAGATGGACGGCGCATCGCCCTGGCAGCGGTTCGTGCACGTGACGCTGCCCGGCCTCAAGCCCGTCAGCACCACCGTGGTCCTGCTGGGCACCATCTGGACCTTCAACATGTTCCCGATCATCTACCTGGTCATCGGGCAGGCGGGCGGTACGGAGAGCGAGATCCTGGTGACCTACGCGTACCGCCTCGCCTTCCAGGGCGTGCGGGACTACGCCGGGTCGGCGGCGTACGGCATCGTGATCCTCTCGCTGCTCCTGGTGTTCTCCGTGTTCTACCGCGGCATGCTCAACCGTCAGGAGGCCGCCAAGTGAGTGCCGTCGAGAAGTCCCCGCCCGTACGGGTCGAGCCGAAGGCGGTCGAGGCCGCCGCGCCGGTGCGGCGGGTGCGCGGGCGCGACGAGCGCTCGCGCGGCGCGTCCGTCGCCCTGCACGCCACCCTGGTCACCGCCAGCGTCATCGCGCTCTTCCCCGTCGTCTTCATCGTGCTCGTCTCGATCCGCGGCGAGAACGGCTGGACGCACCCGATGGAGCTGGAGGGCTTCACCCTCGCCAACTACCGGCACCTGCTGGGCGGGACGGAGTTCGCGACCTGGTTCCTGAACTCGGTGCTGATCGCCGGCGGGACGATGCTGGTGGGCGTGTTGATCGCGGCCAGCGCCGGCTACGCGGTCTCCCGGCTGCGCTTCCCCGGGCACCGGTCGCTGATGTGGACCTTCCTGGTGTGCCAGATGTTCCCGGTGGCCGTGCTGATCGTGCCGCTGTACAACATCCTCGGCGAGCTGAGGCTGCTCGACAGCTACGGCGGTCTGATCGTCACGTACTGCTCGGTGTCCGTGCCGTTCTGCGCGTGGATGCTCAAGGGGTACTTCGACACCATCCCGACCGAGATCGACGAGGCGGGGCGGATGGACGGGCTCACCCCCTTCGGCACCTTCTGGCGGCTGATCGTGCCGCTGGCCCGGCCGGGGCTCGCGGTGACGGCCTTCTACACCTTCCTGACCGCGTGGAGCGAGGTGGCGTTCGCGACGTCCTTCCTGAGCAGCGAGGGCAAGTACACGCTGGCCGTGGGCCTCCAGACGTTCGTCGGTCCGCACCGCGCCGAGTGGGGTCTGATGACCGCGTCCTCGGTGCTGATCATGCTCCCGGCCGGGCTGTTGTTCTTCTTCGCGCAGCGGCACCTGGTGGCCGGGCTGACCGCCGGCGGCACCAAGGGCTGAGGCGCCGGCGGACCGCTGGTGGGACTGCTGGCGGGACTGCTGGCGTATCCACGCCAGAACGGCGAACGGCGCGTTGAGCACCGGCCGACGGGGCAGAACATCCCTGTCCATGACGGCGCAGACGTGCCCACACCACCGCAGAAGCCAGCAGACAAGAGCAGACGACCGCAGACATCAGCACATACCCGCACGACACTGTTTGTGACGACTTTCAAGGGAAAGTACATGACCCAGGAGCTCGCTCCCACCCTCCGTGACCAGTCCGCCGCGCCCTCGGCGGGCTGGTGGCGGGACGCCGTCATCTACCAGGTGTACGTGCGCTCGTTCGCCGACAGCGACGGCGACGGCATCGGCGATCTGCGCGGCGTGCGCGAGCGCCTGCCGCACCTCGCGGACCTCGGCGTGGACGCCGTCTGGCTCACCCCCTTCTACGCCTCCCCCCAGGCCGACGGCGGCTACGACGTCGCGGACTACCGCTCCGTCGACCCGCTGTTCGGCGAGTTGTCGGACGCCGACGACCTGGTCCGCGAGGCGCACCGGCTCGGACTGCGCGTGATCGTCGACATCGTGCCCAACCACACCTCCGACCAGCACGTCTGGTTCCGCGCGGCCGTCGAGGGCGGCCCGGACGCCCCCGAGCGCGCGCTGTACCACTTCCGTCCCGGCCGCGGCCCCGACGGCGACCTCCCGCCAAACGACTGGGAGTCGGTCTTCGGCGGCCCGGCCTGGACCCGCACCGACGCCGGCGACTGGTATCTGCACCTGTTCGCCCCCGAGCAGCCCGACCTCAACTGGGAACACCCCGCGGTGCGCGAGGAGTTCGAGTCGATCCTGCGCTTCTGGCTGGACCTGGGCGTGGACGGCTTCCGCATCGACGTGGCGCACGGCATGGTGAAGGCGGAGGGCCTGCCGGACATCGGGCTGCGCGAGCAGGCCAAGATGATCGGCGCACAGGTGCTGCCCTTCTTCGACCAGGACGGGGTGCACGAGATCCACCGCTCCTGGCGGCTGCTGCTGGACGGGTACGAGGGGCAGCGCATCGGCGTCGCCGAGGCGTGGGCGCCGACCTCCGAGCGCCTCGCGCTCTACGTGCGCCCGGACGAACTGCACCAGGCGTTCAACTTCCAGTTCCTCACCTGCGCGTGGGAAGCCGCCGCGATGCGGCAGGTGATCGACTCCTCCCTGGCGGCGACCGCCTCCGTCGGCGCGCCCACCACCTGGGTCCTCTCCAACCACGACGTGGTCCGCCACACCACGCGGTACGGCGGCGATGCGCAGGGGCTGCGGCGCGCCCGCGCGGCGGCGCTGCTGACGCTGGCGCTGCCCGGGTCCGCGTATCTGTACCAGGGCGAGGAGCTGGGGCTGCCGGAGGTCTCGGACCTGCCGGACGGGGTGCGTCAGGACCCGGCCTTCTTCCGGGGCGACGGTCAGGACGGGCTGCGGGACGGCTGTCGGGTGCCCATCCCCTGGTCGGGCACGGCCGCGCCGTACGGCTTCGGGCCCGGCGCGAGCTGGCTGCCGCAGCCCGCGGCGTGGGCCGGCCTCTCCGTCGAGGCACAGACGGGCGACCCGCGGTCGACGCTGGAGCTGTACCGCTCCGCGCTGGCGCTGCGCAAGGAGCTGCCGGGCCTCGGGGACGGCGCCCTGGAGTGGCTGCCGGCGCCCGAAGGGGTGCTGGTCTTCTCCCGACCGGGCGTGGTCTGCACGTTGAACACCCTCGCGGAGGAGGTCGAGCTGCCGGTCCCGGGGCGGCCGGTGCTCTCCTCGGGGGCGTTGGAGTTCGGCGGCGGCGCGGTGCGCCTGCCGGGCGAGACATGCGTGTGGTGGGCAGTCTGAGATGCGCCCGGTACAGTCCCATCCCGTGACCGCACCCGCACGACTGGCCGACATAGCTGCCCAGGCGGGGGTCAGCGAAGCGACGGTGAGCCGCGTCCTCAACGGAAAGCCCGGAGTCGCCGCGACCACCCGCCAGTCCGTCCTCGCCGCACTCGACGTCCTCGGCTACGAGCGCCCGGTGCGGCTGCGTCAGCGCAGCGCCGGGCTCGTCGGCCTGATCACCCCGGAGTTGGAGAATCCGATATTCCCCGCCCTGGCCCAGGTCATCGGCCAAGCGCTGACCCGCCAGGGCTACACCCCGGTGCTGGCGACCCAGACACCGGGCGGTTCGACCGAGGACGAACTCACGGAGATGCTGGTGGACCGGGGGGTCTCGGGCATCATCTTCGTCTCCGGGCTGCACGCCGACACCACCGCCGACATGGGGCGGTACGAGCAGCTGCGCGCCCAAGGGGTCCCCTTCGTCCTCGTCGACGGGTACTCCCCCAAGGTGCAGGCCCCCTTCATCTCACCGGACGACCGGGCGGCGATGCGACTGGCGGTGACCCATCTCGTCTCGCTGGGGCACACCAGGATCGGGCTGGCGCTCGGGCCACAGCGGTTCGTCCCGGTGATCCGGAAGATCGAGGGGTTCATCGAGGTCGTCCAGGAGCAGCTCGGGCTGGCCACCGAGACGATCACCACCGAGCTGGTGCAGCACTCGCTCTACACCCTGGAGGGCGGTCAGGCCGCGGCGTCGGCGCTGATGGACCGGGGGTGCACGGCCGTGGTGTGCGCCAGCGACATGATGGCGCTGGGGGCGATCCGGGCGGCCCGGCAGCGGGGGCTCGAAGTGCCGGACGACGTCTCCGTCGTCGGCTTCGACGACTCCCCACTGATCGCCTTCACGGATCCGCCGCTGACGACCGTCCGCAAACCGGTGCCGGCGATGGGGCAGGCCGCGGTGCGCACGTTGCTGGAGGAGATCCAGGGAAACCTTCCGCCTGCCCCTCGTGGTTCCGTTTCGGCTGCGTACAGTGAGTTCGTCTTCATGCCCGAGCTGGTCGTACGGGGTTCCACCGCATCGGCCGCCTCGGCGCCCGATTCCGGTGGGCGCCTCTGACCAGGGCGCCCTCACCCCCGGTCACCTCCTCCGTCTCGTCCCTGAGGGGGAGCGCGTGCGCCCGGAACGGGACCGGGGGATGATCGGTGCGTGGGTGCGCATCTGGCAGACTTTCGTCCCATGGGTGAAACAACCGTGAAGACACTGGAAGGCCGGCCGGCCACCCCGTCACCCATGGCGGACGAGGCCGTCGGATCGCCGCGTTCGCGGTTCGCGCGGTTCAAGGACCTGCGGTCTCCGCGCCGCCCCAGAATCTGGTTCGAAGTGCTGCTGATCGCGGTGAGTTACTGGACGTACTCGCTGATCCGCAACGCCGTGCCGGAGCAGAAGTCCCAGGCGCTGCGGAACGCGGACTGGATCTGGGACCTGGAGAAGTCCCTGGGGCTCGCCTTCGAGCACTCGGTCAACCACGCGGTGAACTCGGTCACCTGGCTGATCGTGGCCATGAACTACTACTACGCCACGCTGCACTTCGTCGTCACGATCGGCGTGCTCGTGTGGCTGTACCGCTGGCATCCGGGGCGGTACGCGGCGGCGCGGCTGGCGCTGTTCGTCACCACCGGTGTCGCCCTCGTCGGCTACTACCTGTATCCGCTCGCTCCTCCTCGGTTGATGACGGGGCAGGGCTTCATCGACACGGTCCTGGTCCACGAGACCTGGGGCTCGATGGCGTCGGGCGACTTGAAGAACATGTCGAACCAGTACGCGGCCATGCCGTCGATGCACATCGGCTGGTCGCTGTGGTGCGGCGTGATCATCTTCGCGTTGGCGTCCGTGCCGTGGGTCAAGGTGCTCGGGCTGCTCTATCCGGCGGCCACGCTGGTGGTCATCGTGGCCACGGCCAACCACTTCTGGCTGGACGCGGTGGGCGGGGCGCTCTGCCTGGGCTTCGGCTTCCTGGTCTCGTACGGGTGGTACCGCTCGCTGCCGCACCAACTGCCCCGGGTGCCGGTGCTCCAGCCCGAGCGACGGCGGCCGAGCCCCACGAGTTCGTCCCCCACGAGCTCGTCGCTGCTGGCGAAGTAGCCCGTACACAGCTCGCCGAGAGGCGCGGAGGGAGAGCCCTCCGCGCCTCTTCGTGCGTCCGGAGCCACCCGTCCGACGAGGCACTGGCGGGGCGCTGACGAGACGCCGCGGAATACGCCTTGCGTAACCACTACACATGGAGCACTATGTACGTAGTGGTTGGGGGCCGGAACAACGGCACCCGACCGCATCACCTCACTCCCCCTGGAAGGCGACACCACTTGCGCAAGCTCACCTACTTCATCGCCTGCTCGATCGACGGCTTCATCGGTGACCCGTCGGGAGATGCGAACGCGATGATGAAGTTCGTGGACGACGAGTTCCGCGACTACCTCATGACGGAGTACCCGGAGACGATCTCCGTCGAGGGTCGACGCATCCTCGGCCTGGACGGCCCGAGCCGACGCTTCGACACCGTCATCCAGGGCCGGTCCAGCTATCAGCTCGCCCTCGACATCAGCATCACCAGCCCCTACGGGCACATGCGGGAGTACGTCGCTTCCCGCACCCTCACCGAGTCCCCCGACCCCAACGTCGAGATGATCTCCGACGACCTGCTCGGCCGCGTCCGCGAGCTGAAGGCGGAGGACGGCGAGCTCGACATCTGGCTGTGCGGCGGCTCCCAGATCGCCGGGGAGCTGCTGGACGAGATCGACGAGCTGATCATCAAGACGTATCCGATGACCTACGGCTCCGGGATGCCGATGTTCGGCTCGGACGCCCGCGTCACCGAGTTCTCGCTCGACTCCGTCCGCGCCTTCGGCAACGGAACGCTGGTGCGCACCTACAGCCGGGTGCGCTGACAGCGCGCGGACGAGCGCTCGGGCGCGTCCGCGCGACGGCGCCCACCCCCTACGGCAGCAGTTCCTTGACCGCCCCGGCCGCCCTGCGGCACATCGCGGCGAAGGCCGCCTGCTCCTCCGCGGTCAACACCCCCGTCACCGCCCGGGCGTTCTCCCGACGCCCCCTGGCGGCACGGGAGAGGAAGAGATGACCCTCATGCGTCAGGGAGGTCGTCTGCTCGCGACGGTCGTCGCCGAGCGCCGCCTGTTCGACCAGGCCGAGGTCCTTGAGCACCCGCAGCGACTTGGAGACCGTCGGCCGGGAGACCCCCAGCGACTCGCTGAGCAGCGAGGGGGTCATCGCGCCCTGGATGCGCAGCAGTTCCAGCACGTCGTACTGCTGCCAGTTGATCGACTCGGGGCTGGCCGCGGCGCGCCGGGCCACCAGGACGCACTGGAGGAGGGAGAGCGCGTCCTCCAACTCCGCGACGTCGGGCGCCCTTCCGCCCGGGGCCGCCCCCGATCCGTCCGCCGCCATCACGTCACCGTCCTCGACCGTGGCCGCCCATCGCCCGTCGCCGTCAACGACACGGGCGCGGACACCGCACGCCACCTTTTCCCTCCGGAAAGCACCCTACCGCAGGCCGCCCCGCCCGGATCCACCCGGGCGGGGCGGCCTGCGGTCGTCATCGCCCGGCTTGACATCGCTCTCCCGAGCCGATGCAAGTAGTTTCCACAAGGGAATCATTTGCGGGAATCATCTACACGGGAAAGGGAAGCGGATCGTCGGGAAGGCGGTCATGGGCCGGTACACGGGCCGCTTCATGATGCCGATGCTCGGCTACGGCCTCGCGGCGGTCGCGCTCGTGCTCGCGGCGTTCGCGCTGGTCGCCGAGGACCGGGCGGTGACCCTGGCGGCGGTCGCGGTGCTCGGCCTGATCGGGCTGCCGCTGAGCCCCGCGATGAGCGCACGGGTCGTCCAGGTGTCCAACACGGGCCCGTTGGTGAACACGGCGAGCGCGTCCGCGGTCAACGTGGGCGTGATGCTGGGCCCGTGGGCCGGCGGGCTCGCCATCGACGCGGGGCTGGGGCTCACTTCGCCGCTGTGGATCGGGTCCGCCATGGCGGCGGCCGGGCTGCTGGGAGTACTGCCCGCGGTCCTCGCGGCGCGCGGCGCGCGGACGCCGAGAAGCCCCCGACGACCACCGGGTCGTGGGGGGGGCTCCCCTGCGCGGCGACACCCGCGCTCACCTGCCGCGCGCCGCCGCGACCGCGCCGAGCCTGCGCATCGCGGCGGGCACCGGTCCGGTGACCTCGCCGCCCAGCGGGTCCCCCGCGGACGGGCCCTCCAACTCCACCCGGTGCACGATGCGCGTGCCGCCGTCGGCCCGGTCGGTGAGGCGGTGGACGAAGCGGATGACCGTGCCGTCCTCCAGGGCGGTCTCGGTGCTCAGCCCCCGGCGCTCCGTCGCCTCGGTGACGGCGAAGGCGAGCGGCGGCAGCCCGTACAGGTGCATCGTCCCGGTCACCCCGGCGCCGAACGGCCCGTCGAGCTGCAACTCCCGTATCTCCTCGTCCCATTCGGGCCAGACGGCCGGGTCGGCACAAGACCCCCACACCGCCTCGGGTGACGCCGTGGTGACGATGGTGTGTTCGTACGTCCACATGGATTCCACGATCCCCTTCCTTCGCACCCGTTCGATCCCGTGCGCGCAGCCCGAGCGCATCCGCACCTCGCTCGACCGGCCCGATGGAAACTCACGACAGATGATTTCTCTATAGAAACTGCATGAGGTGGAGGATCTTTTCAGGAAGGATTCAGCGGGCGATCGCGTCGGGCTGGAGCTCGGACTCGGAGTCGGAGTTGGTGGCCTCCGGGCGCTGGGCCCCGACGTTCCGCAGCGCGGTCACCGTGGCCACGCCGGTGACGGCCGCCAGCACCGCGCAGGCCACCGCCACCGCGGTCAGCCCGCCGGTGTACGCCTCACGCGCCGCGGCGAGCACCTGGTCGCCGAGGTCCGCCGGGAGCGTGCCCGCCACGGCCAACGCGCCCTCGACGCTGCCGCGTACGGCCTCCGCGTCCTCCCCCGTCACCCCGTCGGGCACCTCGACGCCGCCCCGGTACAGCGCGGCACCGAGGCTGCCGAAGGCCGCGAGGCCGAAGGAGACGCCGAACTCGCCGCTGGTCTCCGACAGGGACGCGGCCGAGCCGCCCTTCTCCGGCGGGGCGGAGCTGACGACCAGGTTGGTGCCGAGCGCGCCGATCGGCCCCGTACCGAAGAAGCTGACGACGAAGCCGGTGATCAGCAGCGGCAGTCCACCCACCGGGTCGACGAAGGCGAGCACCAGGTAGCCCACGGCGGCGAGGCCGAGGCCGGCGCCGACGACCACGCCCATCGGCAGGTGGCGCACCAGCGTGGGCGCGAGGGTCGCGGCGACGACGGACATCAGCGCGGACGGCACCATCCACAGCCCCGCCTCGAACGGCGACAGCCCGGCGACCATCTGCATGTAGCCGGTGACGAAGAAGTACACCCCGCTCATCGTGGCCATCGAGAGCAGCAGGATCAGCAGCCACGAGGTGAACGCGGCGTGCCGGAACAGCGCGAGGTCCAACAGCGGGTGCGCGAGCCGGCGCTGGCGCAGGACGAAGAGGACTCCGAAGACGAGCCCGAGCGCCACGGCGACCGCGGCCTGCGGCTCCCAGCCGCTGCGGGCGGTCTCCTTCAGTCCGTAGATCACCGGCAGGATCGCGGCGAGGGAGAGCGCGACGCTCAGGGCGTCGATCCGGCCGGCGCCCTCGTCCCGGTACTCGGGCAGCACCAGCGGCGCGGCGATGAGGAGGACCACCATCACGGGCACCCCGAGGACGAAGACCGAGCCCCACCAGAAGTACTCCAGCAGCACCCCGCCGACGACGGGGCCGAGCGCGGTGCCGCCCATGAAGCAGCTCGCCCACACCGCGATGGCCCGGCCGCGCTGGTGCGGGTCCCGGAACATGTTTCCGATCAGGGCGAGCGTGGACGGCATCAGGGTGGCCGCGGCGACGCCGAGCAGGGCCCGGGTGACGATCAGCATCTCCGCGCTGGTGGAGAACGCGGCCAGCAGCGACGCGGCGCCGACGGCGGTGGCGCCGATCATCAGCAGCCGACGGCGCCCGATCCGGTCGCCGAGGGTGCCCATGGTGACCAGGAAGCCCGCCATCATGAACCCGTACACGTCCATGATCCACAGGGTCTGGGTGCCGGTGGGGGCGAGGGATTCCGCGAGGTGCGGCAGCGCCAGGAAGAGCACGCTCTGGTCGAGCGAGAGCAGCAGGGTGGGCAGCGCGAGGACGGCGAGCCCGGCCCATTCCCGGGCGCCGGCCTTCTGCGGGGCCGCGCCCGGGGATGCGGTGGACGACATGGAGTTCCTTTCCGTGGCGCGCGGATGCGCCGGGCTGGTGCGGGTGCGGGCGGACGGGGAGAGGAGGGCGGAGCTGTCCGAAGAGGGGCGTACGGGCCCGGCGACCGCCGCGGCTCCACGGTGCGCGGCGGCGCTCTCGGTCCGCTCTCGGTCACCTCTCGCCACCCCCGGGTACCGGCGTGGAACGCCCGTGCGACCGGTGGCACTGCTCGGTTAGCGTGCTCGCATGCGTTTTGGAGTGCTCGGGCCCTTGGGCGTGTGGACCGCCGCCGGGCGACCGGTCCGGGTGCCCGAACGGAAGGTCCGCGCCCTGCTCGCCGGCCTCTTGGTGCACCGGGACCGGCCGGTGTCCGCGGACCGGCTCGTGGACGACCTGTGGGGCGCGCGGCCGCCGGGCCGGCCCGCCGCCGCCCTCCAGAACAAGGTCTGGCACCTGCGCCGCGCCTTGGAGGGCGCCGAGCCCGGTGGTCGCGCGCTGCTCGCCGCCCGCTCCCCCGGCTACCAACTCCTCGTCGACGACGACGCGGTGGACGCCGACCGCTTCCAACGGCTCGTGGAGCGCGCCCGGGCCGCCGCCGACCCGCGCACCCGCACCGCGCTGCTCGCGGACGCGTTGGCGCTGTGGCGGGGGCCCGCGTACGCCGACTTCGCCGACGAGGAGTTCACCCGCGTCGCCGCCGCCTCCCTGGAGGAGCAGCGGCTGACCGCGCTGGAGGAGCAGGCGCAGGCCCGGCTGGAGCTGGGTGAACACGCGCTGGTCGCCGACGACCTGGGCGACCTGGTGGCGCTCCATCCGCTGCGGGAGCGGCTGCGCACCGCGCACGTACGGGCGCTGTACCTGGCCGGGCGGCAGGGCGCTGCGCTGCGCAGTTACGCCGAGGCACGCGAGGTGCTGGCCGACCGCCTGGGGGTGGACCCGAGCCCGGAGCTGACCGCGCTGCACCGGGCGGTCCTGGCGCAGGACCCGGCGCTCACCGCCGTACCGTCGCCGGCCACGACCGCGGCCCGTCCGCCGTCGAACGTGCCCCGTGCCGCGCTGACCGAACTGATCGGCCGGGACGGGGCGCTGAGGGAGTTGGCGGCGGCCGTGACCGGGCGCCGGCTCGTCACGCTCACCGGCCCCGGCGGCGTCGGCAAGACGCAGCTCGCGCTGGCGGTGGCGGCCCGGCTGGGCGGGGCGTTCCCCGGCGGGGTGCGGCTGGTGGAGTTCGCCGCGCTCGCCCCCGTACGCACTGCGGCGGCGCCGGAGGTGCTGGAGCTGGTCGCCGGGGTGCTCGGCGTACGGGACGACGTCGCACCGACGGCCGCCGCCGAGCCGCCGTCGCTGACGGACCGGGTGGCGCAGGCGCTGGGCGAGCGGCCGACGCTGCTGGTCCTCGACAACTGCGAGCACGTGGTGGAGCCCGTGGCCGCGTTGGTGGCGGACCTGTTGTCGACGACGGATTCGCTGACCGTGCTGGCGACCGGCCAGGTGCCGCTCCAGGTCCACGGCGAGTGGCTGCACGAGGTGGAGCCGCTGGCCGGGCGGGACGCCCAGGAGCTGTTCACGGCCCGGGCGCGGGCCGCCGCCCCGCACGTCGCGCTGGACGCGACCCACACGGAGGCCGTGGCGGCGATCTGCCGACGGCTGGACGGCATACCGCTCGCGCTGGAGATGGCCGCGACGCGGGTGCGGGTGCTGGGGGTGGCCGCACTCGCCGCCCGACTGGACGACCGCTTCCACCTGTTGGCCTCCGGGGTACGGGGCGCGCCCGCGCGGCAGCGCACCCTGCGGGCGGTGATCGACTGGAGCTGGGGGCTGTTGGGGGACGCGGAGCAGGTGGTGCTGCGGCGGCTCGCGGTGCACGCGGACGGCTGCACCCTGGCCGCCGCCGAGGAGGTGTGCCCCACGGCCGGAGTGGACCGGGCGCAGGTGCTCGACCTGCTGGGCCGGCTGGTGGAGGCGTCGCTCGTGGTGGTGACCGACACCCCGGACGGGCCGCGCTACCGCCTGTGGGAGTCCGTGGCGGCGTACTGCGTCGAGCAGCTGCGCGAACGTGACGAGTCGGCGGAGCTGCGGCTGCGCCACCGGGACCACTACGCCGCGCTCGCGGAGCGCGCAGAGCCCCATCTGCGGGGTCCCGAGCAGCGGCGCTGGCTGCGGCTGTTGGACGCCGAGAGCGCCAACTTCCGCACCGCCCTGGAGGGCGCCGTCGAGGCCGGGGACGCGGTGCGGGCCCTGCGCCTGGTGAACGCGCTCGCCTGGTACTGGCGGCTGCGCGGCCGGTACGGCGAGGCGGAGCGCTCCTTGACGCAGGCGCTCGCGCTGGCGCCCTCGGGGCGGGGCCAGGTGCAGGTGGCGGCGGCCAGGGCCTGGCTCGGCGGGATGCGGCTGGCGCTCGGCGGCAGCAGCGATCCGCTGGCGGAGTACGGGGCGGCCCTTGAGCCGTACGAACACGTCGACGACCCGGCAGGGCTGGCCAGGGCCCGGTGGTACGTGGGCTCCAACCTCTACGGCGTGAAGGACCTGGCGCCCAGCCGGGACCTGGTCCTCCGGGCGCTGATGACCTTCCGTGCCCTCGGGGACGCGTGGGGCACCGCGGCGGCGCTGGCGAGCCGGGCGTTCCAGGCCAAGCTGCGGGGCGACTTCGACGCGGTGCGCGAGCAGGGCGAGCGGAGCCTGGCGATCTTCCGCGACCTGGGCGACGGATGGGGGCAGTTGCAGGCGATGGTGCCCTTGCAGACGCACGCCGAGGTGGTGGGGGACTATCCGCTCGCGGGTCGGCTGTACCGGGACGGGCTGCGGATCGCGGAGGACCTGGGCCTGTGGCCGGAGGTGTCGTTCCAGCTCTCCGGGCTCGGCCGGATCGCCCTGCTCACCGGGGACCTGGCGCAGGCCAGGGAGTACCACGAGCGGGCGCGGCGCATGGCCGTCGAGCAGTCCGACGCCTTCGGCGAGCAGTACGCCGAGATCGGGTTGGGGATGGGCGCCCGCAGGGAAGGCCGGCTCGCGGCGGCCGAGGAACACCTGGAGGCGGTGCTGCGGCTGCACCGCGAGCAGCGGTACGAGCCGGGCGTGCCTTCGCTGATCCTGGCCGAGTTGGGGTTCGTCGCCGAGGCGCGGGGCGAGTCGGCGAAGGCCCGGCAGCTCCAGCAGCAGGGGCTGGTCGCGGCGCGGGCCGCCGGCGATCCGCGGGCGGTGGCGCTGGCCCTGGAAGGGCTGGCCGGGGCCCAGTTGGCGTCCGGCCGCGCCGTGCACGCGGCCGAACTCCTGGGCGCCGCGGCCCGGGCGCGCGCCTCGGTGGGGGTGCCGCTCCCCCTCGGCGAGCGGGGCGACGTGGACCGCGTCAGCGCGGGCGCACGGGCCCGACTGGGCGCCGAAGGGTACGCGGAGGCGTTCGGCCGGGGCGAGGAGCTGGGCCCCGACGGACCGTAACCCTGGGGTCGGTTGGGGTCAGCGCTCGGCCTGCCACAGGTCGGGGCCGAAGACCTCGTAGCGGATCGCGGCGGGGGCGAGGCCGCGTTCGATGAGCTGGGTGCGGACGGCGCGCAGGAAGGGCAGCGGGCCGCAGAGGTACGCCGTGGTGTCCGGCGCCAGCTCGATGCCGGGCTGCTCGGAGAGGAGGGTGAGGTCGGCGCGGCCGGTGCGGTGCGCGGGCCAGTCCCCTTCGGGGGACTCGTACCAGACGTGGCTCTCGGCCTGCGGGAGCTTGGCGACGAGCCGGTCCAGCTCCGCGCGGAAGGCGTGGGATGACTGGTTGACGTCGGCGTGCACCGCGGTGACACGGCGGTGCGAGCCCGCGGCGGCCAGGTGGGAGAGCATCCCGATCATGGGGGTGCAGCCGATGCCGGCGGAGGCCAGCAGCAGCGGGCCGGCGCCCTCGTCGAGCTGGACGTCCCCGAAGGGGGCGGAGACGAGCAGCGCGGTGCCCTCGTGGGCGTGGTCGTGGAGGTGCTGGGAGACCTCGCCGGCCGGGTCGCCGTCGACGGTCGCGGCGACGCGCCTGACGGTGAACTGGAGGTCCCGGCCGGGGGCTCCGGAGAGGCTGTACTGACGTATCTGACGGGCCCCGTCGGCGAGTTCGACCTGGACGGAGACGTACTGCCCGGCGCGGAACGCGGGGGCGGGCGTGCCGTCGGCGGGGCGGACGACGAAGGTGGTGACGTCGTCGGTCTCGCGGTGGCGGGCGACGACGTCGTACGGGCGCAGGGTGGCGCCGGGGGCGGCGCCGGCCGCGTCGTACAGCCGGGCCTCGATGGCGATCAGCGCGTTCGCCATCAGCCAGTACACCTCGTCCCAGGCCGCGGCCACCTCGTCGGTGACGGCGTCGCCGAGGACTTCGACGATCGCGGCGAAGAGGTGCCGGTGCACGATGGCGTACTGGTCGCGGGTGACGCCGAGCGAGGCGTGCTTGTGGGCGATGCGCTCCAGCATGGCGTCGGGCCGTACGTCGGGGTGGGCGACGAGGGCGGACGCGAAGGCGGCTATGGATCCGGCGAGGGCCTGCTGCTGCTCGCCGTTGGCCTGGTTGCCGCGGTTGAACAGGTCGCGCAGCAGCTCGGGGTGGGCGACGAAGAGCCTGCCGTAGAAGCACTTCGTGATCGCGCCGATGGCACCGCCGACGGCGGGCAGCGAGGCGCGGATGGTGGCGGCCGACGTTTCGGACAGCATCGTCGAACTCCTGGTGGGGTGGGTGACGGGTGGGTGGTGCGCCGCGCCCCGGGGTGGGTGCGCGGCGGTCAGGGCTCCGGCCGGACGGCGCCAGGGGCGCGCGGATCGGGCCGGGAGCCGGGAGGCGGCCCGAGGGGGAGGCCGAGGAGGACGGGACCGGTGGGATCGGCGACCAACGCGTCGACGGTGTACGGGTCGAGCACGGCGTAGAACGCCTCCTGCGCCTGGCGCAGCACCCCGCGCAGCCGACAGGCGGAGCGCAGCGGGCACGGCGGGTCGTCCTCGCAGCCCACGACGTCGCCGGCGCCCTCCAGCTCCCGCACGATCCGCCCCAGCGAGCCGGTGCGGCCCTCGGCGGTGAGGACGAGGCCGCCGCCCCGGCCGCGGCGGGCCTCGACGACGCCGAGGCGTTGGAGGCGGGTCACGACCTTCGCGGCGTGGCTGTAGGGGACGCCGACGGCGTCGGCGACGTCTCGGGTCGTGGGCGCGCCGTCGTCATCGCCGAGCACTGCGAGGCGCATGGCGATGCGAAGGGCGAGATCGGTGCCTTTGGTCATCCGCACGGCACCGACTCTAACTAACACGAATCTGAGATTCGTATTTGGGGGGGGAGTGTGGTGACGCGAGGGCGCTGGAGTGCGCGTACGGGGCGAGTTGAACGGTTGGCCGGTTGGCCGGTTGGCCGGTTGGCCGATCAGGCGTCGAAGACGACCTCGGAGCGGTTGCGGTCTTCGTACAGGTCCCAGTACAGGGGGGCGATCTGCTCGGGCGTGGCCGCCGGGCCGCCTTCCGGGCCGCCCCCGCCGATCCAGACGTTGATCGCTACATGGGCGGCGTGCACACCGCTGCCGGCCAGCTCCTTGTTCAGGTTGATCACCCAGTTGCGCAGGGCCGCCTGGGCCGCGTTGGCGTTGCCGAACATCGGCACCGGGTCCACGGAACCACCACCGGTGGTGAACAGCAGGGTCCCGGCGCCCGCCTCGCGCATGGCGGGCAGTACGGCCCGGGTTGCCGCGACGGCGCCGTAGAAGCCGTACTCGATCATCGGCTGCAGGTTGTCCACCGTGACCTCCGAGGGAGCGGCCAGGGTGAGGCCGGGCACCGGGGAGTGCGGGGCCGGCGAGTACTCCAGCACGTCGATCGAGCCGAAGCGGGCCCTGGCCGCGTCCAGGGCGTCGGTGAGTGAGGCGCGGTCGAGGATGTCGGCGGGGAACGCGGCGGCCGTGATGTCCTCCCGACCGAGCTGGGCGACCAGCGTTTCCAGCTTCTCCTTGGTGCGGGCGATCAGGGCGACGTCGAAGCCGCGACTGCCGAAGGTGCGGGCGATGGCCAGGCCCATGCCGGGGCCGGCGCCGACGATGGCGAGAGTGGGCACAGTGGGACCTCTTCCGTGTGGTGGCCGCCGGGGCACGCCGAGATCGGCTGCCCGGCCGGCGCGTGGATCAGGGATGTGGATCAGGCGTGCGGGTCGGACGTGTGGGCGGCGTGGTCGACGGTGACAGCGCAGCCGTCCGGGCCGCAGACCGCCGCGTCGCCCTCGGCACCGAGAACGGGCGGACGGGCCTCGTCCCAGACCTGGCAGATCTCTACCTTCATGGCCTGACCTCCAATTCCTACTGTTTGTTCGTAACGCCACTATGAGCCAGCATGGAAGGCGACACAAAAGGCACATCGGTGTGCGCGACGGAGAGGAAGGGACGCCATGCAGGACAGCGCGGATATCGGGATGGCAGCTTCGGTCGGGCCGTGCGCGAGCATCCCCGTCGATCACATGGACTTCATCCGCCAGGTGCTCGACCGGGTGGGCGACAAGTGGAGCATGCTGGTCATCGCCGTCCTGGAGGGCGGCCCGATGCGCTACACGGACTTGCAGCGCCAGATCCCGGGCATCTCCCAGCGCATGCTGACCCGCACCCTTCGCCAACTCACCGAGGACGGGTTGATCAGCCGTACCGCCTACGCCGAGGTGCCCCCGCGCGTCGAGTACGCGCTCGCCCCGCTCGGCGGTGGCCTGAACGACATCGTCAGGCAGTTGATCGGCTGGGCGGCCGAGCACCACGACGAGATCCGCGCCAACCGTTCCCGCACCGGCACCACCGCCTCCCCCTCGACCCGGCCCTGAAGGCGTCGCGCTTCGTCACTCGCCGAGAGCGAGGCGTCCGCCCGCGAGCGCGGCCGGGACGGGGAGGGGCACCCGGGGCCGACGCGCGTGAGCCGCCCTCCGCGGGGTGGGCGGAGGGCGGCTCGTGAACGACGGGGAGAGTGGGGGCTCGACGGGAGGATCGGCTCCTGTCAGCGGCCGGCTCCGCTGGCTAGCGGGCCCACAGCTCGTAGACGCTGGGCTTCGGCGGGAAGGGCTTGCAGAAGTAGATCTGCCCCCACAAGTGCGCACCCGCCTTGCCGGCCGCGTCGCAGTCGGCGTAGCTGGAGTGATGGCTGCGGACGTAGAAGCCGCCGGTCGCCGACGCGCTGGGCGCGGCACTGAGGACGAGACCGGCGCTGGCGGCGAGCGCCGCAACGAGGACTCCGAACCTTTTCACCATGGACGCAACTCCTCTGATACCTAACCGAACCAACAGAAGTGACGTTTCATCGGGCTAACCAGTGATCTGCGGGGAGAAACGTATCCGGCCATTCCGCACCGCACAAGAGGTCTACACCAGTTGACCTTTCGACCGTTGGCGGGTACACGCCCGGCGGTGGCGACGCACCCGTGGCGTATATCTGCCACGTTCTCCTGTGTTCGAATTTGGGGTGGGTACGTTTTCTTCCAGGGCGGAGAAAAGTGCCGCGTGCGGGGCTCCCCTCAGCGCTCCGCAGTGCAAGAAAAACGGGAGGAAAAGATGTCCGTCATCGATGAATCACTGGTGAACAACGAGGCATATGCCGCTTCCTTCGGCGGCCAGTTGGCGCTCCCGCCGGCGCGCCGACTGGCCGTCGTCGCGTGCATGGACGCGCGGCTCGACATCTTCTCGATGCTGGGCCTGCGGGAGGGAGATGCGCACGTCATCCGCAATGCGGGCGGCGAGGTGACGGAGGACGCGATCCGGTCGCTGTCGATCAGCCAGCGCCTTCTGGGCACCCGAAGGATCATGCTCATCCACCACACGGACTGCGGCATGCAGACCTTCAGGGACGACGAGTTCAAGGCGGAGATCCACGGCGAGACGGGAATTCGCCCACCCTGGGCCCCCGAGGCATTCACCGATCTCGACGAAGACGTTCGGCAGTCGATCCGCCGCATCGAGGTCGACCCCTTCGTACCGCACAAGAATTCCATTCGCGGATTCGTCTTCGACGTGGAGACGGGGTTGCTGCGGGAAGTGAAGTGAGGAAAGGGTCGGAAGTGACTGCTGTGAAAGCAGTCAAGGATTGGGGACGCTGAGGCGAGCACGCGTCCGGCTTCAGGCCCCCAGGGGCTTCGCGGCACCGCGCTGCTGAGCGCGGTGCCTGCGAACCGCGTCCGTGTTGGCGCACCGCAGCGAGCAGTAACTGCGCCGCCCGTTGCGTGAGGTGTCGACGAAGACCCTGGAACACTCCGCGCGGTGACAGCGGCCGAGCCGGTCGGCCGAGGCAAAGCAGACGACGTACGACAGCCCGGTCGCCGTCACCGCCCGAAGCCTCGCCGGCCGCCCAGCCGACTCCGCCGTGTAGTGCAGATGCGGCGGCCCCTTGTGCAGCGAGATGTACGGCCGACTCGCAGCCTCATCAAGCAGGTCGTTGATGATGCCGCACCGCTGCTCCAGCGGCTGCGCCCCGAAACAGCCCGCCAACCGTTCGCGCCATTCCCAAGCGCCCGCGATCTCATCCACGTCGGGCAGCCCCGGCGCCAGCCGACGCCGCACCAGGAGCCGTTCCAGTTCGTCCGGGGTCCAGAGCGCTGAGCTGTTCACCAGATCTACAGCGAGTTGGGCGGCCTCTCCGCCGTAATGGTTGAACTGCATACGGGCATTACAGCATGGTCTTGGGCTGTGGGAGGGAGTGGTTGCGTTTGCTACGTGTATGGGGGTGTTCCTTCCTCGAAGCAGAGCAGGACAAGGCGGTGGTCGTCGTCCCCGCTTCAGCGGGGGCCTCTCCGCAGCTCGAACAGCCGCCGAACTAAGCCTGGAACGCCACGGTCGCCCGATGCAGCCACCTCCTGATGACCGCCGGCGCGTCTCCTACACCGGGGGTACACCGGGCGTTGGGGTGGGTGCCGGTCGGGGCGGATGCGGGCCGGGGTCCGGCGGCATCTGCGGCGTGGGCTTCCCGTGCTTACCCGCTTCCAGCTGGCGTTCGGTGAGGCGGTAGATCCCGAGGGGCGGGAAGAGTTCGACGCGTACGGGGTTGCCTTCTGTGGCGCAGGTGTCGCACAGCAGGTCCCGGACGCCGGGTGCGGTGCGAATCGTGGTGACGGGTTGGCGCCAGCACGCCTCGCATGTCGTGACGTCGGTCGCGGTCAGCTTGGCTGCGCTGACGGGGATCAGGGTGAGCATGTGGTGCTCCTGTGGGTGGGTGGCCCCGGCCCTGTCGCGGGGGATCGGAAAGCAGGGCCGGGGCCGGTTGGACCCGTGTGCCGACGCGTTGGTCCCTTGCCCGTGCGCCGGCACACGGAGTTCAGGCGCTGTGCCGCGGCTTACGCCCCGTGTACATGAGCAGCGTCTTGACGTACTCGGCCAGAAGCAGCAGTTCCTCATCAATGCGTATGCCGGGCTCGACCCCGATCGCCGCCTTCCTCGCACTCGCGACACAGGTCAGCACGTGCTGCCCGTACCACTCCCCGCTCAGACTGCGCCCGTACTCCTCAGCAGGTACGACCAGCATCGCGATGTGCGCCCGCAACCGATCCCGGAGCGCTTCAACAGCAGCGCTCGGCGGCCGGCTCAGACACACCGCACCCGCCAGGCGCACGTCACGGGTGACGTCCACCAGACTCACGCGCGGGCTCACCAGACCCTCCGCGCACAGCGCGGGCAGGTGCACGGCGGGAACTTCATCGGCTCGGCCGGCACGTCCTTCCCCGCAACCACACTGACCTCCCGCTCCACCGGCCACCGCGTACCGTCCACACCGACGCGATACACCCGAATCGTCATCGCGGACTGCGCCTCGTTGGACGGTCTGACCACTTCGCGCTCGTGCGCCGGGCCGAGTTCGGCACCCGGCGGGGAACCTCCCGCGCGGCGGTGGTCGCCAGTACGTTGCATCGCGTCGACTCCATCCAGTTGGCACACCCCGAGCCCGGCCAGGTTGCAGAGGGAGGCTCCTACGTCTACGTCATCCGCACGCCGGGGTCGCTCCAGCCAGACAGGCTCCATGCCCATCTCGGCGATCTGCCGCGTGGCTTCCGCGCCCTTGCCCGCACTGACCACGGCTGCGCTCCTTCCCACCGATCAGCTCGTTGGACCAGTCAAGGTCAGGTCGGAAGGTGCGGTAACCACACGGTGCGGCCCCTCGCTTGGGGGTACACATGGTGTGGGTACTGCTGTTCAGCCAGGGAGCGAGAATGCAGCGACCAGTGTCACCGGCTGCACTGCCCAGCGAGCTGCGGAACGATCCGCGAGTCCGGGGGGCGCTGGCGCGACGGGACGTCGGAGCCGTCTTCGCGCTCGCCCACGACGAAGGCGGTATCAGCTACAACAAGATCGCCGAAGCGTGCGACATCCGCCCGGAGCGCGTCAGCAAGATGGCGCGCGGAGACGGGACCGTCACGTCGCTCCCCGTTCTGGAGCGCATCTGCGACGGGCTCCAAATCCCCGGCGCCTACTTAGGCTTGGCGGCACGTCCATGGGAGACCGGGGCCCCACTCCCCGTCCCCCATCCTGAGGAAGAAGAGGACCCAGTGAAGCGCCGCGACATCCTGCGTGGCGCGCTCGTGGCCGGACTGGCCGGTCCCGGGCTCGCCGCCGCACTCACGACCACCCGCACCGACATCGACGCGGCACTCGCCGCCACCGACCACGCCACCGACCTCGACCGATGGCAGTCCACCGCCGAACGCTACGGCCACGGCTACCACGGCCAAGCACCCGTCGCCGTCCTGGGCGATCTGATCGCCGAGTTCGATGAGCTGCGCCCCCTGCTCGACCGCCCGCAGACCGACCGGAACCGAGCGGCCCTCGCGCACGTCACGGCGCAGATGGCCGGAATGGTCGCCATCGTCCTGCACGACCTCGGGCACCATCGCGAATCTCACGGGTGGAGCGCCACCGCAACTCGTGCAGCCGAAAGGTCCGGAGACCACCAGTTGCACGCATGGGTCCTGGCCAGGGAAGCCATGGTGCCGCTGAACTTCGGCGCGGCGCCGGCGGCGGCCAAGCTCGCGGACAAGGCTCGCAACCTCGCAGGCTCCCAACCAAGCCCCGCGGGCGCGTTGGCGGCGGCCGTCGCCGCACGGGCGCACGCGGTCAGCGGCGACAGGGAACGCGCGCTCACTGCGGTCGCGGAAGTGGAGCGGGCCGCCGAGCAGCTGACTCCGCAGCAACGTACGGACACCTGGTTCGGCTACCCCATGCAGAAGCACCACGTGCACCTCTCCCAGGCCCTCACCCACCTCGGGGAGACCCGCCGGGCCTACGAAACTCAGGCAGCGGCGCTCACGCTCTCGCGGTCCCCATCCGTGATGACGCGGGCGCTCATCGCCATCGACGAGGCATCGTGCCGGGCTCAAGACGGCGAGCGCGAGGCTGCGGCACGCATCGCATCCCAGGCGTTCGGCGAGCTGCCCGAGCCCTACCGAACCGGGCTCACGCGGACACGAGCGACTGCGCTGTACCGGACGCTGCCACGCGACACCCCCGGCCGCGACGGGCTCGCGGACGCGCTGGCCATCCCCGAGTAGGAGCCACCCTGTTCCACCCGTCGGGGGCAAAGCACGGGGCTTCCAAGGGTCCATGGCGTGCTGGGCGGGGATCGGCGGCGTGGGGAACGATGGCGATGCTGTTCGACCATTCCGCGACGAGGGGTGGTCTGGCGCGTCATATGGCCTCATGCCTGCCTCTGAAGGTTCTTCGGTGATGACGACCACAGCGGTGCCTGATTTCCCTCACGCATGCTCGGCCTGTAGCCGTGCCCCCGCGTTCCAACTAAACGAAATCTGCGTCACCCTCTGAAAGAACCCCAGGTCAACAAGAGTCGACCCCGCGCCCGCGGAGGTGTTCCCATCGCGCACCACCCGCACGGGGTGCCGGTACGGTCGGCCCCGCGCTCGCGGGGATGCTCAGCAGCCGAGCCAGTCGGGCGAAGCACAGCACATGACGCAGGCAGGCCCGGCTTCGTCACCGCTCGGAGTCTCGCCGGGTGGGCGAGTGGTCGGGGGTGCAGCGTCGGGCCGGGGCGCCTCGCCTTGTAATGGTTGAACTGCATATGGGCATTACCTCATCGTGGCCCCGGACCGGTCCCCGTCGTGTCGGCCGGAAGGGGGGTGAGGTCGTTGGTCACCGACAGTCGAAACGCGCGGCTGCCCGTGTTGCTCGTGCTGGGGCAGATGTTGAGCCTTCAGCTCGGGGCGGCCGTCGCGAAGGGGGTGTACGGGCAGGTCGGGCCGGTAGCGCTGGCCGGGCTGCGGCTGGTGATCTCGGCGGCGGTGATCTGCGCGGTCGTCCGGCCCCGGCCGCGGGAGTTGGACGGGGCGCAGTGGCGGGCCGTCATTTCCTTCGGGGCGGTCATCGCGCTGATGAACGCCCTGTACTTCCAGGCGATCGCGCACCTTCCGATCGGGGTGGCGTCCGCGGTGGAGTTGCTGGGGCCGTTGGCGCTGGCGGCTGCGCTGTCGCGACGGCCAAGGGATCTGGCCGTGGTCGCTGCGGCGACGGGTGGGGTGTTCTTGTTGACGGCGCCGGGGGCCGACCTGGCGTGGGTGGGGCTGCTGTGGGGCGCGGGGGCAGCGGTGTGTCGGGGGGCGTACGTCGTGCTGAGTCATCGGGTGGGGCGGGGGTTTGACGACGCGACGGGGCTGGCGCTGGCCCTTGCCGTCGGGGCGTGCCTGTTGGCGCCGGTGGCCGCGGCGACCGGGGGGCACCAGGTCGTGGCGCATCCGCAGGTGCTGGCCGTGGGGGCGCTCGTCGCGGTGTTGTCGTCGCTGGTGCCGTACACGCTGGACATGGTGGTGCTGCGGCGGGTGGGGGTGCGGACGTTCGGGGTGTTGCTGGCGCTGAGTCCGGCCGTGGGGGCGGTGGTGGGGGCCCTGGTGCTCGGGGAGGTGCTGAGTGCGCGGGAGGCGGCGGCGGTGCTGCTGATCGTGGTGGCGAGCGCGGCGGCGGTGTACGGGCGCGGCGGCACCGTACCGCCCGCGCCCGCCACCCCGCCCGTCGTCGTCGCCGCCGCCGGGGACTGTTGTCCGTACTGTTGGGCGCCCGGCGGTGGTGGCGACTGGGCGCTGCGGTCCGCGCACCGCACCTCCGAGGGCGTGGTGGAGTACTGCTCCGCGCCCTGCGGATGCGTGGTGGTGCTGCGCCGCGGCGAGTTGGTCGGCCGGGTCAGCGGCGCTGGAGCGCGCACCGGGCGTGGAGGTCGGCCCACTCCTCCGCGGTGAGCTGCTTCGGCAGCGCGGTCGCGGCGATCCGATGGGTGCGCAGCCACTCCTGGACGTGGCGCCGCGGGAGTTCGGGGGCGGCGCGGGCGACGATCTGCGCCAGGCCGCGGCCCTTTCCGGTGAAGACGCGGGCGACCAGGTCCTGGTAGTCCTGCCGGTCCGCCGCGCCCACCAGCGGGCGGGGGCGGCGGGCGACGGTCAGCAGGCCGCCGTCGACGTTCGGCCGGGGGCGGAACGCGGCGGCGGGGACCCGGCGTTCGAGGCGGAAGGCGTACCACGGCCACCACTGGGCCGTCATCATCGTCGCGCCGCCGACGCCGGCCCGGCGCCGGGCGACCTCCCACTGCACCAGGAGCACGGCGTCGGTCCACCCCGAGGAGCGCAGGATGCGGCGGAGCATCGTCGTCGTCTCGTGGAAGGGCAGGTTGCCGACGAGCACGTGCGGGGTCGTCGGGGTCCGGTAGCGCAGGAAGTCCGCCGTCACGATGGTGGTGGAGCGGTCGGTGCGGCTGCGCAGCTTCGCGGCGCGCCGGCCGTCGATCTCGATCCCGGTGAGGTCGCGGCCGAGCCCCTGGAGCGGCAGCGTCAGGGCGCCGTCTCCGGTGCCGATCTCGATGATGGGCCCGTGGGTGCGCCTCACGAGTTCGGTGAAGGCGTCGATGGTGTGCCGGTCGATCAGGAAGTTCTGGCCGAGTTCATGCCGACCGGGGTGGTGCGAGTGCAAGGAGGTGTCTCCGCGGCTTCGAAGTCAGCCGGGCAGCACAGAGGGCCGCTCGGCGCGTACGCACGAGAGCGGCGGGGGTCCCGAAGGAGGAGAGGGGGTCCGCCGCTAGGAGCGGCGGGTCCGCGTCGCGGCGGAAGAGGCTGCTGCTACACCACACATGTCACGGGACGTTACCGGGCAGCGTCGGCACCGCTCAAGTGATTTTCCCGCAGCCGTGGGAGGGAAGGCCGGAGCCGCCCGCCGGGGGATTGCGGGCGGCTCCGGGGTCAGGGGCGCCGGGAGGGCGCCGGGGTCACCCGCGGTGGGTGATGCGGCCCGAAGTGACGGTCAGCGGGACCGGGGCTTCGGTGAGTTCGTCCGCGGTGGCCGTCCCCGGGTCCACGCCGAGCGCGGTCAGGTCGGCGCGGTGGCCCACCGCGATCCGGCCCGCCGCGTCCTGCTCGCCGGCGGCGCGCGCGGCGTGCGTGGTGCAGCCTTCCAGCGCCATCAGGCCGGTCAGCCCGGCGCGGACGCTCGCCGCGCCCCGCGGAGCCAGGGCCGTGGCGAGGACCTGGCGCACGTCGTAGTGGGCGATGGGCCAGTCGGAGCCGAGCGCGAGCGTCGCGCCGGCGTCGCGCAGGTCGCGGTAGCGCCAGGCGCGGGAGGCCCGTTCGTCGCCGAGTCGCTTGGACCACTCGTCGGTGTGGTCGGCGCGGGTGTACGCGGTGTGCGGCGGCTGCATGGACGCCGCGACCCCGAGCCGGGCGAACCGGGGGATCTGGTCGTCCGGCACGGTCTCGATGTGCTCGATGCGGTGCACCGGAGCCCCGGCGCCGCGCGGGCCCAGCGCCTCGACGGTGTCCAGCACGTGCCGTACCGCGGCGTCGCCGATGGCGTGGGTCGCGGTCGCCACGCCCGCCTCGTGCAGCCGGCGGACGGCGGCGCTGTACGCGACGGGGTCGGGCCAGAAGGCGTCCGTGCCCTGGCCGTGGCAGTCGGCGTGCTCCAACCAGGCCGTACCGCCTTCGACGGTGCCGTCCATGAAGAACTTCACGCCGCCGACGCGCCAGTCCCGGCCGTGCTCGCGCTGGAGGGCGATCAGCTCCGCCAACTCCCCCTCCCCCGCGCCGGGCATGCACCAGGGTGCGAGCCGCAGCCGTACGGGCAGGTCGGCGGAGTCCTCGACGGCGGCGAGCAGTTCCAGGGCGTCCCCGCCGAGGTCCATCACGTGCGCCGCGGTGAGCCCGGTCGCGGCCATCTGCGACAGCAGGTCGAGCAGTCGGGCGCCGCGTTCGGCGGCGGGGGCGCGCGGGACGACCTGCGCGACGAGGTCCATGGCGGCGTGTTCGACGAGGTGGCCGGTCGGGCGGCCGGCCGCGTCGCAGACCACGCTGGCCCGCTGGGCGAAGGTGCGCGGCCCGTCGACGCCGGCGGCCCGTAGCGCCGCGGCGCTGACCAGGGCGGAGTGGCCGTCGTAGAGCCGGACGAAGGCGGGGGCGCCGGCCAGGACGTCCTCGACGAGGTCGTGGTGGATGTCGCGTCCGCCGAAGGCGTTGTGGTCGAGTCCCCAGGCCAGCACCCATCCGTCGCGCCGTTCGGCGTCGCGCAGCGCGGCCCGTAGCCCCTCCAGGTCCGTGACGGCGGTGAGGTCCGCACCCGACGCCAGGTCCAGGCCCCACACGGGGTGGCTGTGGGCGTCGGTGAGCCCCGGGACGAGGGTGGCGCCGGCGAGGTCGACCGTCTCGGTGCCGGGTCCGCGCCAGTCCCGTACGTCCGCCTCGTCGCCGACGGCCGCGATCCGGCCGCCGGCGACGGCCACGACGGTGGCGTGCGGCCGGGCGGGGTCGAGGGTGCGGACCGCGGCCCCGGTCAGGACGATGTCAGCTGCTGGCACGGTGCGTTGCCTTCCTTGTCGTTGGGTGGTCGAAGTCGCGCGGCGCGACGACGTCAGCCGTGGGGGCCTGCTCCGTCGGCTCCGCGGCGAACCCCTCGTACACCTCGGGCCGTCGCCGCTTGAGCCAGAGCGCCAGCAGGGCGCCGATGGCGAAGACGGTCGGGACGAGCGCCAGGAGCACGGTGTTGACCAGGGTGGACGCCCCGGTGAAGAGGTGGACCTTGGTCGCGATCAGATAGATCGCCACGGCGAGCAGCACCGCGGCCAGCACCGGCGCGACGACGGTCCGCAGCGCGCCCTCGTCGTGCCGCACGCGCCGGAAGTAGCACGGCACCGCGATCGCGGCGAGCAGCATCAACGCCATCAGCCCGACCATGCCCGGGGTGTTCACCCAGAGCAGGAGTTGGGTGTACGGGTCGGCGCCGGCCGCGGCGAAGCCGAGCACGATGACCGCGCCCAGCACGCTCTGGGCGATGCCCGCGACGTACGGGGAGCGGTGGCGCGGGTGGACCCGGCCGAAGGCCTTCGGCAGCACGCCCTCCTCGGAGAGCGCGAGGGCGTAGCGGTTGATCGCGTTGTGGAAGGCGAGCAGCGAGGCGACGATGCTGGTCACGATGAAGACGTGCATCAGGTCGGCGGCCCAGCTCCCGACGTACGTGGTGATGGCGGCGAAGAAGAGCCCGCCGGGGTCGTCGGTGGCGGCGCGGACGACCTGGTCGTTGCCGAACGCCTGGATGACGGTCCACACGATGAACGCGTAGAAGATCCCGAGGAACGCGACGGCGGCGTAGGTGGCGCGCGGGACCGTGCGGGCCGGGTCGCGGGCCTCGCGCCGGTAGATCACGGTCGACTCGAAGCCGGTGAACGCGGCGAACGCGAAGGCGAGTACCGCGGCGGTGCCGGGGACCAGGACGTTGGACGGCGCGAAGGGCGCGAGGTCCAGGCCGTTCGCCCCGCCCTCGACGAGCACGCCGCCGGCGAGCAGCAGCAGGATCCCGGTCTCGGCGACGAGCAGGACGCCGAGGACCTTGGCGCCGAAGTCGACGGAGCGGAAGCCGCCGTACCAGATGAGCAGGATCCCGGCGAGGGAGACGGGCAGCCAGGGGATGTCGACGCCCCACAGGGCCGCGCCGGTGTCGGCGGTGGCCGAGCCGAGGAGCCCGAAGATGCCGATCTCCATGCCGTTGTAGCCGATCAGCGCCAGCAGCGCGGCGCCGATGCCGGCGACGGGGCCGAGGCCGCGGGTGATGTACGCGTAGAAGGCGCCGCCGCTGCGGACGTGGCGGCTCATCGTCGTGAAGCCGACGGAGAAGATCGCCAGGGTGATGCCGGCGAGGACGTAGCCGGCCGGGGCGCCGAGGCCGCCGAGCGTGAGGGCGATGGGCGCGACGCCCGCCATCACGGTGAGCGGGGCCGCGGCGGAGACGACGAAGAAGGCGATGTCGGTGGTCCCGAGGGTGCCCCTTCTCAGCCCTGGAGAGGTTTCTGACATGCGGGTGGAGCCTTCCTGGCGAAGGGTGGAGACGGGTGAACCGGACCTGCGGAAGCCCTTTCGGCGGAGGTGAACGGAAACCTAACGGCATTCGGTTTTCCGCAATGTAGCCTCCGACGGAGGATCCGGGAAGACGTACAGGGGGATCGGACGAATGGGACGGCCGCGGACACCGCTGATAGATCGCGAGCGCATCGCCACGGCCGCGCTGGAACTGGTCGACGAGAAGGGCGAGTTCACGCTGGTGCAGGTGGCGCGGCGGCTCGGGGTGCAGACGGCTTCGCTGTACCACCACGTGGACGGGCGGGACGGGATCGTCGAGCTGCTGCGGGAACGGGTCTGCGAGGCGATCGACCCGGGTGCGCTGGGGGCGCCCGCGTGGGAGGACGCCCTGGCGGGCTGGGCCCGCTCGTACCGCGCGGCGTTCGCGGCGCACCCGCGGGCCATCCCGCTGCTGATGGCCTCCCCGGTACGGGCGCCGCGGGTGCTGGAGCACTACGAGCGGGCGGTTCGGGTGCTGCTGGACGCGGGGTTCGCCGTCGACGACGTGATGAAGGTGATCATCGCGCTGGAGAACCTGATCCTGGGCTCGGCGCTCGACATGGCGGCGCCGGAGCCCATGTGGGTGCTGCCGGACGAGTCGGCGACGCCGTGGCTGGCGCGGGCGCTGTCGGGGCCGGCGGGGCCGCGCGCGAACACGGCGTTCGAGCTGGCGCTGACGGGGTGCTTGTCGCACTTCGCATCGCTACGGGTGGCTTCGCCGGGCGGGGATGCGTGAGGTCGTACGGGGCGGGCACGGTGGACGGGCGGCCGGGCCGCGCCACTTCTTGGCGGTGGTGGGCAGGTCGATGCTGCGGCAGCGGCTGACCGCGGTGATGTCGTCATCGACGGCCACCCGCATGACCGGGTGAACCGCCCGCCCACGGGGGACAGACGGTCCGCTTTCACCGGAGCGGTCGGCTCACCGGGCCGCACGCCCGGCGGGCCGCAGGAGGACGGGCAGGGCGAGGACGTCGTTGCCGATGAACGACGACTGCGGGTCAGGGGTGTTCCCCTCGTCCGCAAGCACGACGTCCGGGAACCGGTCGAACAGGGCGGGCAGCGCGACGGCGGCCTCCAGCCGGGCGAGCGGGGCGCCGAGGCAGTAGTGGACGCCGTACCCGAACGCCAGATGGTCCCTGTCCACGCGGTCGATGTCGAAGCCGTGCGCGGTGTCGTGGAACGACGGGTCCCGGCCGTGCGCCCCGAACCCGATGAGGATGGCCTCCCCGGCCGCCACGGTGACGCCCTCGCCGAGATCGATGTCACGGACCGCGAACCGCAACGGAAGATGGACGACCGGCGGATGGAGCCGCAGGGTCTCCTCGATGACATCGGCCCAGCGGGTGGGCTCGGCCAGGGTCGCGCTCAGCTGCTGACGGTGGGTGAGGAGCGCCCGGACGGCGCTCCCGATCAGCGCGATCGTGGTCTGGCTCCCGGCGCCGATCATCAGGATCAGGGTGGAGATCAGCTCCGCCTCGGTCAGCCGGTCCCCTTCATGGGCGGTGAGCAGCAGACTGGTCATGTCATCGCCGGGCTCCCGCCGCTTCGCCTCCACGAGGCGGTGCATGACGGTGTTCAGCTCGCTCCTGATCCCCTCCGACTCCCCCGGGGGGACATCGGTGGCCAGGACCGCATCGACGACGGAGAGCATGGCGGGGCGCTGCTCCTCGGGGACACCGAAGAGATCGCAGATCACACGGGTCGGCACACCGTGTGCGAAGTGCTCCCGCAGATCCACTGCCGCGCCGTCCTCCAGGTCCTCCAGACCATCCAGGAGGTCGGTGACGACGGACTCGATCGAGGGCCGCAGCGACTCCATGCGTCGCGGTGTGAACGCGGGCCCGACCATCCTCCGTAACCGGGTGTGCTCGGGCCCTTCGGAGGTGGCCATGGAGCGGGCGTCGACCCAGGGGAAGAGCCAGGGGACGGCGCCTGGCTGGTAACCGGCCCAGACGCCACGGGCGTCCCTGGTGACATCGGGATGGGTGACCAGCCGCCTGACGACGTCGCCGCGCGTGACGGACCAAGCGATGACGTCCTGGGGCAGCCGGACCCGCACGGCGGGCCCGGCGGCGCGGAGCTCCTCGATCTGCTCGTACAGCCGGCCACCTCCGTCGCTGCCGAGGACCGGGATGGAAACCTCGTGGCTGGTGGTCATGAGACACCTCCGGTCACGCGGGGGCGGCCCGGCGGCGGGAGCGGCCACGACGGTGCGGCCTCGCTCCCGGGCGCCGGGGCGCGCCGGTGCGTGCATGGATGGACTTCGCCGCAACGGCGGGGAATCGGTACCGGGGATTGTCCTGCGCCCGCTCGGGAGCGCATAGGGGGAGAACGGCCTCTTGTCTGGTTTCTGAGCCGGTGCGGGGCTCCTCGGATGCGTTGCTGATACGGGTGGAGCTGCCCTCCACCAGCGCCGCGGCCCACGCGCCCGCAGGAAGACGGCGAGTCCCTCCAGCGCCCCGCGATGACCACGCACGATGACCGCGCAAAGACCCGTGCACACGGCAGATGCAGCCACGGGGCGGGGACGCACGGAGTGAGGGGTGTGAGCCGGAACACAGTCAGTCGCTGTCAGGGATCGAGGAGCCGTTTCGCTCAAGTCGGTGAAAGCACGCCAATCGACGGGAGCATCACATGAAGCACCGCATCGTCGTTCTCGGGGCCGGCTATGCCGGGGTCCATGTGGCCGCGAACGTGGCGCGGCGGATGGTGTCGGCGGACGTCGGGATCACCCTGGTCAATGCCGAGCCGGACTTCGTTCAGCGGCTGCGGTTGCACCAGCTCGCGGCCGGCCAGGACGTCGAGGCTCCACAGCTCGCCGACGTCTTCGCGGGCTCGGGGGTACGGCTGCGGCTGGCCCGCGTGACCGCCGTCGACCCCGAGGGCGGGGTCGTCACCGTGGCCGATGCCGAGGGCGGGGGCGAGATCGGGTACGACACGCTCGTCTACACGCTCGGCAGCCGCGGCGCCGACCACGGCGTCCCCGGCGCGGCCGAGTTCGCCTTCGACGTCGCCAGCCGGCCCTCGGCGCTGCGGCTGCGCGAGCGGCTGGACGGCGTGGGCGACGGCGGACGGGTGGTGGTCGTGGGCGACGGGTTGACCGGCATCGAGACCGCCACCGAGATCGCCGAGTCCCGGCCCGGGCTGTCGGTGGCGCTGGTGGCCCGGGGCGAGTTGGGCGCACCGCTCTCCCCCGGGGCCCGCGGCCATCTGCGCCGCGCCTGCGAGCGGCTGGGGGTCGACGTCCGGGAGCACACCCGGGTCGACGCCGTCGAAGCGGCCCGGGTGTTGTGCGCCGACGGCACCGCCCTGACGGCGGACGCGACCGTGTGGACGGCCGGGTTCACGGTCGACCCCATCGCCGCCGCCGGTGGGCTGGAGGTCACCGAGCAGGGCCGGATCGTCGTCGACCGCACCATGCGGTCGCGCTCGCACCCGAACGTGTACGCCGCCGGCGACAGCGCCCGGGCCGTCCGCGACAACGGCCGCCCGCTGCCGATGTCCTGCGCGTCCGCCGGCGACACCGGCCGGCAGGCCACGGCCGCGATCGTGGGACGCCTGACCGGCCGCGAGGTCCCGAACACCAGGCTGACGTACGTGGGCAACCACATCAGCCTCGGGCGACGGGACGGGATCCTTCAGTTCGTCGACGAGGAAGGGCGGGCGAAGCCGAAGTACGTGGGCGGGCGGAAGGCCGCGCGGATCAAGGCGGGCATCCTCAACATGTCGCTGTGGGCCACCCGGCACCCGACCCTCGGCCTGCCCCACCGCAGGCACCGCCTGGCCGCGGTGACGGACGTGTCCGCCGGCAAGGAAGACGGTCGTGTCGCCGCCTCCTAAGGTGGTACGCGTGGACGGCACCGCCGCGGATCGCTTCGACGCCGGCCGGTTCGAGGCCAGCCGCAACCGGCTGGCCTCCCTGGCGTACCGGCTGCTGGGGTCCGCCACCGACGCCGAGGACGCCGTGCAGGAAGCGTTCCTGCGCTGGCAGGCCGCCGACCGGCAGCGGATCGAGGTCCCGGAGGCGTGGCTGACCAAGGTCGTCACCAACCTGTGCCTGGACCGGCTCCGCTCGGCGCACGCCCGCCGCGAACGCGCCGTCGGCGCCTGGCTGCCCGAACCGCTGCTCGACGGCGACCCGATGCTCGGCCCCGCCGACACCTTCGAGCAGCGGGAGTCCGTCTCCCTGGCGGTGCTGACCCTGTTGGAACGCCTGTCCCCCGTCGAACGGGCCGTCTACGTCCTGCGCGAGGCGTTCTCCGACAGCCACGCCGCGATCGCCGAGGTCCTCGGCATCACGGAGGCGGCGAGCCAGCAGCACCTGCACCGGGCCCGGCGGCGCGTGTCCGCTGCGCGGCGCGGCGGCGGGGAGGCCGACGCGGCGTCGGCCCGCAGGATCGTCGAGGAGTTCCTCGCCGCCGCGTCCTCGGGCCGCACCGAGCGGCTGGTGGCGCTGCTCACGGACGACGCGACGGCGATCTCCGACGGCGCGGGCCTGACGAAGAAGCTGCTGCGGTTCGACACTCCGGAGCGCGTCGCCGCGGTGGCGCGGGCGGGCTTCAAGCCCACCGCCGCGAAGCGGCGTCTCGTCGGCGGCGCGTACTCCGCCCACTACGCCCGCGTGAACGGCACCCCCGCGATCCTCTTCGTCGTCCGCGACCGGGTCATCGGCGCGGTGACGTTCGACCTCGCCGGCGGCAAGGTCGCGACCGTCCGCGGCGTCGCCACCGCCGCTCGCCTCGTCCGCCTGAACGCGGCCTGGCAACGTCACGGGCGGGACGCCCCGCCCATCGCCCAGTGGTAGGGGGTGCGTGTGCCTCCGCGCCCCGGTGGGTGACTGGTCGCGCAGTTCCCCGCGCCCCCAAAACCCCTGCGCCGCGGGCGGGACGGGCCGGGCACTACTCAGACGCACGCGCCACACCCCTGCGCGAACGTTGGTCTCTGCGGGCCTCTGTGGCTTGTCGCGCAGTTCCCCGCGCCCCCAAACCCTCGTTTCTCTGCGGACCATGGCTGGTTGCTCACGAAGCTCCGTCCCGGATGCGTCCAGGTCACACCGCGGCCCTACGCCCGCAGGGCGTGGGCAATCAGGGGCGCGGGGAACTGCGCGACCAGCCGTCCAGCGGGCCGCGCAGACCAACGCGCCCGCAGGGATGCGGCGGCGATGTCCAGGTGGCGCCGGAGCCCCGGCGCTGCGGCGAGGGTCTCCCGGTGGCGCGGGCGCCTGCCCGCAGGGCGGCCCGGTCCGCTCCCGCTACGTCGCGTCGTAGAAACGGGCCTCCACGACCGCCCTCGCGCGGCGCGTCACGCGGCGGTAGTCGTCGAGCATGTCGCCCACGTGGCCCGGGCCGTAGCCCAAGTACCGGCCCACCGCAGCCAGTTCGCGGCCCGCCGCGGGGAACGTGTCGCTCGGGCGGCCCCTCACCAGCATCACCGCGTTGCGCACGCGGGAGGCGAGGACCCACGCCTCGTCGAGGGTCTGGGCGTCGTCCGTGGAGAGGAGGTCCGCGGCGTGGGCCGCCGCCAGGGCTTCGCGGGTGCGGGTGGTGCGCAGGCCGGGCTCGGCCCAGCCGTGGCGCATCTGGATCAGTTGGACGGTCCACTCGACGTCGCTCAGCCCGCCGCGGCCCAGCTTGGTGTGGAGCGTCGGGTCCGCGCCGCGCGGCAGCCGTTCGGACTCCATCCGGGCCTTGAGGCGGCGGATCTCGCGGACCGCGTCCTCGCCCAGGCCCTCCGCCGGGTAGCGCAGGGGGTCGACGAGTTCCATGAAGCGCGCGCCCAGGTCAGCGTCGCCGGCCATGGGTTCGGCGCGCAGCAGGGCCTGACTCTCCCACACCAGGGACCAGCGGCGGTAGTACGCCCCGTAGGAGGCGAGGGTGCGCACCAGGGGGCCGTTCTTGCCCTCGGGGCGCAGGTCGGCGTCGATCAGCAGCGGCGGGTCCGCGGTGGGCACTTGCAGCAGTCGGCGCATCTCCGCGACGACGGCGCTCGCAGCCCGCGCCGCTTCCTGGTCGTCGACGCCCTCGCGGGGTTCGTGGACGAAGAGGACGTCGGCGTCGGAGCCGTAGGACAGCTCGTGGCCGCCGAAGCGGCCCATCCCGATGACCGCGAAGCGGGTGGGGAGCTGGTCGCCCCACCCTTCGCGGACCACGGCGCGCAGGGCGCCGGCGAGCGTGGCGGCGTTGAGGTCGGTGAGGGCACTGCCGACCTGGTCGACGAGGGCGCCGGTGTCGGCTTCGGCGGGGCTCTCCTCGGTGCCGTACGTGCCGATCAGATCGGCCGCCGCGGTGCGGAACAGCTCCCGCCGGCGCACGCCGCGGGCGGCGGCGACCGCGCCCTCCGCGGTGTCGGCGCGGCCCACCGCGGCCAGGACCTCCGGCTCCAGGTGGTTGCGGGCGCGCGGCTTGAGCCCGCTGGGGTCGCCGAGGATCGCGACGGCTTCGGGGGCGCGCAGCAGCAGGTCGGGGGCGAGGCGACCGGCGGACAGCACCCGGGCGAGGTTCTCCGCCGCCGCGCCCTCGTCCCGGAGCAGCCGGAGGTACCAGGGCGTCTTGCCGAGGGCGTCGGAGACCTTGCGGAAGCCGAGGAGCCCGGCGTCGGGGTCGGCGGAGTCGGCGAACCAGCCGAGCAGCACGGGCAGCAGGGTGCGCTGGATCGCGGCCTTGCGGGTGACGCCGGACGCCAGCGCCTCCAGGTGGCGCAGGGCGGCGGCCGGGTCGGCGTACCCGAGGGCTTCCAGGCGCTGGCCGGCGGCCTTGGTGCTCAGCCGGGTCTCGCCGGGCGCCAGTTGGGCGACGGCGTCGAGCAGCGGCCGGTAGAAGAGCTTCTCGTGCAGCCGTCGCACGACGGCGGCGTGCCGGCGCCACTCGCGGTTGAGTTCGCCCACGGGGTCGGTGCGGAAGCCCAGGGAGCGCCCGAGGCGGCGCAGGTCGTCCTGGTCCTCGGGGACGAGGTGGGTGCGCCGCAGCCGGTACAGCTGGATGCGGTGCTCCATGGCGCGCAGGAAGCGGTACGCGTCGTCCAGTTGGGCGGCGTCCACGCGCCCCACGTATCCGCCGGCGGCGAGCGCCTGGAGGGCGACGAGGGTGCTGCCGCTGTGCAGGGTGGCGTCGCTGCGGCCGTGCACCAGTTGCAGGAGCTGTACGGCGAACTCGACGTCGCGCAGCCCGCCGGGGCCCAGCTTCAGCTCGCGGTCGACCTCGGTGACCGGGATGTTGTCGACGACGCGGCGGCGCATCTTCTGCACGTCGGTGACGAAGTTCTCCCGCTCGGCGGCCTGCCAGACCATCGGGGAGACGGCCTCGATGTACTCCTCGCCCAGCAGCGGGTCCCCGGCCACCGCCCGCGCCTTGAGCAGTGCCTGGAACTCCCAGGTCTTGGCCCAGCGCTGGTAGTACGCGAGATGGCTGCTCAGGGTCCGCACCAGCGGCCCGTTGCGGCCCTCGGGGCGGAGGTTGGCGTCGACGGGCCAGATGGTGCCCTCGACGGTGGTCTCGGAGCAGATCCGCATCATGTGGGACGCGAGGCGGGTGGCGGCGCGCAGCCCGGCGTTCTCGTCGGCGTCGCCGGCCGGCTCGCCGACGAAGACGACGTCGACGTCGGAGACGTAGTTGAGCTCCTGGCCGCCGCACTTGCCGAGGGCGATGACGGCGAGGCGGCAGTGGGCGGCGTCCTCGGGCGCGTGGGCGCGGGCGATGGCGAGCGCGGCGCGCAGGGTGGCGGTGGCGAGGTCGGCGAGTTCGGCCGCGGCCTGGGCGACGTCGGTGGTGCCGCAGACGTCGCGGGCGGCGATGGAGAGCAGACAGCGCCGGTAGGAGACGCGGAGCGAGACGGGGTCGGTGGCGTCGGCGAGGCAGTGCTCGAACTCCTCCACGCCCGGGTGCAGATCGGTCGACTCGTACGTGGCGAGGGCCCGCCAGTCCCCGGGGTGGCGGGCCAGGTGGTCGCCGAGCGCCTCGGAGCTGCCGAGGACGCCGAGGAGCCGGTCGCGCAGCGGCTTCGCGGTGACGAGGGTGTCGAGCAGGACCCGGTCGGCCCGCTCGCCGTCGCCGTCCCTGGCCGGTTGGGCCTCCACCAGGCGGACCAGCGAGCGCAGGGCGAGATCGGGGTCGGCGGTGGCGCCGAGGGCGTCGAGGAGGAGCGGATCGTCGCGTACGGACGCCATCGCGTCCAGGTCGAGCAGCCGCTCCGCCGCGCCCGGGTCGGTGAAGCCGTGCCGGAGCAGGCGGGTGAAGGTGCTGCTTCTGCGTCCCGGCGCCGCCGTCATCCCGCGCTCCCGTCCCACGATCAACGTCCGGCGTCGAGCCTAGCCAAAGAGGCGGGCGGTGCTCACCCGGCGTGCGCCGTCCCGTCGTGGTCACGACGGGTTTCCGCCGCTGCGGTGGGGCCGCGGCGGCGGCGTTCGGCATTCCCGGGTGAGGGGACTGGACTCAAAAATCGAACATGTGAATGAATACGGGTCGTCCGTGGCCGGGTTGGGGAGCGCGCGGTGGTCAACACGACGCGGGACGGCTCCCCGGCCGGCCACCGGGCGACGGCACGGCGCCCCTGGCCCCGCGTCCACGACGGCCGGTTGTGCATCACTCGATCGAAGGGATCCACCGATGGAACCTACGGAACTGACACTTGAGCTGATCGACGTCCCCGTCTCCGACCTCGACCGGGCCAAGCGGTTCTACGAGGAGGGGTGCGGCTTCACCGTCGACTTCGACATGCAGCCGGCACCCGGCATCCGCATGGTCCAGCTCACCCCACCGGGGTCCCGCTGCTCGGTCGCCCTGACGTCGAGCGTCTTCCCCCGGCCCAACGGCCAGCCGACGCCGGAGCCCGGCACCGTGCACGGGCTCCAGCTGTGCACCACGGACATCGCCGCCACCCGGGCGGCGCTGGTGGCCGGTGGCGTGGACGTGAGCGAGGTCATGCACACCGGGGAGAACGGCTGGGTCGAGGGCCCGGGGCGCGAGTGGAACTCGTTCGTCTTCTTCCGGGACCCCGACGGCAACAGCTGGGCGGTGCAGGAGGCGCCGAAGCCGCTCTCGGAGCGCTGATCCGCGACGGCGCGTGCGGCGGCCCGGGCCGGGAGTGGCAGCCGAAGCCGCGGTGGATGCGCAGCACGACGCCGCCGTTGCAC